>NZ_JBFUHZ010000046.1:0-44142 GCF_056402135.1 Rhodococcus sp. P4_C10 | reverse complement strand
GCGCGGGCCCGGCGCGGCCTGGACCGGCTGCTCTCGGGACCGGCGCGGCGATCCGGCGACCCGGTCCTCGGCCGGAAGGCCGCGGAGAGCGCCGCCCGGGCCCGGCTCGACCGACGGCACGCGGTCGCGGGCGTCGTCACCGTGGGGGCCGGGGTGCTCGCCGTGGTCGGCGCGCTGCTGCCGCTGCTCGCGTTGCCTGCCGGCGTGCCCGAGCCGCGCCTGCTGGTCACCAGGCTCGCCCTGGTCGCCGGTGCCACCTTGGTGGTGGCGGGCGCGTGGTTGCTGCTCTCGGAGTTCGCGGCGCTGGTGCGGCCCGCCGTCGGTGTGCTCTGGGCGGCGCAGGTGATGGCGGTGGCCGCCGCGCTGCAGGCCGTGGTCGTCGCGTCGGACCTGCCCGGCGCCGGCCCGGGGCTCGGCGCCGTGGTGCTCGGGCTGTCCGCCGTGGCCGCGACGGTGGCGGGGATCGCGGTCGCGATTGCCGGTTCGGTGGAGCGCGATGGCATCGACACCTCTGCGCCCCCCGAGCCGCGGACGGCGGTGCTGGCGATCGGCGTGCCCGCGGTGCTGGCGTCCGTCGCCGGGTTGGCACTGCCGCTCTACCGCGGCACCGACTTCGGCCCCGCCTCCGTCGCCCAGTGGCCGTGGGGGTGGGACCTGTGGGGACGGGCGCTGCTCGCCGTGGTGGTCGCGACCGCGGTATGGGTGGCGGCCCGGTCGCGGCCGGCGCGGGCGGCCTCGCTGCTGGTCGGGTCGGCAGTGGGTATGGGCATATACCTGATCGGTTGGCCACTGACCAGTGCCCGGGTAGCCGAGCCGGTCGCAGGTCTCGGGGCGGTGGGTGCGATCCTTGGTGTGGTGCTGCTGGGCGCGGCCGCTGTCGTGGCGGTTCGGCCCCGGCGGTAGTGAGCTGCCGCGCACGGGGCTGATCTGGTGAGATATGCCACATACCACCGACGCGGCGGTTGGACCAATGATTCAACTAGATAAAGTCCGAACGGACCCGCTCTTACCCCTCGAGCGGGCGTCAAGCAGACGAGACGGTGAGCAGATGGATCTCTTCGAATACCAGGCGAAGGAACTCTTCGCCAAGCACGGTGTACCGACTTCGGCCGGGCGTGTTACCGACACGGTCGCCGGGGCGCGCGAGATTGCCGAGGAAATCGGCAAGCCGGTGATGGTCAAGGCGCAGGTCAAGGTCGGCGGCCGCGGCAAGGCCGGTGGCGTGAAGTACTCGCCCGACGTTGATGCCGCAGTGGCCAACGCCGAGGCAATCCTGGGCCTGGACATCAAGGGTCACGTCGTCAAGAAGCTGCTGGTCGCCGAGGCCAGTGACATCGCCGAGGAGTACTACATCTCCTTCCTGCTCGACCGCACCAACCGCACCTACCTGGCCATGTGCTCGGTGGAGGGTGGCGTCGAGATCGAGGTCACCGCCGAGGAGAACCCCGACGCCCTCGCCAAGATCGCCGTCGACGCCGTCAAGGGTGTCGACCTGGCGTTCGCGCGTCAGATCGCCGAGGCCGGCAAGCTGCCCGCCGAGGTGCTCGACGCCGCCGCGATCACCATCCAGAAGCTGTGGGAGGTCTTCATCAACGAAGACGCCCTCCTCGTCGAGGTCAACCCCCTCGTCCGCACGCCCGACGACCAGATCCTGGCCCTCGACGGCAAGGTCACCCTGGACGAGAACGCCGCGTTCCGTCAGGCCGGCCACGAGGCCTTCGAGGACCGGGACGCCACCGATCCCCTCGAGCTCAAGGCCAAGGAGAACGACCTCAACTACGTCAAGCTCGACGGCGAGGTCGGCATCATCGGCAACGGCGCGGGTCTGGTCATGTCGACCCTCGACGTCGTCGCGTACGCCGGTGAGAACCACGGCGGCGTCAAGCCCGCCAACTTCCTCGACATCGGCGGCGGCGCCTCGGCAGCGGTCATGGCCGCCGGCCTGGACGTCATCCTGAACGATGCGCAGGTCAAGAGCGTGTTCGTGAACGTCTTCGGCGGCATCACCGCCTGTGACGCGGTCGCCAACGGCATCGTCGGCGCCCTGCAGACCCTGGGTGACGAGGCCAACAAGCCGCTCGTCGTGCGCCTGGACGGAAACAACGTCGAAGAGGGTCGCCGCATCCTCGCCGAGGCCAACCACCCGCTGGTGACGGTCGTCGCAACCATGGACGAGGCCGCCGACAAGGCCGCCGAGCTCGCTCACGCAGCGAAGTAAGGGACTCACAGAACAATGGCAATCTTCCTCACCAAGGACTCCAAGGTCATCGTCCAGGGCATCACCGGCGGCGAGGGCACCAAGCACACCGCCCTGATGCTCAAGGCCGGCACCCAGGTCGTCGGCGGCGTCAACGCCCGCAAGGCCGGCACCACGGTCTCGCACACCGACAAGGACGGCAACGCCGTCGAGCTGCCCGTCTTCGCCACCGTCGAAGAGGCAATGAAGGAGACCGGCGCGGACGTCTCCATCGCGTTCGTCCCCCCGGCCTTCTCGAAGGACGCCATCGTCGAGGCCATCGACGCGGAGATCCCGCTCCTCGTGGTCATCACCGAGGGCATCCCGGTCCAGGACTCCGCATACGCATGGGCGTACAACGAGTCCAAGGGCAAGAAGACCCGCATCATCGGCCCGAACTGCCCCGGCATCATCACGCCGGGCGAGGCCCTGGTCGGCATCACGCCCGCCAACATCGCGGGCACCGGCCCCATCGGCCTGGTCTCCAAGTCGGGCACCCTGACCTACCAGATGATGTACGAGCTGCGTGACTTCGGCTTCTCCACCGCCATCGGCATCGGCGGCGACCCGGTCATCGGCACCACGCACATCGACGCCATCGAGGCGTTCGAGAACGACCCCGACACCAAGGTCATCGTGATGATCGGTGAGATCGGTGGTGACGCCGAGGAGCGTGCGGCCGACTACATCAAGGCCAACGTGACCAAGCCGGTCGTCGGCTACGTCGCGGGCTTCACGGCTCCCGAGGGCAAGACCATGGGCCACGCCGGCGCCATCGTCTCCGGCTCCTCGGGCACCGCGCAGGCCAAGCAGGAGGCCCTCGAGGCCGCCGGCGTGAAGGTCGGCAAGACGCCGTCCGCCACCGCCGCCCTCGCGCGCGAGATCCTGCAGAGCCTGTCCGCCTAGGCTGCTCTGCCCGCCGCCGGCGCTGCCTGCGGCTTGAACACCACTGAAGGGCACCCGAACTCGCGTCTCGCGAACTTGGGTGCCCTTCGGCGTGCTCGGTGACCGAGGCGTCGCGCCCGGATGCGCTAGCGTTCAAGGGGAATCGATTCCGCGTGCGCACACCCCAAGGAGCCGACATGAGTTTCAACCCACCCGGGCCGGGTTACGGCCCGCCCGCACAGCCGTCCGGCGGCCTGGGCTCGAAGGGCATGCCGCACCTGCTGACCCTCGGCGTGCTGGTGCTCGGAATCGTGATCTTCCTGATCGGATTCGCCCCGTTCGCGAAGGTCAGCACCTTCGCGGACACCACCCTGTCGCAGACGTCCTTCGAGGGCGGATACCCGGTGGTCGGGCTCGCGATGCTGCTGCTCGGCGGGCTGCTCGCCGGCCTGTCGCTGCTGCCCGAGCATTCCTACGAGGCGCTCGCCGCGGCGACGTCGCTGGTGGGCTTCGCGGTCTCGCTGTGCTTCCTGTTCTCGCTGTCCGAAGGCGTGTCGCTGGCCTGGGGCGGCATCGTCATCCTGGTCCTCGGCTTCGTGCAGCTGGTGCTGGCGGTCACGGTGGTGCTGTTCGCGCTCGGCCTCCTCAAGGCGCCCGCGCCGCGACCGGTCGGCTACGCCCCGCAGGGCTACGGGCAGCCGCAGGGTTACGGCGAGCAGCAGTACCCGGCCGGCTACGGCCAGCCGCAGGCGTACGGCCAGCAGCAGCCCGGATACCCGCAGCAGCAGTACCCCGGCGGCTACGCCCCCCAGGGTTACGGCCAGCCGCAGGCGCCGCAGGGTTACGGCCAGCCGCAGGCGTACGGCCAGCCGCAGGCCCAGGCGCCGCAGGCCTACAGTGCGGGCTACGGCCAGCAGGCCAACCCCTACGCGCCCACCCCGCCGGCCGCCGGCCAGCAGCAGCCCGGCGGACAGCCGCAGCAGGCCCCGCCCGCCGAGCAGTCCGGTGCCGACAAGCCCGCCGAGACTCCCGACACCGACCAGCCGGCAGGCGGCGCACCGGCGGCGCCGACGCAGGTGTTCGGCGCCGCCACCAAGCCCACCGACGACTGACCCCGACGTCGGGCGCCCCCCSGGTGAACCTGGGGGGCGCCGTCGTGTCGGGCGCCGGAGCGTCGGCGCGCCTGGCCGACGGCCACCGACCCAGATGCCACCCTCGAGGAGATGAGTTCCTTGCTGAGCCGCGACACCGCCCGGAATCAGACTCGGGGGAGGGTGGCCGCACCCCGGCCGACCCCCACCCCGGAACAGGTCCGGGCACTGCTCGGGGTCGCATTCCGGCCGACCGTGCTGGCGCTCGTGATCATCGCGACCTGCGTGCTGGTCACGCTGGTCGCGTCGAACAGTGAGCTGAACGGGACCAGCGGCGCGATCGCGGCGAGCTGGCTGGCCGTGCACCAGGTCCAGCTGACCGTCAGCGGCGTCTCCCTCGGGGTGCTGCCGCTGCTGCCGACCCTGCTGATGGTCTGGGCCTGCGCCAAGGCCTGCGCGCGGACGGTCACCGAGGACAGTCCGTCGTACGAACGCTGGTGGGTGCTCGGCGCAGCACTGTCCGGGCCCCTGCTGGTCACCGCGATCGCGTTGGCCGTGGTGCAGGACGCATCCGAGGTGATCCCGCTGGCGTCGCCGAATGTCCTGGCCGCGTTCGGCTGGGTGCTGGCGGTGCACCTGACCGCCGCGGGGATCGGGATGGGCAGCCGGTTGTGGCGCCCGCTGACCGCACAGCTGCCGGTGCCGGCGTGGGTGTTCGCGGCCGCGCAGCCCGCGCKGCGGGCCGCGATGGCGTTGCTCGCCTCCGGTGCCGCGCTCACCGCCGTCGCGCTGGTCTCGTCCTGGGACACCGTCGGGGCGCTGGTCGCGGCGGGCAACGGCTTCGTCGGCGGACTCGGGCTGACCGTGCTCTCGATCCTGTACCTGCCGAATGTCGTGGTGGGCGCGGTCGCGGTGCTCGTCGGTGCGACCGCGCACGTGGGTACCGCCGCCGTCAGCCTGCTGGAGGTGAGCGGGGGACCGGTGCCGGCGTTGCCGTTGCTGGGCGCGCTGCCGGCCGGGGGTGGCGGGGGCGCGGCGCTCGCGCTGCTGACGGTCCCCGCGGCGATCGGGGTGATGCTCGGCCGCGACTGCGCGGGTGGCGTGTCCTCGTCGCTCGAGGCGGCGCAACGGGCGACGGTCGCCGCCGTGGCGGTGGCGACCGGGCTGGGACTGCTCGCCTTCGCAGGGGGCGGCGACCTCGGCTCCTTCGGGACGGTCGGGGTGGACCTGCCGGCCTTCGTCGGCCTCGTGTTCGCCTGGCTCGGACTGCTGGGCGGGGCGGTCGCGGCGCTGTCGCGGCTGCGCGGGCGCAGGCCGGAACCGGCCGCGACGCAGCCGAAAACCGCGCCTGCACGGCCGGCCCCCGAGCCGATCGCGCTGCCGGTGGCCGAGACGCCGGTGGCGTCCGGCACCGTGATCGAGGCCGAGGTGGTCGGCGAGCCGGTGGCGGCCGAGTCCGCGGCGAAGTCCGTCCCCGCCGCCACCGTGGTCGAGGCGGAGGTGGTCGAGGCCGAGCTGTTCGACGGTGAGGTGCTCGAGGGTGAGGTCGTCGAGGTGGCGCAGGTCACGGCGCCCGAGGATGAGCAGGACCTGCCCGGAGGTGCCCGGCCGGGCAGCGACTAGCATTCACTGCGGCCGGTCACTTCCGGCCGATGGTCCGCACACAGGAGTAGAGCGCTGACAGCCTCGCGTGAGTACTTCCGGCCCGGCGCTTCCACGCCGGCCCGGGTCGTGGTCCTCGCTTCCGGTACCGGAAGCCTGCTGCAGTCGCTGATCGCGGCCGCGGTCGACGACTACCCAGCCCGCATCGTGGCCGTCGGCGTCGACCGGGACTGTGACGCCGCGCTCCACGCGCGCGCCGCCGGCATCGCCGACTTCCGCATCGCGCTGCGCGAGCACGCCGACCGTGCCGACTGGGACCGCGCGCTCACCGAGGCCGTAGAGGCCCATGCCCCGGACCTGATCGTCTCCGCCGGGTTCATGAAGATCCTCGGGCCCGAGTTCCTCGCTCGCTTCGGTGGCCGGATCGTCAACACCCACCCCGCGCTGCTGCCGTCGTTCCCCGGCGCGCACGCGGTGCCCGACGCCCTGGCGTACGGGGTGAAGGTCACCGGGTCGACCGTGCACCTGGTCGACGCCGGCGTCGACACCGGACCCGTGCTGGCGCAGGAAGCGGTGCCGGTCCTCGACGACGACGACGAGGCCTCGCTGCACGAGCGAATCAAGACTGTGGAACGCCGGCTGCTGGTCGAGGTGCTCGCCGCGGTCGCCACCCGAGGTGTTATTTCCGATGGACGAAAGGCCGTGATCCCGAAGTGACCGAACGTAAGGCTGTGCGCCGCGCACTTGTCAGCGTCTACGACAAGACGGGCCTCGTTGAACTGGCCACCGGGCTGCACCAGGCCGGGGTCGAACTGGTCTCGACCGGCTCCACCGCGGCGAAGATCGCCGACGCGGGAATCCCCGTCACGCCGGTCGAGTCGCTCACCGGATTCCCCGAGTGCCTCGAGGGGCGGGTCAAGACCCTGCACCCGCGCGTGCACGCCGGCATCCTCGCCGACACCCGCAAGGAAGACCACCTCGCGCAGCTCGCGGACCTCGGCATCGAGGCCTTCCAGCTGGTGGTGGTGAACCTCTACCCGTTCACCGCGACCGTCGCGTCCGGTGCGACGCCCGACGAGTGCGTCGAGCAGATCGACATCGGCGGACCGTCGATGGTGCGCGCCGCCGCGAAGAACCACCCCTCGGTGGGCGTCGTCGTCGACCCGGCCCGCTACGAGGACGTCCTCGCCGCGGTCGCGGCCGGCGGATTCACCCTGCAGGAGCGCACCGCCCTTGCGGCGCAGGCGTTCCAGCACACAGCGTCCTACGACGTCGCGGTCGCCAGCTGGATGACCTCGACCCTCGTCGCGTCCGACTCCGACACCCAGTTCCCGGAGTGGGCCGGCGCGAGCTGGAACCGCACCGCGGTCCTGCGTTACGGCGAGAACCCGCACCAGGCCGCAGCGCTGTACGAGGACCCGGCGGCCGCCGCGGGACTCGCGCAGGCGAAGCAGTTGCACGGCAAGGAGATGTCGTACAACAACTACACCGACGGTGACGCCGCCTGGCGCGCCGCCTTCGACCACGCCGAGCCCGCGGTCGCGATCATCAAGCACGCCAACCCCTGTGGCATCGCCGTCGGCGCCGACATCGCCGAGGCGCACCGCAAGGCGCACGCCTGCGATCCGGTCAGCGCGTTCGGTGGCGTCATCGCGGCGAACCGCGAGGTGACCGTGGAGATGGCCGAGCAGGTCGCCGACATCTTCACCGAGGTTGTCATCGCGCCGTCCTACGCCCCCGGCGCCGTCGAGGTGCTGGCCCGCAAGAAGAACGTGCGGGTGCTCGAGGCCGCGGTTCCGAACGCGACCGGCGTGGAGCTGCGCCCGATCTCCGGCGGCGCGCTGCTGCAGGAGCGTGACGTGCTCGACGCCGAGGGCGACGACTCGGCCAACTGGACCCTCGTCACCGGTGACGCGGCCGACGCCGCAACCCTGAAGGATCTCGAATTCGCTTGGCGCGCATGCCGTGCCGTGAAGTCCAACGCGATCCTGCTCGCCCACGACGGCGCCTCGGTGGGCGTCGGCATGGGCCAGGTCAACCGTGTCGACTCGGCGCACCTGGCCGTGCAGCGCGCGGGGGACCGGGTCGCCGGTTCGGTGGGCGCCTCGGACGCGTTCTTCCCGTTCCCGGACGGCTTCCAGGTGCTCGCGACCGCGGGCGTCAAGGCGGTCGTGCAGCCGGGTGGTTCGGTTCGTGACAACGAGGTCATCGAGGCCGCCCGCGAGGCCGGCGTCACGATGTACCTGACCGGGGCCCGGCACTTCGCCCACTGACCTGACCGTCAGCCCAACTCGTTCGCCGAGAGGTGCGCGCTCGATTCCGTCGAGTGCGCACCTCTCGGTGTCGGGTAGGTGCACACTCGCGCGGGCTGAGGTCAGGCGGCCGACCCGGAGATCACGATGCGGGCGGCGCCGCGGTCGAGCAGTTCGCGGGCCAGGTCGGTGGCCGCGGCCCGCTGGTGGGTGTCGGTGTGCGACAGGTCGAGGGTGATGACCTGGCCGGAGAGGTCGGCGGGCAGGTCGGCCAGCGGCGGGACCGCGGCCAGGGTGTGGATACGAAGCTTCATGTGGATCTCCTTGTTGTGCAGTTTCGAGAGTGCTTTCGGTAGCGACGATCTCGAGAAGTTTGGGGTAGCTAGAAGAACGGCACCCGGGGCGATTGCCCGGGTGCCGAGAACAGTTCCGTTACGTCAGGAGTGTTCTCGGGGTCCACGCATTGCCTGGGAGTGGCAGAGCCACATGGGTACGGCGCCGCTGCGTGCAACGTAGAAATGTGCAACGCAAGAATGCGCAATCTGCTTCACTGTGGGCCGTCCCTTTCCTCTAGGCATCGGTGGTTAGGCGAGAACGCTACAGCACGGTGACGACATCCGCACTTCGGTATCGGCCCGCGGCGCGGCGGCCGGGTGTGCAGATGCGGGCGCGCCGGCCGAGGCGGGTCACCGGAGGGTGCGCACTCGGCGCTGTTCACAGGGATGCGCCGGCCTCGAGATCTCCGAGGCTCCGCCCGAGTCCAGTGGCCGTCACCGTCGTACTCGACGAGCAGCGCGTCGAGCGTCTCGGCGGCCCGCGCCCGGATCAGGGCGCCGAGGCCAATTCCCTTGGCGATGTGGACATCTCGATGCAGCCGGGTGTGGTCGGGGCGCAACTGGCGATCGGTCAGTGCGCCCGTCGCGACGGCGACACTTCCCAGAGACAGTTCATCGAATTCCCCCATCCCTCGAGGCTGGCGGACGGCTCACCCGGTCGGCGGACAGGTTCCGCAATTGTGGACAACTTCGGCGTTTGTCCACAGCCCGCCGAGAGTGCACTTGCGGGTGCGTCGGCCGAGTGCGCACGGACAGTCCCCCAACCACTTCGTGCAGGGAGGTGCCCCCGAGTGCACACTCGGCGGACGGCGGCGCGGAACTAGAAGCGGGCGATCCAGTCCTTGAACCCGGCCGCGAACTCGGCCGAGAACGGCAGGTCCTCGATGTAGTCGGCGCCGGTGGAGTCGCGCTCGCCGATCTCCTTGAGCACGTGGTTCGCCGTCGTCATCCGCACCGACGTCAGCGCCGTCCCGGCCAGTGCCGCTTCCAGCGCGTCCACGTCGGCGTCCGAGACCTGGGTGTCGCGTGCCGAGCAACTGGTCAGCACCGGCAGCCCGGCGGGCAGCGCGGCCGCCAGCTCGCGGGGGTCGAGGGCGTCCTCCTCGGCGAGGGCCTTGGCGTTGACCGGGACGAAGCCGGCCATCCGCAGCGGCTCGGGCAGGTCGTCGGGCAGGGTGCCGTCGGTGCGCAGCGACTCCACCGCCTCGGTCAGCGCGGTGCGCAGTTCGTCGGCCAGTTCCAGCGGGAGGGCGCCCGCGCCGGCGGCGGCGTCCACCTGGTCGTTGATCTGCCGGGTCAGCAGGTCGAGCAGCCGGACCGCGAGCGGTTCGAGCAGACCGAGGCCGGCGACGGCGGGGGCGTCGTCGGCCACGGCCAGCGCGAGGCCGACCAGCGCGCCCTCGCTGTGTCCGATCACCAGCAGGCGGTCGGCGTCGATGTTCGGTTGCGCCGCAAGGTAATCGAGGCCGTTCGCGGCCGCGTCGACGAAGGTTGAGAAGCCGAGCCCGGCGACATCCTCGACCTCGTACGGGCCGAGCCCGGTCTCGCCGCTGCCGAGCTTGTCGTAGCGCAGGCTCGCGATGCCGGCCCCGGCCAGGGTCTCGGCGAGGAAGCGCAGGGTACCGATGTCGCCGGGCAGCAGCGCGCTGTCGCCGTTGCGGTCGGTCGGGCCGCTGCCGGCAAGCAGCAACGCTGCGGGGACCGGTCCCGTCACCGCGTCGGGCAGGAGGAAGCTGCCGTGCAGGGTGACGTCGCCGCTGGTGAAGGTGATCTCGGTGTCGGCCATGGTGACCAGTCTGTCAGGACGGCTCGGCCGCGGAACGACCCGCACGGACTGTCCGCCGGGCTATTCTGCTGCTCGCGCCATTTCCCCGTGGTGCGGGCACGGTCGGGCGAGGAGAGGCGGCGTGGTGGTGGTCGTCCGGGACACGGCAGCGCACATTCTCACCGCCGTGGACAAGTCCCTCGCCCGTCGGCTGCCCGCGATCGCGGGCGGTCTGGCCGAGGAGATCTTGGCCGAGGATGCGGCCTACGCGGCACTGATCGAACCCGCGGAACTGCGGGAGACGATCCTGCACAACCTGCGGCACGCGACGGCCTCGATGCGCGCGCGGTCGGCGGACCGGCCGGTGGACCTCTCCGACGCCGCCCGGACCGGACGGGTCCGCGCCGAGCAGGGGCTGCCGCTCGCCTCGCTGCAGCACGCCTATCGCCGCGGTTGCCGGCTGCTGTGGCAGGCCATGGTCGAGACGGTGCGGCAGGAGGAACCGGACTCGCTGCCCGAGTTGCTGCCGTGCGTCGGTGACCTCTGGGACATCGTGGACCTGATGACCGGGGCGGTCGCCGACGCCTACCAGAAGACGGAGTCGGAGCGGTTGGCCCGCGACATCGAGCGCCGCAACGCGTTGTTCGACGTCCTCCTCGGCGGTCCGGGTGCCGACCTGCCGGCCGGCGGCGGCGCGGGCCTGGTCGCGGAGGCGTCGGCTTTCCTCGGCCTGGCCGACCGCGGACGCTACGCGGTGGCCGTCGTGCGGTCGGACGGACGCGGGGTGGGATCCGCACACGCAGGCCCGCGGACGGACGGCTTCCAGGTGATGTGGCGGATCCGCGCCGACCACGAGGTCGGCCTGATCACGCTCGGCTCGGGCGATCTCGGCGACGCGGTCCGGGCGCTCGGGGTGCCCGGGGTGCGGGCCGGCGTGAGCCCGGTGGTCGGCTCGCCAGCCGAATTGGTCAGGGCGCGTTGGCTGGCGGAGATCGCGTTGCAGACCTGTGTGGCCGCGGGCGACGAGGTGGTGGTGCTCGACCAGCGGTTGCCCGCCGCGCTGGTGGCGGCCCAGTCGGACCTCGCCGAGCGCCTCCGGACGGTCGTCCTGGGCCCGGTGCTCCGGTTGCCGCGGGCCGAACGGGAGCTGATGCTCGCAACCCTCACCGCCTGGTTCGACGCGGGAGGCTCGGCGCAGGTCGCGGCGGGCGCACTGTTCTGTCATCGCAACACGGTCCTCAATCGTCTGCGTCGGATCGAGGAACTCACCGGCCGCTCCATCGGTGATCCTCGGCAGATGGTGGAGCTGGCGCTGGCCGTCGAGGCCGCCCGCCGGTAGCGCCGATCCTGGGCATGCGGGCCAGTGTCGGCACCGCCGGATTGTGCTCGGGCACAAGGTTCGTCCCAGTTCGGTCTTCCGCTGTGCGGCGGCGGTGCGGGGAATACCTTTCACCTCACCTGCCGGACAGGCAGGTCCGCGTCAGCGCCACCGAAACCGGCTGACCCGGTTGCCACCCTCGCCTGTCGAAGGCGACCGCCGAAGGGAAGATGTTCGCGTATGCGCAGATACGACACCCGCACCGCCCTCGTCCGTAGGATCCTCGCCGCCGCGATGGCGACCACGGTTGCGGCGCTGGCCATGACGGCCGTCGCCACCCCGGCTCAGGCGGAGGGCATCCCGGGCGTCGGCCGGAACTGGGGCGCTGCCGGGCCGTACACCCCGGAGGTGAGCGTCGGCCTGGTCCACACCCTGTACTACCCGCAGAACATGGGATCGCACGGCGAGAAGCACCCCGTGGTCATCTGGGGCAACGGCACCGGCGTGGTGCCGGGTGCCTACACCGTGCTGCTGCGCCACTACGCCAGCCACGGCTTCATCGTGGTCGCCGCCAACACGCCCATGACCAACTTCGCGATCACCATGCGCGGCGGCATCGACCTCGCCGAGCAGCTCAACGCCGACCCGTCCAGCGTCTTCTTCGGCAAGGTCGACCTGGACCGGATCGGGTCCGCCGGTCATTCTCAGGGCGGTTCCGCGGCCGTCAACGCTGCCGTCGACCCCCGGGTGGACACGGTGGTCGCGATCCAGCCGGGACCGCTCAACGACGTCGACCTGATCGACGAACCGGTCCTGTACCTGGCCGGCCAGTTCGACGCGATCGTGTGGCCGATCCTGGTGAAGGGCATGTACAACGACGCCGACCACGTTCCCGCCGAGTATGCGGAACTGCGCGGCGCCACCCACTTCGGCACCGGGATCTCCGGCGGCGACATGCGGGCCCCGTCGACGGCGTGGCTGCGGTACTGGCTGATGGACGACCAGAACGCGCGCGCCGAGTTCTTCGGCCAGAACTGTGGTTTCTGCTCGGACAGCAGCCAGTTCTCCGACTTCCGCCGCAACGGCCTGGCCGCGCAGATCCCGGGCTGACGGGCGCAGGGGCGACGGCGGCGCGACCTACGCGCGCCGCAGCGCCTGCACCCGGCGCATGCCCTTCCACGCGAACCACAGCAGGAAGGCCAGCAGCACCGGGATCAGCAGGGGCAGCAGGAAGGCGACCAGGACCAGGACGAAGGACAGGGCGTCCTCGACCACCGAGATCACCGGGTTCGCCAGCCCCGCGGTGCCGGCCGTGCTCGCCGCCCGGGTCCCGGTCTGGGCGGCGCTGAATGCCAAGGCGGTCGGCGCACCGACGATGATGCCGGCGATCACCGCGCCGGTGGGTCCGAGGTCGGTGAACACCGCGCCCGCGGCGATGGCCGCGGCGATCGGCCGGGTGAAGGTGCCGAACACGCCGAGGGCGTTGTCCACCACCGGGATCAGGTCGGCGACCAGTTCGACGGCGGTCGCGACGGTCAGCGCGACCAGTGCGCCCGTCGACCCGACCCAGGCGAACGACTCGCCGAGTGTGATGCCGAACAGCCCGAAGTGTACTGCCGCACTGAGCATCAGCAGCGGCAGGAAGGTGCGCAGACCGGTGGCCGCCGCCAGGCCGAGTCCGAGCACCGTGGGCAGCAGCCAGGTCTCCATGGGCAGAGTGTAGGGGCCGGTGCGGCGTCGGTCAGGGACTCGGCGAGGCCTCGGCCGGCGTGGCGGGCAACGGCCGGACCTTCGGGTCGCCGGTGTCCGCGAAGTAGTCGCCCTTGATGGTGGTGTCCACCCCGTACGGCGCCTTGGCCGCCCGCAGCGCCAGGGTCCCCGCCGCCGCGACGACGATGTTCACCACGAATGCGGTGAGCGCGATGTAGCCCATCTGCGCGATGCCGGGGATCGAGGCCACCGAGCCGGCGAAGTGCGCGGCGGTGGGCGAGGACACGTTGTAGGCGGCCACCGAGCCGTAGACCATCCCGACCGCCCAGCCGGCCAGCAGCGCCCACCGGTGGAACCAGCGGGTGTAGAGCCCGAACACGATGGCGGGGAAGGTCTGCAGGATCCAGATGCCGCCGAGCAGCTGGAAGTTGATGGCGTTCTGCTTGTCCATCGTCAGCACGAAAATCAGTGCCACGAACTTCACGAACAGCGAGACGACCTTGCTGACCTTCGCCTCCTGCGGCGGCGTCGCCGACGGCCGGAACCACTCGCGGTACACGTTGCGGGTGAACAGGTTTGCCGCCGCGATCGACATGATCGCCGCCGGGACCAGGGCGCCGATCGCGATCGCCGAGAACGCGACGCCCGCGAACCAGGACGGGAAGGAGTCCTCGAACAGCTGCGGGATCACCAACTGGGCGTTGGGTTTCCCGTCCAGGCCGACCGGTTTGGTGCCGGCGGCGATGGCGACCCAGCCGAGCAGTGCGAGCAGGCCGAGCAGGAAGCTGTAGGCGGGCAGGATGGTGGCGTTGCGCCGGATCGTGTTGCGCGACTTCGACGACAGGGTCGCGGTGACCGAGTGCGGGTACATGAACAGCGCCAGCGCGGACCCGAGTGCGAGCGTGGCGTACGCCCAGTACTGCTGGCTGTTCGGGATGAACGACCCGATCGGCTTGCCCGTCGTGGGGTTCGGGGTCGACATCTTGGTCTCGGCGGCGTCGAAGATGTGCGCCCACCCGCCGTACCGGGACGGCAGGTAGATCACCGCGACGATGATCACCAGGTAGATCAGGGTGTCCTTGACGAAGGCGATGATCGCGGGCGCCCGAAGCCCCGACGAGTAGGTGTACGCGGCCAGCACGGCGAAGGCGATCAGCAGCGGCAGGTCGCGGGCGATCACGTTGTCCGAGCCGCCGATGCCGATCACCTCCAGCACCGCCTGGATGCCGACGAGTTGCAGGGCGATGTACGGCATGGTCGCGAGGATGCCGGTGAGCGCGATCGCCAGCGAGAGCCCCTTGGAGCCGTACCGGCCGCCGATGAAGTCCGCCGTGGTGACGTAGCCGTGCCGGTGGCTCACCGACCACAGCCGGGACATGAACACGAAGATGATCGGGTACAGGATGATCGTGTACGGGATCGCGAAGAAGCCGCTGACCGAACCGAGCGCGAACATGGCGGCCGGCACCGCGATGAACGTGTAGGCGGTGTAGATGTCGCCGCCGATCAGGAACCACGTCACCCAGGTGCCGAAGCTGCGCCCGCCCAGGCCCCACTCGTCGAGGCTCTGCAGGTTTGACGCCCGGCGCCACCGCGAGGCCAGGAACCCCAGGACCGTCACCAGGGCGAACAGTGCGATCAGCACGGCCAGGGCCACCGTGTCGACGCCGGTCTTGTTGTCCGCGTCGGCGAGCACGGTCAGCGTGCTCACCGGGCGTCGCCGTGGTCGGCGGACCCGCGCATCGGCCGGTGCGGCCGGGCCTTGAGCACCAGCCGGTACGCGGCCCAGGTCGCGGCCGCGCAGAGGAACACCCAGACGAACTGGTACCAGAAGAAGAACGGCACGCCGCCCAGTTCGGGATCCTTGCGGGCGTAGAACGGCACCCACAGGATCGCGACGAGGGGCAGCGCGAGCAGGACGGCGGCCACGGCCAGCAGCGCCTTGTCGGCCGGGGGCGCGGTGTTGTCGTCGGGTTCGTCGGTCACGGCGTTCTCCCCACTCGGACGCGGGCGTGGCATGGCCCGCACATGCGGGAAGTTACTCCGGATCGCGGGGCCGCATCGGGCAACGACGGTCACGGAAGGGTCGCGCAGGACGCGCCGAAACGCGACGTCTCGTCCCGGTACGGGGATTGTCAGTGCCGAATCCGGCGAACGCTCGTAGCGTGAGTGGGGTGACTGCCTCGAGCCCCGCTTCTCGCACCACGAACGCCGACGCGCCGACGTCGCCGCCCGCCCCGCGCACCCTGGGTGAGCTGCGCGCGTCGGGACACGTCACCCGCCCGGTCAAGGACGAGATCCGGGAGAACCTGCTGGCGGCGCTGCGCGACGGCCGCGACCCCTGGCCCGGGATCGTCGGCTTCGGTGACACGGTCCTGCCGCAGCTGGAACGGGCGCTGATCGCCGGCCACGACGTCGTGCTGCTCGGCGAACGCGGGCAGGGCAAGACCCGGCTGCTGCGGACGCTGCCGCTGCTGCTCGACGAGTGGACGCCGGTGATCGCCGGCTCCGAGCTCGGCGAGCACCCGTACGAGCCGATCACCCCTGCGTCGATCCGGCGAGCTGCCGAGATGGGCGACGAGCTGCCGGTCGGGTGGCGGCATCGCGACGAGCGGTACTCGGAGAAGCTCGCCACCCCGGACACGTCGGTGGCGGACCTGGTCGGCGACGTCGACCCGGTGAAGGTCGCGGAGGGCCGCAGCCTCGGCGACCCCGAGACCATCCACTTCGGACTGGTGCCGCGCGCGCATCGCGGCATCGTCGCGGTCAACGAGCTGCCCGACCTGGCCGAGCGGATCCAGGTGTCGCTGCTGAACGTGATGGAGGAACGCGACATCCAGGTCCGCGGATACACGCTGCGGCTGCCGCTGGACGTGCTGCTGGTGGCGAGCGCGAATCCCGAGGACTACACGAACCGCGGGCGGATCATCACCCCGCTCAAGGACCGCTTCGGTGCCGAGATCCGCACCCACTACCCGAACGCACTCGACGACGAGATCGCGGTCGTCGGGCAGGAGGCCCAGTTGCGGGCGGAGGTCCCCGGGCACCTGCTCGAGATCCTTGCGCGCTTCACCCGGCTGCTGCGGGAGTCGCCGTCGGTGGACCAGCGGTCCGGGGTGTCGGCGCGGTTCGCGGTGGCCGCGGCGGAGACCGTCAGCGCGGCGGCGGTGCACCGGGGGGCGGTGCTCGGCGAGGCCGACCCGACCGCGCGACCGGTGGACCTGGGCACCCTGATCGAGGTGCTGCGCGGCAAGATCGAGTTCGAGTCGGGGGAGGAGGGTCGCGAGCTCGAGGTGCTCGAGCACCTGTTGCGCCGGGCCACCGCGGACACGGTGCGCGAGCGGCTCGGCGGCCTGGACCTCGGCCCGTTGGTGGCGGCAGTGGAGTCGGGCGGCCCGGTGGTCACCGGCGCCCGGGTCACCGCCAAGGACCTGCTCGGCGAGCTGCCCGAGCTCGAGGTGTTCGACCAGCTGGCCGCCCGGCTCGGCGCGCAGACCGCCGGCGCCCGGGCGGCCGCCGTGGAACTGGCCCTCGAGGGCCTGTACCTGGCGCGGCGGATCGCCAAGGACCCGGACGACGACGGGCAGCTGGTGTACAGCTGATGAACCAGCGTTACGGCCCGTACCACGGCGGCCCGGATCCGCTGGCGCCGCCGGTGGACCTGCGCGAGGCGCTGGACGCGATCGGCAACGACGTGCTGGAGGGGTCGTCCCCGCGCCGGGCGCTGCGCGAACTGCTGCGCCGCGGCAGCAAGAACATGCGTGGCCTCGACGAGCTCGCCGCGCAGGCGCATCGGCGTCGGCGGGAGTTGTTGGAACGCAACAATCTCGGCGGCACCCTGGCGGAGGTGCGCGAGCTGCTCGACCGCGCGGTCCTGGCCGAACGCCAGGAACTGGCCCGCGCGCTCGACGACGGCGCCAGGTTCTCCGAGCTGCAGCTCGACGAGTTGTCGCCGTCCACCGCGCAGGCAGTCCGCGAGCTGTCGGAGTACACCTGGCGCAGCCCCGAGGCAGAGGCGGACTACGAGAGGATCCGGGACCTGCTGGGCCGGGAGCTGCTCGACCAGCGTTTCGCCGGCATGAAGGAGGCTCTCGAGAACGCCACCGACGAGGACCGCAGGCGCGTCGACGAGATGCTCTCGGACCTGAACGACCTGCTGGACAAGCACTCTCGCGGAGAGGACAGTCAGCAGGACTTCGACGAGTTCATGAAGCGGCACGGCGACTTCTTTCCCGAGAACCCCCGCAACACCGAGGAACTCCTGGACTCGCTGGCCCGGCGGGCGGCGGCCGCGCAGCGACTGCGGAACTCGCTGACCGACGAGCAGCGCGCCGAGTTGGATGTGTTGGCGCAGCAGGCCTTCGGCAGCCCGAGTCTGATGGGTCAGCTGGACCGGCTGGACGCGAACCTGCGGGCGGCGCGGCCCGGCGAGGACTGGGGCGGCGGGCAACGCTTCCGTGGGGACGACGGCATGGGTCTCGGTGAGGGTACCGGCGCACTGGCGGACATCGCCGAACTCGAGCAACTGGCACAACAACTCTCGCAGGAATATGCGGGTGCCCAGCTCGACGACATCGACCCCGAGGCGTTGCTGCGTCAGCTCGGCGAGGAGGCCGCCGCCGACACCCGGACCCTCGCCGACCTCGAACGGGCCCTGCAGCAGCAGGGCTTCCTCGACCGCGGCGCCGACGGCCAGTGGCGGCTGTCCCCGAAGGCGATGCGGCAGCTGGGGCAGTCGGCGTTGCGTGACGTCGCCGGGCGCCTCTCGGGCCGCCGCGGCGAGCGTGACACCCAACGGGCCGGCGCGACGGGGGAACCGACGGGGGCGAGCCGGGAGTGGGAGTTCGGGGACACCGAGCCGTGGGACGTCACCAGGACCGTCACCAATGCCGTGCTGCGCGAGTCGGCGTCGGGGCGGCCCCGGCTGCCCGTCCGCCTGCAGGTGTCCGACGTGGAGGTCGCCGAGACCGAGCAGCGGGTGCACGCGGCGGTCGCGCTGCTCGTGGACACGTCCTTCTCGATGGTGATGGACGGCCGGTGGGTGCCGATGAAGCGCACCGCCCTGGCCCTCAACCACCTGATCACCACCCGGTTCCGCGGCGACGACCTGCAGCTGATCGGGTTCGGGCGCCTCGCCCGCCAGCTCACCCCGTCCGAGTTGGCCGGCCTGGACGGGGCGTGGGACCAGGGCACCAACCTGCATCACGCGCTGCTGCTTGCCGGCCGGCACCTGCGTCGCAACCCGAACGCCCAGCCGGTGGTGCTGATCGTCACCGACGGGGAGCCGACCGCGCACCTCGAGCCGGACGGCCACGCGTTCTTCGACTACCCGCCGCACCCCAAGACGCTGGGCCTGACCGTCCGCGAACTCGACAACGTGGCCCGGCTCGGCGCCCAGGTGACGATCTTCCGGCTCGGTGACGACCCCGGCCTGGCCCGGGTGGTGGACCGGATGGCGCACCGCGTCGGCGGCCGGGTGGTCGCGCCGGACCTGGACGGTCTCGGTGCGGCGGTCGTCAGCGACTACATGCGACTGCGGCGCAGGTAGGGGAGTCAGTACCGCCGCCGGGCCTCGTCCACCGTTTCCTGCAGGTGCCGCTGGACGGTCCGGGCGATCTCCATCGGCTTGGCCGGGATCTCGGTCACCGGGTGCCCGACGTGGACGCTCGCGGACTTCACGGTTGCGGTGGCGGGTCCGTAGCTGATGCCCAGATGCAGGAGCGCCGGCGTCGCGCCGAGCTTCCCCGCCCGCGAGGCGATGTGTCCGATCCCGCTGTTGACGTGCTGGACGCGGGCGGGATCCTCCATGTTGCAGGTGCCCTCCGGGAAGATCGCCAGGCTGTCACCGCGGCGGACCCGTTCGGCGGAGATCTCCATCATGCGTCGGCCCGCGTCGGAGACCGCGCGCAGCCCGTGGTTCTTGCTCCGGAAGACGGGGATGCCGCCCATCATGTCGATGCGCTTGCGCAGCTTCGGCTCCCGGAACAGTTCGTCCTTCGCCAGCACCCGGGTCCGGCCGATCACGGACCGCAGCGGGGTCTGCCAGGCGGTCGCCGCCAGGATGTACTGGTCGCTGTCGGTGAGATGGTTGGCCGCGATGATCAGGCTGGTGCCGTCGGAGAGCAGTGCCCGGATCGACTCCTCCGCCCCGGGGGCGAAGCTGACCCGCGGGCGGTACCGGGCGCTGAGTGCCGCATAGGCCAGCCTTGCGAGCAGCAGATTCTGCTGATGGTCCAGGTAGAAGTCGTAGACGCCCTGCTGGTCGTCGAGTGAAACGTCGGGCCTGAGCATGTCGTCCCCATTTCGTGCCGTCGATCTGCCGGACCTACGGTACCGTAACCTACGGCTACGTAAGTTACGGCTTCGTGGGTTACGGCTTAGCGGGTTGCGGCGTCAGGCCAGCGCCCAGGCGACGAACCCGATGGCGGGGATCGACGCCAGCGTGGTGACCAGCGCGGCGTCGCGTGCCAGTACCGTGCCGCGCTGGTACCGGCTGGCGTAGACGAACACGTTCTGTGCGGTCGGCAGCGTCGACACCACGACCACCGCGAACAGTTCGTGGCCGTCCAGGCCGAGCAGGAACCGTCCCATCAGGTACGCCAGTGCGGGCTGGACCAGGATCTTGAGCACGGACGCGAGCGCGATCTCGCGGCGCGGACTGACGCCGCGCTGGAGCACCCGCACCCCGTACAGCGAGAGTCCGAAGGTCAGCAGCGCGCCCGGCACCGAGGCGCCGCCGATCAGTTGGAACGGCTGGATGAGCGCCTCGGGGGGTGTCCATCCGGACAGCGCGACCGCCAGTCCGGCGACGCCGGCGACGACGATCGGGTTCTTGAAGGGCGTGGTCAGCGTCTCTCGCAGGGAGGCGCCGCTGCGGGCGGTCGTCAGGTCCAGTGCGGTCAACGCGATCGGCGAGTACACCAGGATCTGGAAGAGCAGCAGCGGCGCCACGAACGACGCGTCGCCGAGCACGAAGACGGAGATCGGGATGCCGAGGTTCGCCGAGTTGACGTACGAGGCCGCCAGCGCGCCGATGGTCGCCTCCGGCACGGCCTTGCGCATGACGCCGAGCGCGAGCGCCAGGTAGATGCCGCCGACGGCGAATGCGGTCGCGGCGGCGACGGCCAGGGTGGGGGAGAACACCACCGACAGGTCTGCCCGGGCGAGGGTGTCGAAGAGCAGCGCGGGGGTGGCGACGAAGAACACCAGCCGGCTGAGCACGAACTCGCCGTGCTCGCCGAGCACCCGGGTCCGGCCGAGGACGTAGCCGATGGCGATGATGACGAAGATGACCAGAAAGCCCGCGAACACACCGGACACCGCGGGACCTCCTAGAACGAAACCGTGCCGAGTCTAGTCGGTAGCCGGGCGAAGGATTTCGGTGCCGGGAAACGACAAAGGCCGCGCGGTCCGTGAGGACTGCGCGGCCTTTGCCTGGAAAACTTGGCTGACTACCGGCTGGTGAAGGGCAGCAGAGCCATCTCGCGGGCGTTCTTCACCGCGACGGCAACCTGACGCTGCTGCTGCGGGGTCAGGCCGGTGACGCGACGGCTGCGGATCTTGCCGCGGTCGGAGATGAACGTGCGGAGCAGGTTCACGTCCTTGTAGTCGACGTGCTCGATCTTCGCCGCGAAGAGCGGGTTCTTCTTGGGCTTGCGGCCCGCGTCAGCGCCGCGGGGCTTCTTGGACGGGGCTCTCTTGACTGCCATTGCTTCCCTTACCGATCGAGTGTTACCAGCTGGACTTGCGGACGCCTGGCAGTTCCCCGCGATGGGCCAACTCGCGTACGCGCACGCGGGACAGCCCGAACTTTCGCAGGTGACCTCGCGGACGTCCGTCCGCAGCGTCACGATTTCGCAATCGTACCGGACTGGCGTCGCGCGGCTGACGCTGCAGTGCGGACTGGGCTTCCGTCCGCTCCTCGGGGGTGCTCGACGGCCGCCGGACGATGTCCTTCAGTTCGGCCCGGCGTTCGGCGAACCGGGCGACGACCGCCCGTCGTTGCTCGTTCCTGGCGATCTTCGACTTCTTGGCCATCAGCGTTCCTCGCGGAAGTCGACGTGCCTGCGCACGACGGGGTCGTACTTGCGGATCACCATGCGGTCGGGGTCGTTGCGGCGGTTCTTGCGGGTGACGTAGGTGAACCCGGTGCCCGCGGTGGACCTGAGCTTGACGATCGGCCGGGTCTCGTTTCGCGCCATCAGAGCTTGACCCCACGGGCGCGCAGCCGGGCGACGACGGCCTCGATGCCGTCCCGGTCGATGGTCTTGATGCCCTTGGCGGAGACGGTGAGGGTGATCCGCCGGCCCGCGCTCGCCAGGTAGTAGGTCTTCTTCTGGATGTTCGGGTCCCAGCGCCGGTTGGTCCGGGTGTGCGAGTGCGAGACGGACCTGCCGAACCCTGGCCTGCGTCCGGTGACCTGGCAGTGCGCCGACATGGCGACCTCCTTCGTCACCTCACATTGAGATGACAATCATTTTCGACAACGACAGGATGGCACTGTAACGTCCTCTCTACGTAATGACAATCGTTGTCGAAAGAGGTGATGTGGTGGGCGACCAGCGGACACCGCTCGTGGTGGTGGCGGGATGGTCGGAGGCAGTGCAGGCCGCGGTCGCGTCCCTGGCCGGTGAGGGCACGGTGGTGGTGCACCACGACCTGAGCCGGGTGCGGGAGGGCGTGGTGCGCCGGGCGGTGACCGGTGCCGACGGTGTCACCGACACCCAGATCCTGGAGCTTGCCCACGCCTGCGTGTCCTGCACCCTCCGGGAGGACCTGCTGCCGATGCTGCGCCGGCTGCACGCCCGCAGTTCGGTGCGGCGGATCGTGCTGCACCTGGACCGGACGCTCGAGCCGGAGGCGGTGTGCTGGGCCGTCGAGCACGTGCCGGTGGTCGGGGTGGTGGGCCAGATCGACGGCCCGGCCTCGCGGGACGTCCGGGTCGAGGCGGTGCTCACCTGCGTCGACGCCGAGAGCTGGTTCGACGACGCCACCGGCGACGACGACCTCGCGGACCGCGGACTGAACGCGAGCCCGGACGACGAGCGGACCGTCGCGCAGGTGGTGGTCGGCCAGGTGGACTACGCCGACGCGGTCGTGGTGTCCGCCCGCGGCGCCGACGGCTGGCAGCAGGCGAAGCTGCACGCCGCCCTGGTGCGCCTCGCCCCGTCGGCGCCGATCGACTGGGTCGACGACGCCGGCGAGGTCGTAGCCGAGCAGCTGTTGCGCCGAGTCCCGCCGCACGCCCGGCGGGGAGAGGGACGCGACGCGCACTCGCCGCTGCTGCGCGGGCAGCCGCCGCTGGCCGCGGACTGCGGCCTCGCGCTCGTCGAGTTCGCCGCGGACCGGCCCTTCCACCCCGGGCGACTGCACGACGCGGTGGACGTGCTGCTCGACGGCGTCGTGACCGCGCGCGGGCGGCTGTGGCTGGCCACGCAGCCGGACCACGTGATGTGGCTGGAGTCCGCGGGTGGCGGACTGCGGGTGGCGTCCGCCGGCCGCTGGCTCGCCGCGATGACGCCCGAGGAGCAGGAGCGGATGCCGACCGCGCGGCGGGCGATGGCAGCGCTGCGCTGGGACGACCGCTTCGGCGACCGGGACACCTCGGTGGTGGTGCTGGTGCACGCCGCCGAGCCCGGCGAAGTCGAGCGCGCCCTGCGGGGCGCGCTGGTCACCGACGACGAACTGCGTCGCGAGGCCGACTGGGCGCGCTGGCCGGACCCGTTCGGGCAGTGGCACGAGGACCCCTGCGAGACGGTCGACGTGGCGTTGCGGGACAGCGAGTACAGCAACACCAACGACACCGACAGAGAGGACCGATCATGAAGAACGGCATCCACCCCGACTACCACCCGGTGGTCTTCCAGGACGCGGGCACCGGGACGAGGTTCCTCACCCGGTCCACCGTGACCAGCGACCGCACCACCGAGTGGGAGGACGGCAACAGCTACCCCCTCGTCGTGGTCGACGTGACCAGCGAGTCGCATCCCTTCTGGACCGGCGCGGCCCGGGTGATGGACACCGCAGGTCGCGTGGAGAAGTTCGAGCGCCGCTACGGGCGACGTCGGCCCTGACCTGAGAAAAGCCCTGACCAGAGAAGTGAAGGAGAACAACCTATGGCAGTCCCCAAGCGCAGGATGTCCCGCTCGAACACCCGCAGCAGGCGGTCCCAGTGGAAGGCCACGGTCCCCGACCTGGTCGAGGTGACCGTCGGCGCGGTGGTGCACAGGGTGCCGCGCCGGCTGGTGCGGGCGGTGCAACTCGGCCGGTACGACCCCAGCAGGCGCTGACCCGACCTGTCGCTGGGGCAGCAGTGTTCGCTCACGTCTCCGGGGCGCCCGCCACGGGTAATCTGGAGACGCTGAGCAGACAGCGACACGGGTGTTCGAGGAAAAGAGCGTGCCGTGGCCGACGCGGATCCACCGGCGACGCAGGCCGACCTTCCCGGTTTCGATTCGGCCGGGGACATCGCCGCGGAGCTGAGCGCGTCCGGATTCGAGGGTTCCGAGGAGGTCGGGCGCGGCGGCTTCGGCGTCGTCTACCGCTGCCGGCAGAGTGCCCTCGGACGGACGGTCGCGGTCAAGGTGCTCTCGGCGTCACTCGACCGTGAGAATCGGGAGCGCTTCCTGCGCGAGGAGTACGCGATGGGGAGGCTCTCGGGCCACCCGAACATCGTCGCGGTCTACCAGGTCGAGGTAACAGCGAGCGGCCGACCGTTCATCGTGATGCCCTTCTACGCGGCCGGCTCGCTCGAGGCGAGGACCCGTCGGGAAGGGCCGCTGGACTGGGGTGCGGCGCTGCGGGTCGGCGTGAAGTTGGCGGGCGCCCTCGAGACGGCACACGGCGCGGGAATCCTGCACCGCGATGTGAAACCCGCGAACGTCCTGCTCACCGACTACGGCGAGCCGCAACTCGCCGACTTCGGTATTGCCCGCATCGCCGGCGGGTACGAGACCACGGCGGGTGCGGTCACCGGGACGTTGGCCTTCACCGCGCCCGAGGTACTCGAGGGCGGTGCCCCGTCTGTGGCGTCGGACGTCTACGCGCTCGGTGCAACGCTGTTCTGCCTCGTGACGGGGCACGCCGCCTTCGAACGCAGGCCGGGCGAAGAGCCGCTCGCCCAGTTTCTGCGGATCGCCGCGAATCGGATACCGGACCTGCGCACGCAGGGGGTCCCGGACGTCGTGTGCGCCCTCCTCGAAGCGGCGATGTCGCGTCGCCCGTCCACTCGCCCCCGCACGGCCGCCGAGTTCGGCAACGCCCTGCGTGAGGCCGAGCTGCAGTGCGGGTTGGCGATCGACGAGATGGCCCTTCCCGTCGGCCCGGCGTCCGGGCCGGACGTGGCGTCGGACGCAGCCGGGGCGACCGCACGGGACGGCTCGCCGTCGGGTTGGAGCGTGCGCGGGGGCGCCACCGCCGACCGCACCGGGTTGGCCTCCCGCCAGACCCGCCCCCGTCGGCTGCCGTTGCCGCTGACCAGCTTCGTCGGGCGGGGCGCCGCGCTTGCCGAGATCGGCGAGCTCTTGGCCGCCGCGCGGCTGGTGACGCTGACCGGTCCGGGCGGTGTGGGCAAGACCCGTCTGGCGTTGGCGGCGGCGTCGGACTCGGCTTGGCGCGACGCCGTGTGGCTGATCGAGCTCGGTGCCGTGCTCGCGCCGGAGCAACTCGTCGGCACGATCGCGGACGCGCTGGGTCTCGGGGACGAGCCGGTTCCCTCACGTGACCCGGCACGCGCCCTCGCCGACCGCCTCGCCGACTCGTGGGGCGATCGCGAGGCGCTGATCGTGCTGGACAACTGCGAGCACCTGGTCGAGGAGTGCGGCCCGCTCGTGGAGGAGCTCCTGCACACCGTCGGCGGCCTGCGGGTGCTGGTGACCAGCCAACGCGTCCTCGGGGTGGGCGGCGAACACGTCTACCCGGTGCCGCCGCTGACGCTGCCCGCTCCTGCCGACGACGCGGCCGAGGGCGCGGGGGAGAGCGACTCCGAGGCGGTCGAACTTTTTGCCGCGCGGGCGCGCGCGGTGTCTCCGGAATTCGCCGTCACGGCCGCGAACCGGGCCGCCGTCGACCGGCTGTGCCGGGAGTTGGACGGCGTGCCACTGGCCATCGAACTGGCGGCAGCCCGGATCCGCGCGTACGGCGTGGACGAGATGCTGCAGATGCTTGCCGACCGGTTTCGGTTGTTCGCCACGGGCAACCGTGCGGCAGATCCGCGGCACCGTTCCCTGCGGGCACTGGTCGAATGGAGCTACGACCTGCTCACCGGGCCGGAACGGGACGTGTGGGCGATGGTGTCGCTGTTCTCGGGCGACTTCACCGCGGCGGCCGCCGCCGAGGTCTGCGCGGGTCCGGCGTACCACGAACTGGACGTGCGGCTGATTCTCGCCTCCCTGGTCGACAAGTCGATGCTGTTGTCCGACACCGTGTCCGGAACCCGCCGCTACCGAATGCTGGTGACGCTGCGTGACTTCGGGCGGGAGCGGCTGGCCGAGTCGGACCTGGGGACGGAATGTGTGGAACGTTTCGTGCAGCGGTGCCGACGGCTCGCCGTCGAGTTCCGGCGGGGCTGGTTCGGCCCACACCAGCAGGCGGTGTACGACGCCGTCCACGCCGAACGGGAGAACATCCGGGCGGCGCTCGCGTACGGGAGGAGCGACGACGGGGAGCTCACCGCGCCGGCGATCGAGATCGTGACGTCCCTGCACTTCTACTGGCTGGCAAGTTGCAGCCTCTCGGAGGCGCGGCGGTGGCTGTCCGCGGCGCTCGAGTCCGGTGCGATCGACGACGCCGGACGGTCGCGGGCGTACTGGAGTTCGTCGATCGTGGCGATGCTGCAGAGCGACCGGGCGGTGGCACTCGACCATGCCCGGCGGTCGCGGGAGCTCGCGGTCGCGCTGGGGGACCGGACCAACGAGGGCTACGCCAAGTTCGCGCTGGGCTTCGCGGCGATCTGCGGCAACGACCTCGACCTTGCCCTCACGAGTTACCTGGACGCATTGCAGTGTCACCGGGACACGGGCGACAGCGCGGCCGTCGCCGTCACCATCACCGGACTGCTCACCGGTCTGCCGCAGGGTGGACGCGTCGACACCCTCTCCCCGCACCTGTGGCGCGAGGCGGCGGAGCTGTGCGCTGCCGCGGGGGAGAGATGGACGTTCGCCTATCTGACCTTCGCGCGTGGGTACGGCGCCTTCGTGGCCGGTGACCTCGCCGGAGCCCGCGAGCACGAACGCGAGTGCCTGCGCCTGGCGCGGGGTTTCGCCGATCGGATCCTCTGTGCCTGGGTCTTCGAGGTGACGTCCTGGATCGCGGAACGTCAGGGCGACTTCGAGCTGGCCGCGCGGATGCAGGGCGCGGCGGCCACCAGCTGGGCGTCGGGTGAGACGGCGATGCTGGGGTACGGCGGGATGCAGGATCAGCACGACGAGTCGAGGCGCCGCGTCCGGGACGCATTGGGCGAGGCGAAGGCCGACCGACTGATCCAGCTGGGCGGCCGGCGGACTGTGCGGGAGGGCGTTGCGCTCGCCCTGGGGGAGGTGGACTGAGCCCGTCCGCACCGCACGCTTCCGAGGCCGTGTGAGTGAATTGGGTCGGATCGGCGAACGGGGTGTGGAGGAATCGTGGCGACGTGCTGCTCGGGATCACGCCGCCGACCGCGCTGAACACCTGGAAGTTCTTCACCACCGCCGTCCTGACCTCGCTGGTGGTGTTCTTCCTGCACGCGACGGTGCGACGGCTGCGCCGGGAGATCCTGGTGTTCGACGCGGTGGGGATGGGGCTGTTCGCGAGCAGCGGTGCGGCGATCGCGCTGGAGGCGGGGGCCAGCGGCCAGGCCGCCTGCCTGATCGGCGCCACCACTGCCATCGGCGGCGGTGTGCTCCGCGACGTGCTGGTCAACGAGATGCCGTTGCTGCTCCACCGCGACCTGTACGCCATCCCGGCGCTGATCGGCTCGACGGTGGTGGTGGCGTGTTCGAACCTCGGCCTGACCACCGACGTCGGACTCGTGGCCGGCACCGTGCTGGCCGCCGTGGTCCGGTTGCTGGCGCTGTGGCGGGGCTGGAACCTGCCGGGCCCGCGACTGCTGCAGGATTGAACGACACGGCTCAGCACCCTCTCAGCCATATCTCAGTTCATAGGTTCAAACTATGAGCATGCGCATCCTGGTGGTCGACGACGACCGAGCCGTGCGGGAGTCACTCCGCCGGTCCCTCACCTTCAACGGCTACACCGCGGAGATGGCGGTCGACGGGCTCGACGCGCTCGAGAAGATCGCCGCCGAGCGGCCGGACGCGGTGGTCCTGGACGTGATGATGCCGCGGCTGGACGGTCTCGAGGTGTGCCGGCGGCTGCGTAGCGCCGGCGACGACCTGCCGATCCTGGTGCTCACCGCCCGGGACTCGGTCTCCGAGCGGGTGGCCGGGCTCGACGCGGGCGCCGACGACTACCTGCCCAAGCCCTTCGCGCTCGAGGAGTTGCTGGCCCGGCTGCGCGCGCTGTTGCGCCGGGCGATCCCGGAGGTCGGCGAGGACTCGGAGACCATGGCGTTCGAGGACCTCACGCTGGACCCGGTGACCCGCGAGGTCACCCGGGCCGGCCGGTCGATCAGTCTGACGCGCACCGAGTTCTCGTTGCTCGAGATGCTGATGGCCAATCCGCGCCGGGTGCTCACCCGCAGCCGCATCCTCGAGGAGGTGTGGGGTTACGACTTCCCGACCTCCGGCAACGCGCTCGAGGTCTACGTCGGCTACCTGCGCCGCAAGACCGAGGCGGACGGCGAGTCCCGGCTCATCCACACCGTGCGTGGCGTCGGCTACGTGCTGCGGGAGACGCCCCCGTGACGGCCGCCACCCACTCCGGGCCCATCCCGGTGGTCGAGCCGGACCCGGTGCCGCAGATGCGCCCGCCGATGCCGCTGACCCGGTCGGTGTCGCTGCGCTGGCGGGTGACCCTGCTGGCTGCCTCCGTGGTGGCAATTGCGGTGGCCGTCATGGCGATTGCTGCGTATGCCGTGGTGTCGCGGGCGTTGTACGCCGACGTCGACTCGCAGCTGCGCAGCCGTTCGGCCTCGCTGATCGACAACAATCTCGATGCCTTCGACTTCCGTCAGATCTCGATCGCAACGGTGTACTCCAAGGACATCAGCGTGGCGCTGATCTTCCCGGACATGACCGTCTACATGCCGCCGGGGTCGAACGCGCCCATCGGTGATGCCGAGATGTCCGTCGCCCGTGGCGAACACGAGTCCACCCTGCGTACCATCGGCGGCCAGCGGGTGCTGACGCAGAAGACCAACATCGGCAGCACCCTGGTGATCGCGCAGCGGCTGGCACCGACCGGGCAGGTGCTCGACCGGCTCGCCTGGGTGCTGTTCGTCGTCGGCGGCTGCGGGGTGATCCTGGCCGCGGGAGCGGGAATGGCGGTGGGACGTACCGGGTTACGTCCGATTGCCCGGCTAACCGCCGCGGCCGAGCGGGTGGCGCGCACCGACGACCTCACGCCGATCCCGGTGACCGGCAACGACGAACTGGCGCGGCTGACGGTCTCCTTCAACACGATGCTGCGTGCGCTGGCCGAGTCGCGGGACCGGCAGACCCGGCTGGTCGCGGACGCCGGGCACGAGCTCCGGACGCCCCTGACGTCGTTGCGCACCAACATGGAACTGCTCATCGCCTCCGGCAGACCCGGCGCCCCGCACATCCCGGACGAGGACATGGCGGAACTGCGGTCCGACGTGATCGCCCAGATCGAGGAGCTCTCCACCCTGGTCGGCGACCTGGTGGACCTGGCCCGCGAGGACGCGCCGGAGACCGTGCACGAGCGAATCGACCTGCGGGACACCGTGGAACGCTCGCTCGAGCGGGTCCGTCGTCGGCGAAACGAGGTCGACTTCGAGGCGGAGACCACCTCCTGGTTCGTCTACGGCGACGGCGCCGGCCTCGCGCGGGCGGTGCTCAACGTGCTCGACAACGCGGCCAAGTGGAGCCCGCCGGGGCAGGCGGTCCGGGTGCGGATGAGCCAGATCGACGACGGACACCTCGCGTTGACGGTTTCCGACGCGGGGCCCGGAATACCCGTCGAGGACCGGCAATTGGTGTTCGAGCGGTTCTACCGGTCCACCGACGCACGGTCCATGCCGGGCTCGGGGCTGGGGTTGGCGATCGTCCGGCAGATGATCGTCAAACACGGTGGCACGGTGGAGGTCGGGGAGTCCGAACGCGGCGGTGCGCTGGTTACGATCGTGCTACCCGGCGAGGCGGACTTCGAGCCGGGCGAACGCCCGGAGGGCGGGTTCTAGGGGAACTGACAGGACGGTCTCAGGCGCCTCTCAGTCCACCGGTGTTGGCTGGAGGGTAACGAGATCGAATCGCAGTCGCGCCTCACGAGGGTGCGGCAGGGGAGAACGGAAGACAGGCACATGAGCGACGACCGCAGCGGCCAGCACAACCAGGGGCAGGATTCGTCCTGGGCCCCGCATCCGTCCCACCAGGACCCGAACCAGCCGCAGCAGCCGGCCCCGCAGCCGACCACCGAGCACCTGACGACCCAGCACCCGACCGCCGCGCAGTCCCAGTACCCGGGCTACCAGCAGCAGGCGTACGGTCAGGCGCCGTACGGCGCCTACCAGCAGCAGGACGGCTACCGGCCCACCGAGCAGTACCCGACCGCGCCCGGCGGGTCCACCCCGACCGGACCGACGCCGAACGCCATGCCGACCGCGGTCGGTGCTCCCGGGCCGGCGAAGCCGAAGTCCGGGCGCACCGCCATCGTGGCAGGTGCGATCGCCCTGGCACTGGTCAGCGGTGGCATCGGCGGTGCCGTGGGTGCCTGGTCCGCCCAGGACGGCAACGGGTCCGGACCGGCGACCAACGCGCTCAGCGTGCCCAAGACCAACGCCACCCAGACCGCGAACGCGCCGGCCGGTTCGGTGCAGTCCGTCGCGCAGAAGGTGCTGCCCAGCGTGGTGCAGATCCAGGTCGTCGGATCCCGCGCCGAGGGCGAGGGGTCCGGTGTCGTCCTCTCGTCCGACGGGTTGATCCTGACCAACAACCACGTCGTGTCCGGGGCTGGCCCGGACGGCAAGCTGACCGTCGCCTTCTCGGACGGCACCACTGCCTCCGCGAAGCTGGTCGGCACCGACCCCACCTCCGACATCGCCGTGATCAAGGCCGACGGCAAGACCGATCTCACCCCGATCGAGCTGGGCGACTCGGAGAACCTGCAGGTCGGCCAGCAGGTGGTGGCGATCGGTTCCCCGCTCGGCCTGGCCGGCACCGTGACCACCGGCATCGTCTCGTCGCTGAACCGTCCCGTCTCGACCAGTGGCGAGTCCGGCAACCAGAACACCGTCATCGACGCCATCCAGACGGACGCCGCGATCAACCCGGGCAACTCGGGCGGTGCGCTGGTCGACATGGACGGCAGGCTGATCGGCATCAACACCGCGATCGCCTCCCTCGGCGGCGCCGCGGGCGGCCAGCAGGCCGGGTCGATCGGGCTCGGCTTCGCGATCCCCGTGGACCAGGCCCGACGCATCGCGGACGAGCTGACCAAGACCGGCAAGGCCACCCAGGCGATCGTCGGTGTCACGGTGTCCTCGCAGGACGCCTCGCACGGCGCCGGCGTGCAGGACGTGACCGCGGGCGGGCCGGCCGACAAGGCCGGCATCCCCAAGGGCACGGTGATCACCAAGGTCGACAACCGGATCATCGACAGCGGTGACGCGCTGATCGCGGCCATCCGCTCGCATGCCCCGGGCGACAAGGTGTCGATCACCTACACCGACCCCAACGGCAGCAACCCCAAGACGGTCGAGGCCACCCTCGGCGCGGCGCCCACGCAGGGCGGCCGCTGATGATTTACGGGCACGTCGGGTACCCGGCCGCGTCGGGCACTACCGTAGGGATCATGGAAATCGAATCCCCGCTGTCCGGCCGCGCGCTCGTGGTGATCGTCGATGACCGGGCGGCGCACGGCGAAAGCGCCGACTCGATCGGACCGCTGGTCACCGAGCTCCTCAGCGAGGCGGGCTTCCTCGTCGACGCCACCGTCGCGGTGTCCGCCGACGAGGTCGAGATCCGCAATGCGCTGAACACCGCGGTGATCGGAGGCGTCGACCTGGTCATCTCGGTCGGCGGCACCGGCGTCTCGCCCCGCGACGTGACCCCCGACGCGACGGCCGCCGTCCTCGACCGCGAGATCCCGGGAATCAGCGAGGCTTTGCGGTCCTCCGGGCTGGCCGCGGGCGCGCTCGATGCCGGGCTATCGCGCGGTCTGGTCGGGGTCTCCGGAAGTACCCTGGTGGTGAACCTGGCCTCCTCCCGCGCGGCCGTGCGGGACGGGATGGCCACGCTCACCCCGCTCGCCAGTCAGGTGATCGGTCAGCTCTCGGGGATCGAGGAGTAGGTCATCAGCGATCAGGCGCCTTCGCCGCGCCCCAGTCGGGACCCGATCGACCGGGCCCGGCTGGCGCGCATCTTCGGTGACGTCCTGCCCGAGACCACTCGTGACGAACGCCCCGACGGGTCGGCGCCGAACGACACCTCCGGTGACGAGTGGCTGCGCCGGCAGGTGCCCCCGCATCACGGCTGACCGCCCTCGGCGGACATGGTCGCCCGAACGAGCAGCCCGAATTGGCATGCCAAACGGAAAGTGAACGGCCGGTGAACTGAAATTCCCGCATTTTCGCGGGAAATGGCAGACACGCCCGGGCCGTCTGCATATTTTGTGAACAATGTCCGAATTGAGCCGCATTGCACCCCGGGTGTGATGCGGCTCACGGCATTCTCCGCAACATTATCTGTTGCCTTGCAGGTCAGCCGCAGTTACCTTCCTCCGCGAGTCCGCCCCCGAGGGGTCCGGCCGAGTCCGGGCAACCGTGTCTCGGCCGGGTTGAATTACCGGTCCTACTGATGATCACCCGCAGTTCATCGAGTGGTCATCAACATTGGTAATACTTCGCCGGGCTTCGTGGACCGCAGCCTCTCGGAAAAGCGGTTGCGTCCACACCTGGGCTCCGGAGGTCGGGGTCGAGACACTGCACTTCCTGTGAGGGGAACGAATGAGCGAGAACCGCAAGTCCGGCCTGCGCCGGGGTCGCGCTGCATACCTCGGTACCAGCGTCGGCGCCGCCGTGGTTGCGATCGGGCTGCTGTCCACGGGCGTTGCCGCTGCCGACACCTTCGTGCCGCTTCCCGACGGCTCCAAGGACGCCCCCGGTGTCGTGGTCACCCGCACCGGCGAGAGCGCCCTGATCTCGCCGTCGCTGGCCTCGAACGGCGCGGGCCGCACCGCGTGGGTCTCGGGCATCGTCACCGCCGACGTCACCGGAATCACCAAGGAGACCGAGGCCGGCCCGACCAACGGCGCGAAGGGCGACGCCGGCACCAACAACTCCTCCACTCACGGTGTCTCCCGGATCAACACCGGCTACATCGTCGGCTGCCAGGTCGACATCACCGGCCTCAGCGGCTCGTTCGGCGGCGGCATCAGCCTCGACGGTCCCTCGATGTCCGGGTCGCTGTCGATCCCGGTCTCCGCGGGCCAGGTCAAGTTCGTCAACGTCGTGGGCAAGGACCTCAAGAAGAACGGCAAGTTCTCGGTCGAGTACCAGGACACCCAGCTCGAGGTGCAGAACTGCGGCGGCTACGCCCAGGCCCGGGCGTACACGGTTGTCGAGATCGTCGGCGACAACTACTCCAAGACCACCCTGTACGGCCAGCCGTTCAGCGTCGGCTGACCCGGCTCGACGCCCTTCTTCTCTGACTTGCCCATCCTCTCTCCGTTAGCGAGAGAACTACCCGCACAGGGGAATTCATGAACATCAGCAAGAATGGCCTGCGCCTCGCGGCGGTCGGTGCCGCCGCTACCGTCGCCGTCGGCTTCTTCTCGGCAGGTGCCGCCAACGCGGACGCCCTCGTTCCGTTGCCGGACGGCTCGACCTCCAGGACCCTGGTCGACGGCACCGTCGTCACCGTCACCCGCACGGGCGAGTCCGCGACCGTCTCGCCGTCGATGGGAGCGACCCCGCTGCACCGCAACGTGTGGGTCTCCGGCTCCACCAAGGTCGAGCTGTCCGGACCCAACGCCGACGGCGGCAAGATCGAGCCCGGCTACGTCGTCGCCTGCCAGGCGAGCCTCGGCGGCAAGGCCACCGGCGACACCGGCATCGGTTCCAACTGGGACGGTTCCAAGACGTCGCAGTCCGCAAAGGAAGCCGGCACCGTCTCCCTCGGACCGGGGCAGGCCGTGAACTACCGGATCCTCGACCTCGAGAAGGCCGACGAGTTCGGCAGCGAGTCGCACACCGGCGCGAACTCCTTCAAGGGCAAGAGTGGCAGCGTGACCTGGGCCGACTCCACCATGGCGGTCAACGGTTGCGCCGGCTACGCCCAGGCGCGCTCCTACGTGAAGGTCACCGCCAACACGAAGAACGTGAGCAGCGTCGTCACCCTGTGGGGGCAGCCCTTCAGCATCGGCTGACCGCGCCGCACAGACCGGGCCGGGGATCGACGCAGACGCGTCGGTCCCCGGCCCTTTTCCTTTGGTCGTCAGGTGTGCGGGCTGTTACGTGGCGTGGTGTCGCGTAAACGCCGCAGTGCTCACGGTTAAGGATCTGTAAAGGAGAGCTCGCGCCCCTTACGGCAGACAAAACCTCCCCCCTAGCTTGTGCAGGGCAAGCAAGCGAACCCCGATCCCGCCACCGCCGTCGGGACCGGGGTTGCTCGAACCTGTGAGGGGAACGAATGAGTGTGATCGGGAAGTCCAGTCCGCGTGGGGTTCGGGTGGTCGGTGTGGGTGCCGCGGTTTTGGTGCTCGGTGTGCTGTCGGTGGGCGTCGCGCAGGCGGACACATTCGTGCCGTTGCCGGACGGGTCGAAGGCGGGGCCGGGGGTGACGGTGTCGCGGACCGGTGAGAGCGCGGTGATCTCGCCGTCGTTGGCCGCCAACGGTGCCGGCCGGGCGGCGTGGGTGTCGGGGACGGTGACGGCGGACGTGTCCGGGGTCTCGGGTGAGGGTGAGGCGGGTCCGAGCAACGGTGCGGCGGGTGCGCCGGGGACGAACAACTCGTCCACGCATGGGGTTTCGCGGATCAGTACCGGATACATCGTGGGGTGTCAGGTGGACATCACCGGTCTCGGTGGCTCGATCGGCGGGGGCATCAGTCTGGACGGGCCTTCGATGTCGGGGTCGTTGACCGTGCCGGTGTCGGCGGGGCAGGTGAAGTTCGTCAACGTCGTGGGCAAGGACATCAAGAAGAACGGCAAGTACTCGGTCGAGTACCAGGACACGCAGCTCGAGGTGCAGAACTGCGGCGGGTACGCGCAGGCGCGGTCGTACACGGTGGTCGAGGTCGTGGGTGACAACTACTCGAAGACGACGTTGTACGGCCAGCCGTTCAGCCTCGGCTGACCAGTCGTTCCTTCTATCTCGTTCACCGTTCCTTCGTCCCGCCCGTGGGTGGGATGTTCTTCCGCAGAGGAGTTTTCATGAGTTTCAGTGGTGTGGGCCTGCGTCGCGGGCTGCAGGTGGCGTCGGTCGGATCGGTGGCCGCGGTGGCGGTCGGGTTCTTGTCGGTGGGTGCGGCGAGTGCGGACACGTTTGTGCCGTTGCCGGACGGGTCGGTGACCAGGACGTTGGCGGACGGGACGGTGGTGACAGTGACCCGGACCGGGGAGTCGGCGACGGTGTCGCCGTCGATGGGGGCGACGCCGTTGCATCGCAATGTGTGGGTGTCGGGGTCGGCGCGAGTGGAGTTGTCGGGGCCGAACGCGGAGGGTGGGGACATCGAGCCCGGCTACGTGGTGGGGTGTCAATTGGCGCTCGGCGGTGAGGTCGGCGCGGAGTCGGGGATGGAGTCGGACTGGGCGGGCGAGGCGCCGGGTCAGTCGGCGGCAGGTGAGGCGGGGGTGTCGATCGGCCCGGGGCAGGCGGAGTCGTTCTCGGTGTTGGATCTGGAGTCGGCGGACGATTTCGGCGGGGAGTCGCATTCGGGGTCGAACTCGTTCTCGGGTACCTCGGGTTCGGTGACGTGGGCGGATTCGACGATGGCGGTGAACGGGTGTGCGGGGTATGCGCAGGCTCGGTCTTTCGTGAATGTGACGGTGGAGACGTCGAGTGTGTCGAGCACGGTGACGTTGTGGGGGCAGCCGTTCAGTATCGGCTGACGAACCGGGGCAAGGCCGGGAAGCGGTCGCAGGGATCGAACGCCGCTGGGCCCGTACCGAATTCGGTACGGGCCCAGCACGGTCTCTGTGCGCAGGAACTCAGGCAGGGTCGCGGCGCGCGCTCTCGGCGAGCAGGTCGCGGATCTCGGTGAGCAGTTCGACGTCGGTGATGGCGGCGGCTTCCTCGACCGTGAACCGCTTCTTGGCGTGGGTGTACGGCACGATCAGGATGAAGTACACGACGGCGGCGATGATGACGAAGTTGATCGCGGCGGTGATCACCGCCCCGATGTTCACGAAGGTCTCGGCATTGCCGGAGATGATCTCGAAGCCGAAGCCCATCTCCTCCGAGCCGCCGAGGGCCGCGACGAGCGGGTTGACGATGTTCTCGGTGAACGCGGTGACGATCGCGGTGAATGCAGCGCCGACGACGACGGCGACGGCGAGGTCGAGCACGCTCCCGCGGAGCAGGAAGTCCTTGAAGCCCTTGAGCATGGATGTCTCCGTTTCGTACTGGCGCCGGACGCGCGACTTTCGGTGAAAGGCTAAGGACTTCCGCCACGGCAGGGCAAGGCAGACACGCGGTGTGCTCAGTGGAAGGTCACGGCGAGGGCGCTCGAAAGCGAGGCCGCGGCCACCGTGGTCGCCGCGGTCGCGGGCAGCGCCAGCATCACCACGCGCTCGCGGGGGTTGCGGCCGGAATCCTTGGGGGACAACAGGACCACGGTCGCCGAGGCCGCCAAGACCCGGGCATCGGGTGACTGTTCGCCGGCCACCGTCAGCACGTCCACCCGGTCGCCCTCGCGCAGCAGGTCGGCGACCTGGGGGTCGGCGAGGCGGATGGGGACGACCCGCGCATCGGGCACTCCGGCCGCAGCGGCGACGAGCCGGGGGCCGAGGATGCGGACATCGGTGACCGGTTCGCCCGCACGGGCGGGTCCGGCGAGGGTGTGGCCGGTGGCCTCGTCGACCCGGCGCAGGGCGCCCGCCGGGACGGCGCCGGCGCTCAGCGGGGTCAGCCGCAGGTCGTCGGGGCGCAGCACCGTGCCGGGGGAGAGGTCGCGGGCGGTGGCCACCACCTGCACCTGGTCGCCGGCCGGGTGGCCACGGACGAGCAGCGCCACGGCGACCGCGGTCAGCGCGGCGGCCGCGACCCGTCGGGCCATGGTGGTGCGCGCTCGGCTCGGCCTGGCCAGTGCGGCAAGCCGGTCGACCAGGGTGGGACTCAGACGGTCGCGACGGGTCTCGGATGCGCGGTCCATGGACTCACGCTACGGGCGCACCGGGGCCCGGACGGTGCCGCCGGAGCCTTCCTGTGGATGGATCCGGCGGCTGTGGAGAACCGGGAACTAGCTGGCAGCGGCGGTGCTGGCGGCGGCAGGCGCGGCAGCGGGGGCGCTGGTGGACGAGGAATCGGACTTCGTCGCGGACGAGTCGGACTTGGTGGATGCGGCCTCGCTCGCGGTGGTGGAGCCGCCGCGGCTGTCGGTGCGGTAGAAGCCGCTGCCCTTGAACACGATGCCCACCGAGTTGAACAGCTTGCGCAGCTTGCCGGAGCACTCCGAGCACACGGTCAGGCTGTCGTCCGTAAACGACTGCACGATGTCGAATCGGTTGCTGCACTCGGTACAGGCATAGGAGTAGGTCGGCACTGAAGGTTCCTCCGCACGGGGTACACAGGCCTGCCGTAGTGATACCGCAGGCATTGGCACTTTACAGTCAGCAGTGCCAACGCCGCTAATCAGCTTCCTATTCCCCCGGGCCGGGCGGGCGGCCCAACGGCTGCAGTCCGCCGATGGGGGTCAGCGCCCAACCCATGCGGACGTCGTGCGGGTCCTCGGGCAGGACGTCGACCAGTTCGCGGTCGCGCACCACCGCCACCAGGCGGGCACCGGCGTCGGCCAGTCCGAGGGTGCGGTCGTAGAACCCGGCGCCGCGTCCGAGTCGCACCCCGCCGCGGTCGACGGCCAGGGCGGGCACCAGGACCACGGAGGCGTCCGACACCGCCTCCGGGGGCAGATGCGGCGTCGCCGGCTCGCGCAGCCCGAACGCCGCGGGCACCAGCGCGTCCAGAGACTCGAACACGGCCCAGTGCAGGGGCCCGGGGTCCCGGGCGATCGGAAGCAGCACCCGCAGGCCCGCGTCGCGCAGCGTGACCAGCAGGTCCGTCGACCCGGGTTCGGTGCCGACCGGGACATAGGCGCAGACCGTGCCCGACGCGGCCAGCGTGCGGGCCGCGACGGCCAGCGCCGCGGCCTCCGCGGCACGCACCGTGGTGTCGAGCGCGCGGCGTTCGGCGAGGATCCGCTCGCGCCACTGGTTCTTGGTCACCGTCATAGTTCCTGTCTCCGAGTGCACCTACGGTGCCCGAGGCGGTGGACACCGCTCTGGCAACCCTAGAATCTCGTGCGCACGGACGAGGTAGATAGGGTGTGCGCATGACACAGGGCGGGACCAACGAGACACGGCACTTCCGCACGGCGGTGGTGCCCGCGGCAGGCTTGGGGACCAGGTTCCTTCCTGCAACCAAGACGGTACCCAAGGAGTTGCTCCCGGTCGTGGACACTCCGGGCATCGAACTGGTCGCGGGTGAGGCCGCCGATTCCGGCGCATCGCGCCTGGTCATCGTCACCTCGGAGGGCAAGGACGGCGTCGTCGCGCACTTCGTCGAGGACCTGGTGCTCGAGAGCAAGCTGATGGCCAGCGGCAAGTCGCACCTGCTCGAGAAGGTGCGCAAGGCGCAGGGCCTGATCGAGGTGGAATCCGTCGTCCAGGACGAGCCGCTCGGCCTCGGGCACGCGGTGTCCTGTGTCGAGTCGGTGCTCGACGACGACGAGGACGCCATTGCGGTGCTGCTCCCGGACGACCTGGTGATGCCTCGCGGTGTGCTCGACACCATGGCCCGGGTGCGCGCCAAGCGGGGCGGCAGCGTCCTGTGCGCGATCGACGTGCCCAAGGACCAGGTGAGTGCCTACGGCGTCTTCGAGGTCGAGGACCTCCCGGATGCGGTCAACCCGGACGTGCTCAAGGTGACCGGGATGGTCGAGAAGCCGAAGGTCGAGGACGCGCCGTCCACCTTCGCGGCGGCCGGACGCTATCTGCTGGATCGGGCGATCTTCGACGCGTTGCGACGGATCACCCCGGGACAGGGAGGCGAGCTGCAGCTGACCGACGCGATCGCGTTGCTGATCGCCGAGGGCCATCCCGTGCACGTGGTGGTGCACCGCGGTTCGAGACACGACCTCGGAAATCCCGGAGGCTACCTGCGCGCTGCGGTTGACTTTGCGCTCGACAGTGAAGAATACGGACCGTCGCTGCGTGAATGGCTCACCCAGAGATTGCAGCAGACGGGACAGTAGTGGGGTCGGGAGGCAGTGACTACATGCGCTCGGTTGAGGAGCAGCAGACCAGGGTGACCGCCGCCGCGGTTGCGCCCCGGCCGGTGCGTGTCGCGATCTCCGAGGCGCAGGGCTTGCTCTGCGCGGAGGAGGTGGTCACCGAGCGGCCCCTTCCAGGATTCGACCAGGCGGCCATCGACGGCTACGCGGTGCGGGGCGTCGACGTCGCGACCGCAGGCACCGATCTGCGCAGCGAGGACGGCGAGCCGGCCGACCTGACACTGCCGGTGGTCGGCGAGGTGTCCGCCGGATCCCGTCAGCCGACGCGCCTGCAGCCCCGGCAGGCCGTGCGGGTCGACACCGGCGCGCCGATGCCCACCCTCGCGGACGCGGTGCTGCCCCTGGACCGCACGGACGGCGGCCTCCACCGCGTCAAGGTGCTGGCGCCGGTACGGTCCGGCGACTACGTCCGCAGGATCGGCGACGACGTCCAACCCGGCGACGTCGCGGTCCGGGCCGGCACCATCATCGGCGCGGCCCAGGTGGGGCTGCTTGCCGCGGTCGGCCGCGACAAGGTGTTGGTGCACCCCCGCCCGCGGCTGTCGGTGATCTCGGTCGGCGGCGAGCTGGTGGACGTCGACCGCACCCCCGGGCCGGGCCAGGTGTACGACGTGAACTCCTACGCTCTGGCCGCGGCCGCGCGGGATGCGGGCGCCGACGTGAACCGCGTCGGGATCTCCGGATCTGACCCGGGACGGCTCCGTGAGGTGGTCGAGGGGCAGCTGATCCGCTCCGAGATCGTCGTCATCGCCGGCGCGGTCGGCGGCGGGGCGTCCGACCAGGTTCGTGATGCGCTGAGCGAACTGGGCGACCTCGAGGTCGAGCGGGTGGCCATGCATCCGGGGTCGGTGCAGGGCTTCGGCCAGCTCGGCCGTGACGCGGTGCCGACCTTCCTGCTGCCGTCGAACCCGGTCAGTGCGCTCGTGGTGTTCGAGGTGATGGTGCGGCCGCTGATCCGGATCGCGCTGGGCCGTCGGCAGCCGATGCGCCGGGTCGTCACCGCGCGGACCGTCTCGCCGATCACCTCGATCAAGAACCGCAAGGGCTTCCTGCGCGGGCAGTTGATGCGCGACGAGTCGACCGGGGAGTACCTGGTGCAGGCGCTCGGCGGCGCGCCGGGCGCGTCCTCACACCTGCTGGCCACTCTCGCCGAGGCGAACTGCCTCGTCCTGATCGACCCGGACACCACGGAGGTCAGGACCGGGGACGAGGTCGACGTGGCTTTCCTCGCTCAACGGGGCTGAGGCACGTGACGAACTCGCTGCGGCGGTACTCCGTCCATCCGGGCTGGCCCATGGCGCTCGGACCGCTCGTCGTGCCCGCCGGTCGGGTGACGCTGCGGCCGATCCGTCTGCGCGATGCCTCGGCCTGGAGTCGGATCCGGACCCGCGACCAGGGCCACCTCGAGCCGTGGGAACCGACCGGCGAGGGGCCGTGGGACGCGCGGCACCACATCGCCAACTGGCCCGGACTGTGCTCGTCGTTGCGCTCCGAGGCACGCAAAGGCCGGATGCTGCCCATGGTGATCGAGCTCGACGGCAAGTTCTGCGGGCAGATCACGATCGGCAACGTCATGCGTGGCGCCCTGCGCTCGGCGTGGATCGGCTACTGGGTGACCCGGGAGGTGGGGGGCCAGGGCGTCGCGACGGCGGCGCTGGCGCTGGGCCTGGACCACGCGTTCGGCCCGGTGGGCCTGCACCGGGTCGAGGCCACAGTTCGCCCCGAGAACCATGCCAGTCAGGCCGTGCTCCGCAACGTCGGTTTCCGCGAAGAGGGCCTGCTGCGGCGATACCTCGACGTGGACCACGAGTGGCGGGACCACCTGCTTGTCGCGATGACGATCGAAGAGGTCGAGGGCACGGTCGCCGACCGGCTGGTTCACGCGGGCAAGGCGGCCTGGGGCTGAGCCCTCGCCCCGAGTCACCAATTTCGCCGGCCGTGGTCCCCGTGCTGACCGGCCCGTTCACCCCCCTGGCTACTTTCTCGCTACCCGGTGTGCGGGACTGCGGCAGTAGTGACTAATGTGACAAGAGGGAAAGGTGAGTCGGCGCGTCTACGGGCAACTTTGCGTCGGCACAACTAGCCTGACAAGACCAACTGGGTCAAATGTGCTGGTAGATGACTTGGAGGGAGGTCGCCGGTATGCCGAGCTCGTTTGTGTGGATCGCGCTGGTCGTGATGTGGCTGTTCGTGCTGCTTCCCATGCAGGTCAAGCGTCGGCCCCGGATCCGGCAGACCACAGACGCGGCACTCGCGACGCGAGTGCTCGACCGCGACCAACTCGCCCGCCAGAACAAGCGTGGCCCCGCGGCCGGACATCGGAGCGACCCGAACTGGGTCAGCGACCCCAACCGCCCCATGCATGCGGAGGACTGGATGGACGCCCACGCACAAACCGACGCGACTCTCGACGAGCGGTACCGCTCGGAGTCGGAGTACGACGAACCCGGAGACGCCCGCGAGTTCGTGCCGATGCGCCGCGGTCGCGGTGGTTTCGACCCCGAGGCCGACGCCATCGCCCGTGCGGCCCGGTACGCGTTCCGCCAGCGTGCCCTGCTGCTCCTGGTGCTCACCGCGATCATGTCGGCGGCCCTGGGAATCGTCATCTCCGCGACCCTGTGGTGGGCCTGTGCTGCCGCGGTCGCGGGGATCGGCGGATACCTGGCGTACCTGCGCCGGCAGGTGCAGATCGAGCAGGAGATCCGTCGCCGCCGCATGGCCCGGCTCGGTCGCTCCCGGCTCGGCGTCGAGTCCCGCGAGGACGAGGAGTTGCGCCTCATCCCGGCGCGGCTGCGTCGGCCCGGTGCGGTGGTGCTCGAGGTCGACGACGGGGACCCGGCCTTCGACCACCTCGACTACTACGACGTCGACATTCTCGAGGACGGCGCGCGGCAGGAGATGCGCCGAGTCGTCGGGCAGTAGCCCGTGTCGGCCGCGGAGTCGGATGCCGCGCCCGAGCGGATCGTGTTGCTTCGCCACGGCGAGTCGGAGGCGAACGTCGACCCGTCGATCTACGAGCGGGTCCCGGACTACCGGATCCCGCTGACCGCGCGCGGTGTCGCCCAGGCGCGTGAGGCCGGCGAGCGGCTCCGCGAGCAGTTCGGTGGCCGGAAAGTCTGCGTGTACGTCTCGCCGTACCTGCGAGCGCACCAGACCCTCGAGGCGCTCGGCATCGACGACCTGATCGATCGTCAGATCGAGGAGCCGCGGCTACGTGAACAGGACTGGGCCAACTACCAGGACCCTCGGGCGATCGCTCGGCAGACCGAGTTGCGGAACACCTACGGTCACTTCTTCTACCGGTTCGCCGAGGGTGAGTCCGGCGCGGACGTGTTCGACCGGGTGAGCACGTTCCTGGAGACGCTGTACCGGCACTTCGCCAAGCCCGGGTATCCGCCGAACACCTTGGTGGTGACCCACGGCCTCACCATGCGCCTGTTCTGCATGCGGTGGTTCCACTGGTCGGTCGAGTACTTCGAGTCCCTGGAGAACCCGGGTAACGCCGAGACTCGGTCGTTGGTCCGCGAACCGGATGGCCGGTTCTCGCTCGAGCACCCGTTCGGGCAATGGCGGAGTACGGCTGAGGGGTACACGGTCCTGCACACCACCGCGGCGTCCGGGTCGGCCCAGCCTGGCGTCGCAAACCCCGCCTGACCGGCCGATTTTTTTCTTGGGGCAAGCTCCTGCTACAGTTGCCGAGCGCTCTTCCGGGAGCGTGGTTAGGGGCTGTGGCGCAGTTGGTAGCGCGCTTCGTTCGCATCGAAGAGGTCAGGGGTTCGATTCCCCTCAGCTCCACCAAGTTCATCTGATCTACGACGCCATCCGCGCTGCGGGTGGCGTCTTTTTTGTTCCCGCACCGGCGCGAAGGTTCGCAGACGCACGGGTCCGGGCGATTTGTGCGGCGGTGTCGGAAATCGCCAGTGATTTGCCGAACATTCGCCCAACTTGCGTTCGAAAGCGCCATTGAAGATTCAAACGATGTGCTCTACTCCAGATCGACTCGACCATGTGGGCACCGTCTCGGTGTAGCTGCGTGTGTGTCGGAGAGAACTGAAGAGGAGCGGGGCGGCGGTCAGCTGCCCCGCTTCGTTGTGGAGAGGAATCTATGTCTGTAGGAAACACCCGTCGGGTGATCGGTGGTGTGAGCGCATTCGCCGTGGCAGCGGGGTTCGCCGTCACCGCCGGCGTCGGCGTGGCAGGTGCGGCGCCGGGCTCGATCACCTGGACCGACGGCAACAGCAAGTTCACCCGCACGATCAGCGACGTCACGCCGGGCGAAGGCGACATCATCACGTCGTCGACGAAGTTCGAGCGGACTGGAGGCGTCGGAGAGTACGTCCAGGCCGTCAAGGTCTTCCGCCCGTCGTGCATGACATACGTGGACGGCTCGGCGAAGATGAACGGCTCGGTCATCGGTCTCGAGAGCCAGGCGGCGGACTACACGAGGGTCACGGGCAGCTGGCCGGTCGGCGCGCTGATAGGCGGGACCCCGAGAACCTTCGAGTTCTCGTACAAGGTCGGCGCGAACTGCGACCGCGATGTCGCACTGAACACGGGTATGGACTACAGCGGCTCGCTGGGTAGCGGTGGCTACTCCACCAAGGGTCCGACGATTTCGGTGCGCAAGAACGTCTCGACCACGGCGTTGGCGGCGGTGCCGGCGGGTGTGAAGGTGGGCCAGTCGGTTCCGCTGAGCGCGACGGTCACCGGTGGTGTCGACGGCAACATCGTCGAGTTCTACGACGGGACCACCAAGCTCGGTCAGGGGCCGCTTGCGGCCGGCAAGGCGACGTTCGCGTGGACGCCTGCCGCCGCCGGTGGTCACAGTCTGACGGCGAAATTCCTGGGCACGGCGAAGGCCAACGAGTCGGTCTCGGCGGCGCAGAACGTGCCGGTCACCCCGGTGGACGTCGTCACGACGACTGCGGTGTCCGGTCCGGCCACCGCGGTTGCCGGTGCGGACGTGGTCCTGAACGTGCAGGTTTCGCCGGCCCCCAACGGTGGCACGGTGCAGTTCAAGGACGGCGCCACCAACATCGGTGGTCCGGTCACGCTCGGTGCGGACGGCAAGGGGTCGATCACGCAGAAGTTCGCGGCGGCGGGTGATCGCAGCATCACCGCGGTGTACTCGGGTGCCGGTGAGTTCCTGACCTCGACGTCGGCGGCGCACACTGTCGCGGTGTCGCCGGCGGATGTCGCGACCACCACGGTCGTGTCGGGTCCGGCTTCCGCGGTGGCGGGTGCGGATGTGGTTCTGAACGTGCAGGTTTCGCCGGTTCCGGCTGGTGGCACGGTGCAGTTCAAGAATGGCGCCGAGAACCTGGGTGGCCCGGTCACTCTCGATTCCGAGGGCAAGGGCAGCATCACGCAGGCCCTGGCCAAGGG
>NZ_JBFUHZ010000045.1:0-27156 GCF_056402135.1 Rhodococcus sp. P4_C10 | reverse complement strand
GTGGTCGCGGTCGCGGCCGGCGTGGGTGCCGCCGCGCTCGGCGCCGGGGCGCTGTGGTTCCGGGCCCGCCGGGACGCGTGACCGCGCCGCCCGGAACTGACTGTGCGGTGAGGGCGTCCGCCGTGTCCGATTGGAAGTAGGGCCGCCGGTCCCGGGATACTGGCCCGATGCAGTCCGCCCATCACCTGCTGACCACGGCGTCACACCTGTCGGTTACCGGCCGTTGGGCGCTGGTCGCGATGCTGGTGGTCGGTGGGCTGGGCGTGGTGGGGCTGCTGGTCGCGGTCGGCCGGATGCGCCTGCGGGCCCTGGCCGTGGTCGCGGCCGCCACCGTCGCCGGCGCAGCCGGGATCGCCGTCACGGTGTGGGCGGCCTACCGGCCGTTGCCGCTGCAACTGTCGGCGTGGGGCTGCGTCGCCGTCGCCGCCGCGTTGCTCGGGATTCTCGCGGCCGTCGCCGTGCTCGCCCGGGGCCCGCGTCCCGGGCGCGCGATCGTGGCTGCCCTCGCGGCGGCGGCGGTGTGCGTGTCCGCCGCCGGCGTCGTGAACCGGGACACCGGCAGCTTCCCGACGCTCGGTGCCGCCGTCGGTCATCTGCAGCCGCCGACCGTCCACGTCGTCGACTTCGCGGCGGTGCCCGGGCCTCAACCGCGGGTCCAGTCGGGGTGGCCGACGTCGCGGGTCTGGCAGCCGCCGGTGCGGCGCACCGCGGACGGCGTCCTGACCCACGTGGTGATCCCGGGGCCGGCGTCCGGGTTCTCGGCGCGGCCTGCGCTGGTGTACCTGCCGCCGGCCTACCTGGACTCGCCCCGCGCGTTGCTGCCGGTGCTGGTGCTGGTGGCGGGGAACCCGGGCAGCCCGGACGACTGGCTCGGCAACGGGCTGGCCGACTCGGTGACGGCGTTCGCCGCCGCGCACGACGGACTCGCGCCGGTGGTGGTGGTGCCCGACGCGCTGGGCGCCCAGGACGCCGAGCCGCTGTGCCTGGACTCGCACCTGGGCAACGTCGACACGTACCTGGCCGTCGACGTGCCCGCCTGGATCGGGCAGAACCTGCAGGTGGACACGGACCCGCGGGCCTGGGCGATCGGCGGCTACTCGTACGGCGGGACCTGCTCGATCCAGTTGTCCGCCAACCATCCCGGCGTGTACCCGACCTTCCTGGACATCTCCGGCCAGGACGAGCCGTCGCTGGGCGATCACCCCGGCACCGTCGCGGCCACCTTCGGCGGGGACGAGGCGGCGTTCGCCGCGGTCAACGCCCGGGACGTACTGGCCCGACGCGGGTTGCCGGGTGTGGCAGGCGTTTTCGTGGCCGGCGCGGACGACGAGGAGTACCGGCCCCAGCAGCGGCGGATGTACGACGCGGCACAAGCGGCCGGTCTGGACGTGCGCTACTACGAGCTGCCGGGCGGGCACACCGGTCAGGTGTGGGCGCCCGCGCTGGCCGGCGAGCTGGACTGGCTGGCCCGGCGGACCGGCCTGCTGGCGGCGTCGGACTGATCCGCACCGCAGCGGTTCGGACCCTCGCGACCCATTCCGCCGCGCCACGGCGGTCGCGCGGGTGGGGCACGATGGTCGGATGTCGGTTTCTCAGGGGACGTTCGCCCGCGCGACTGGTGCCGTCGCCGTTGCGGCCGCGGCAAGTCGTGCCACCGGTTTCGTCCGGACCCTCGCGTTGGCGGCCGTGCTCGGGACGGCGGCGGTCGGGGACGCGTACAACGGCGCCAACAGCATGCCGAACATGGTGTACGAGCTCCTCCTCGGCGGGGTGATGAGTAGCGTCCTCGTCCCGGTACTGGCGCGTGCACGGCTTCGCGGGCGGGCTCACTCGCGCCTGTTCACCCAGCGAATTCTGGTGGCGACGGTGATCGCCGCGGCGGTGGTCACGGCCCTCGCGGTGGTGTGTGCGCCGCTGTTGGTGTCCGTCCTGGTGTCGGAGGGGGAGCAGTCGCAGTTGGCGACCGCGCTGGCGTACCTGCTGTTGTTCGAGATCTTCTTCTACGCGCTTGCGGCCACGGTGACCGCGGTGTTGAACGTGCGGGAGAGCTACGCGCCGGCCGCCTGGGCACCGGTGCTCAACAACCTGATCGTGCTGGCGACGGTCGGGGTCTTCGCCGCGCTGCCGGGTCCGGTGACCTTGTCGCCGTCGTCGATGACCACCGCCCAGGTCCTGGTCCTGGGGCTCGGGACCACCACGGGGATCGTGGGGCAGGCGGTGTGGTCGGTTGCGGCCCTGCGGCGCAGCGGCTTTCGGTGGAGCTGGCGGGTGCGGCCCGTCCCGTACACGTGGCGTCCGATACGTGTCGGCACGAGGCTGCTCGGCTGGGTCGTCCTGTACGTCGCGATCAGTCAGGTCGGTGTGGCAGTCGTTCTCAGGGTGGCCTTCAGTCACGGCGGGGTGTCCACGTACACCTACGCTGACCTGCTGTTCCAGGTGCCGTACGGCATCCTCGGGGTGTCCCTGCTGACCGTGCTGATGCCTCGTATCGCCCGCGCGGTCGCGGCCGGCGATCGCGCGGCGCTGGTTGCCGACATGGGTCGCGCCGCCCGGTACTCGATGGTCGCGCTGGTCCCCGCGGCAGTCGCGATGACCCTCCTCGGGCCGATGCTGACCACGGTGATGTTCGTCGGCCGTGTCGACATCGATGCGGCACGACTGATCGGCAACGCGTTGGCCTTGTCGGCCTTCGGGCTTCCGCCGTTCGCCCTCGTCATGTTGCAGTTGCGGGTCTTCTACGCGGACAACGACATGCGAACCCCGACACTGGTCAACCTCGCGATGGTGGTCACGAAGATCGGCGTGGTCGCACTCGGTGTCGGCTGCCTGCCCGACACGGCGATTGTCGTGATGCTGCCGGTCGCGGGTTCCCTGTCCTACCTCGTGGGTGCCGTCAGCGGCCATCTGATCCTCCGGCGCCGCTACGGTCTGCTCGGATTCCACACTGTGCTCGAGACCTTCGCCCGGTCACTGTGGGCGTCGATTGCTGCCGGCGGGGTATGCGTCATCGTGGTCGGGGTCTCCCACCACCTGCTCGGCAACCCGCGCGCTGCCGCGGCGGCGACGCTGGCCGCCGTGATCGTTGTCGGGGTGCCGACCTTCCTCGTCGCGGCGCAGAAGATCGGCATCCCGGAGGTCCGCCATGCCAGGGTGCTGCTGAGTCGATGACCTGACCGCCAACCTGGCTGGGTGACTCCGACATCCGGAGCGGATACCGTCGATTCCTCGTGAATCATGGTCCGGCAGAGGTGAGTTCGACGCGCGACCGTCCGCTGTCGGGCGTGTCGTTCCCGGCTGCCCCGCGGAATCGGTTAACTAATTGTCTTGCCAATCGTTAGGTTACCCGTGTAATTTTCTCGACACCGCAAGAGGGCTGTGCGGGACGGCGCGCGAGCGCACCGACGAAGGAGTTGCCAACATGATTCAAGAACTGTCGTACATCGGCATCGGCTCGCCGCGGTCCGAGGAGTGGCGGACCTACGGAACGGGACTTCTCGGTGCGATGCTCGCCTCGGACGGACCGGACGGCGCGGTCCGACTCGCGGTCGACGACATCAACTACCGAATCGCGGTCCACCCCGCGACGCAGGACGAGTTCCGGTACGCAGGCTGGGGGATGGCCAACGAGACCGACCTGCACGAGTTTGTCGACCATCTCGAATCCCGTGGGGTCGCGGTCCGCTCGGGCGAAGCCGGCCTGTGCCAGGAGCGTGAGGTGGCGGAGCTGGCCTGGTTCGAGGATCCGTGGGGGATACGGCACGAGCTGACCTGGGGGAAGGCCGCGACACCCCTGTCCTTCTCGGCCGGCCGGACCATGCGTGGTGGATTCGTCACCGGCGACCAGGGTCTCGGGCACGTCGTGTTCCAGGTGCCGGACATCGAGGAGGCCAACCGGTTCTACGTCGACGTCCTGGGATTCCGGCTGTCCGACCGGATCACCACGAAGTACGTCGGTGTGCGCTTCTATCACGTCAACGGCCGGCATCACTCGCTCGCACTGTCGGAGTATCCCGGCCACGTGGGTTTCAACCACCTGATGCTCGAGGTCGAGCACATGGACGACCTGGGCAGGATGATCGACCTGGTCGACGAACATGACGTCGACGTGATGCAGTCGCTCGGCCGGCACACCAACGACCTCATGACCTCGGTCTACATCGGAAGCCCGTCGGGCCTGCAGATCGAGTACGGGCACGGCGGTCTCACGGTCGACGACCTGAGCTGGGTCGCGCGTACCTACAACCGGCCGAGCTACTGGGGGCACAAGCTCTCCGACGCCGCGAAGTCGCGGGTCCCGGGGATCGTGAAGCCGATCGCCGTAGACGGCCTCGTCGCGGCGGCGGCCGGGGGTGCGCCGCGGTGACGCCGCCCTATCGCGTGGAGATCACGGCGTCCGCGGCGTCGTACACGCGGGCCGCAATCCTGTTGAGGGACGCGAGGTCCTGGGCGGAGAGACCGCCGAACACCGCGGTCTCGACGTTGTCGAGCGCACGATCCGCGTCGATCAGCGTCTCGAAGCCGGCGGCGGTGATCGTCACGATCTGACGACGACGGTCCGCGGGATCGCGCTCCCGGACGACGAGCTCGCGGTCCTGCAGTCCGTCGAGGTAGGACACGATGTCGGCGGGGTTGACCACGACTCGCAGTGCGAGTTCCTTCTGATTGCACGGACCGGCCTCGTGCAGCGTGCTGAGAATCGCGTGCTGATTGGGTAGTAGTCCGGCCGCTGTCAGGGTGTCCGCATAACACTGGCGGACCTTCATTGCCGCTCTGACCAGGGCGTATCCCGGACGGTCGGAGAGTCTGGGAGTGCTGGCAGGGTCCGACGAACTCATGGCGTCACTATAGGACACCTAAATTCTGGGTGTCCCAACTGTTTGTTGACCATGTGAATGGCTCGTCGAATTGATGGCAGGGCAGACGGCTCTGCGCTTCCGGCGAGAGTCGGCCGGCGATCGACATCCCCTGTCGCCGCGCCGGTCCTGGCGAGGGCCGGCGAGGTTTCTGTCCGGCATGTTTCCGAGTGCCAATACGTCACCCGGTCGCGGACGCCCGTATGATTCAGGCGACACTGCGCAGGCAGTATTTTTAAACAGTAAAGAGAACCTATTCCTTTGTTCAAGGCGCCGCCCAGGGCGGTGCCCGTGCATGTGGTCCCGTGCTCGAATGAGCGCGGGCCGGAACCTGCAGTTCCGCATCGAGACAGTGATCGAATCGAATACTGAGTGCAACCGAATTGAGGAGTAGGGAAGGATGACCGCTTCCGAAAGCGACGCGATATTCAAGACCCTTTTGGAATCCGCCAAGCGGTTGTCCTTCGATTCACGGAGTCCGCTGGTCTGCCAGGCCGAACCCGGCGACGACGAACGTCACGGCATGACACCGGAGTGGTCGCCGCTCTTCGGCACCCCGATGTGGGACGCCATGTCCGAGGCGGAGCGCGTCCGACTCACCAGAAGCGAAGTGGCCCAGTTCCTGGGCGTCGGCATCTGGCTCGAGGTGGGCCTTCAGGTGGCATTGCTGAGGGCGAGCCACAGTGCGAATCCGGCACGACCTGACGTCAAGTTCCTCTTCAACGAATGTGCGGACGAGAACCTGCACTCGTTGATGTTTGCCAACGCCGTCGAAAGCATCGGATCGAAGTTCTATCCGCGTGACCGCATGCTGGACTTCTTCGGCTGGGTGTTCCGCCACATCGCCTGGGACGAAGTGGCGTACGGCGTCGTCCTCGCCGGTGAAGAGATCTTCGACGTCATGCAGCGTGACTGGATGACGAGCGACGACGTCGCCGCACCCATTCGCCGCGCGGCCTACATCCACGTTGTCGAAGAGTCCCGGCACATGGCGTACGCGCGTCAGAAGATCCGTGATCGATTGATCGGGATCTCCCGCTTCCGACGCTTTGTGAGCACGCTGATCATCGCGGTGGGAACGCACCTGGTCGCCAAGGGGCTGGTCAATCGACGGGTGTACGACGCCCTCGGTCTCGACTGGGACGTCGTGAGGTCGAATATCGACGGAAACGAACACCACCGCATCATGTTCCGCAGGGCCGCGGAGCCGTTCATCGAATTCCTGAGCAAAGAAGGACTGCTGAATTTCGGCGCTCGATGGATCTACCGAAAATCAAACCTTCTCTGAGCAGGAGTCGTCGTGACCCACGTCATTTTGGGGAATTGCTGTAAGGATGCCTCGTGCGTGCGAGTATGCCCGCAGAACTGCATTCATCCCGCCCCCGGCGAGGACGGCTTCGCCTCCGCCGAGACGCTTTTCATCGACCCCGACTCGTGCATCGACTGCACCGCATGCGTCGAGGCCTGCCCGGCCTCGGCCATCAAACCCGAGCATGCGTTGACCCCGGCCGAGCGCCCCTACGCCACCCGCAACAGGGAGTTCTTCGCGCAGATCCCCGCCGTGCCGCGCCCCCGACCGCGCGCCGTCTTCGAACTGCCGCTGGCAAGCCCGAGCGACAGGCTCGAGGTCGCCGTGGTGGGGTCGGGGCCGGCTGCGATGTACACCGTTCGCGAGCTCCTGCGGCGATCGACGTCGATCCGTGTCACCGTCTACGAGCAGTACGACACCGTCGGGGGCCTCCTGCACCGGGGTGTGTCCCTCGACCACGTCGGGGTGCGCGCGATGATCAGGCTGTTCGACGTGCCGTTCCGCGACGACCGCGTCACGATCGTGCACGACACCGAAGTCGGCGTGGACATCTCGATCGACGAACTCCGGGCGAGGTTCGACGCCGTCGTTCTCGCCTGTGGGGCCTCGCAGCCGCGCCAGCTCGGGCCCGCCTCCGCCGGCGGCGGAATCCGCCAGGCCATCGACATCCTGGTCGCCGAGAACTGCGGGTCCGCGGGGTTTCCCCCGCCCGCGCCTGCCGGACCCGCGTGCATCGTGATCGGCGCGGGGAACGTTGCCTTCGACATCGTCCGGTGGGTCGCGAAGAACCGCCGCCGAGCTGCCGCGGGCGAGCAGGTCAGAGAACTGGTGGTCCTGTCCAGGTCGGCTCCGGCGGGAGCCTCGTTCACTCCGTCCGCGTTCTACGAGCTTCTCGACCTCGAACACACCGAGGTGCTGATCGACGGCGCGGGTAGCGCGCCCCGCGCCGGCGCGGACAGTTCGCTGCTGCGCGACCTGTCGCGCCTGCCTTCCGCCGACGTCCACGGCATGCGCGGGCTGCCGGCCGACGCCACGGGCCCCCTGCGCGTCGTCTTGTCGTTCGGACAAGAGGTGGCCGACCTCGCACAGACCGACCTGGGCGCCGTCGAGGTCACGACGACGGCCGGTCGTGCCTTCCGCGCGAACTCCGCGATCTGCGCCACCGGGTTCACCACCAAGCGGATCGACGGTGTCCCACTGGACACCCGCGGGGTGGTGCCCAACCGGCGGGGACAGGTGATCTCCCACGACACCGGCGAACCGGTCGAGGGACTGTACGTCGTCGGCTGGGCGAAACGAGGCGCGTCCGGCGGCGTCGGCGACAACCGCACCTGCGCGGCCGAGACCGTGACACAACTCGCGACGGACCTGCGCTCGCGGGTGTGACCTCCGGCGATCACCACGCCCATCGGTCCGGGTACGTGTCCTTGTTCAGTCCTCGTCGTACTTCACCCAGAAGCGCGCACGCAACCGGTACCGGATCCCCTCGTCCAAGTCGCACCGCTGCATCACGTCGGACGCGTCGAGCAGGAGTGCGCGGTCGATGTCGCGGGGTATCGACGGCTTCGCACGCTGGAGTTCGAGCTTGTCGTCCGCAGTGGCGCTCTCGTGGAACGAGGCGAGAACCCGCATCACGACCTCGTCGATCAGTGGATCTTGCTCCGTGTCGTCGCCGTATCCGGGCAGCACCTGGGCGGGGGATCCGCTCGAGACGCTGTATGCGAGCGCACTCGTCGGCGGCCCGGATCAGGTGCCGGCTCACGCCATGGGACTTGCCGCGCACTGTGGGCACGGCGAGCAACACGACCTGGACTCCGTGTACCTGAGCCTCTTCGACTGCTTCAGTGCGGTCGTCGTCGCCCGAGACAAGGAAGAACACGTCGGATGCGCCGTTGCGCGCGTGGGCCACGAGGTCGAGGCCGATGCGAAGGTCGACCCCCTTCTGCTCGCCGTTGACGCCGAACCGTCCGAGCCGGAGCTTCACCTTTGCGAGCTCGCCGATGCGCTCCTGCTGCACATCGGGGACGCCGTTTCGGGCCGAGTCGTACCAGTGCACCCGCAGCACCGGCAGGCATGACTTCGGCGAATTCGCTCGGCCACCACTACAACTCGTAGGTGTCGCAGTGGTGGGGCAAACGGGGGGCGGTGGGGTCAGGCGTCGAGGTCGGCGGCGACCAGCTTGGCCACCGCGTCGACGGCGGACTGGTCGTCGCTGGTGACGGTGACCTCGACGCCCTGCGTCGCGCCGAGGGTCATGATCATCAGAGCCGAGCCGGCGTCGACCGGGTCGCCGCCGGTCACCGACAGGGTGACCGGGACCCCGGCCGAGGTGACCGCTTCGGCGATGACGGCGGCGGGGCGGGCGTGCAGGCCGATGGACGAACCGACGGCGACGGTGGTGCTGGGCATGGTGTGACCTTTCCTCGGTGGAGATTTCGATGACGGGACTTGCGGGTTCGGTTGCGGGGCAGGCGATCAGGCTGCGACGGGGACGAGTTCGTCCGCCGACTCCGGCTCGCCGCGCCGGCGGAGGAACTGCTTCGCCAGCACCACCGCGACCGCGGCGACGACCATGCCGGCGAGGATCGAGATCAGGAACCAGGCGATGTTGCCGATCGCGAACAGGACGAAGATGCCGCCGTGCGGGGCGCTGAGGGTGACGTCGGTGGCCATGATCAACGCCCCGGTCACCGCGCCGCCCGCCATCATCGACGGGATCACCCGCAGCGGGTCGGCCGCGGCGAACGGGATGGCACCCTCGGAGATGAACGCGGCGCCGAGGAACCAGGCCGCCTTGCCGTTCTCCCGCTCCGCCTCGCTGAACAGGCCCGGCCGGATGGTCGACGCGAGTGCCATCGCCAGCGGCGGCACCATGCCGGCGGCCATCACCGCGGCCATGATCCGCAGGGTCGCCGGGTCGGTGACGCTGAGCCCGGCTACGGCGAATGCGTAGGCCGCCTTGTTGACCGGGCCGCCGAGGTCGAAGCACATCATCAGGCCGAGGATGATGCCGAGCGCGACGGCGGAGCTGCCGGACAGACCGCCCAGCCAGTTGGTCAGGCCGCTGGTGATCGCGGCCAGCGGCCGGCCGAGCACCATGAACATCAGCGCGCCGACGGTGAGGGTGGCGAACAGCGGGATCACCACCACCGGCATCAGGCCGCGGAGCACCTGCGGCACCCGGAGCCGGCCGATCCACAGCGCCGCGAAGCCCGCGATGATGCCGCCGACCAGACCGCCGATGAAACCGGCGCCGACGAAGACCGCGACCGCGCCGGCGGTGAAACCCGGTGCGAGGCCAGGCCGGTCGGCGATGGCGAAGGCGATGTAACCGGCCAGCGCCGGGACGAGGAAGCTGAACGCCAGCGAGCCGAGCTGGTAGAGCACGGCGCCCAGGTAGGTGCCGAGCCCGCCGTCGGGCAGGTTCCACAGCGAGTTGTCGAGGACGATTTCCTTGGCGCCGCTGGAGATCTCGTACCCGCCGAAGAGGAAGCCGAGCGCGATCAGCAGGCCGCCCGCGGCGACGAACGGGATCATGTAGCTCACGCCGGTCAGCAGGATCTGGCGCAGCCGGGTGCCCCAGCCGACGTCCGAGGCCGCCTCGGCGGTGTCGGTTCCGGCGGCGGTGCCGGCCACCCGGGCGGCGGACGGGTCGTCGGCGGCCCGCACGGCCTCGGCGAGCATCACGTCGGGCTCGTTGATGGCGCGCTTGACGCCGGACGCGACGACGGGCTTGCCCGCGAAGCGTTCCCGGCCCTTGACGCCGACGTCGGTGGCGAAGATGACGGCGGCCGCGCCGGCGATCACCTCGGGGCTCAGCGACGTGCCGCCGCTCGAGCCCTGGGTCTCCACCCGCACCGGGACCGACGCCCGTTCGCCGGCCGCGACCAGCGAGTCGGCGGCCATGTAGGTGTGGGCGATGCCGGTGGGGCAGGCGGTGACCGCGACGACGTAGCGCGCGGAGGTCGACGGTGCGGCGGGGACGGGCGTCGGTGCCGCGGGTGCGGGGGCCGGTGCGGCCTGCCCGGGCACCTCGAGGCCGAGCGCCTCGTGCACCAGCGCCACCACCGCGTCGGCGTCCGGGGCCGCGCGCAGCGACGCGACGAACTCGGGCCGCACGAGCGCGCGGGCCAGTCCGGAGAGCAGCTTCATGTGTTCGGCACCGGCGCCCTCGGGCGCGGCGATGAGGAAGACCAGGTCGGCGGGACCGTCGGGGGCGCCGAAGTCGACCTTCGGCTGCAGCCGTGCGAACCCGAGGGAGGCGGCGGTGACGGCCGCGCACCGGCAGTGCGGGATGGCGATGCCGCCGGGCAGCCCGGTCGCGGACTGCGCCTCGCGGGCCAGGGCCGCCTCGCGCAGGGCGTCGACGTCGGTGGCGCGTCCGGCCCCGGCGAGCCGGGCCGCGAGTGAGCCGATGACCGCCTCCGTGTCGGCGCCCAGGTCGGCGTCGAGGGCGATCAGCTCGGCGGTGATGATCGCCGGGGAATCTGCGGTGGGAGTGGACATGTCGGGTCCTCAGTGCTCGGCGGCCGGGTCGGCGACCGTGGTGGATGGTGCGGCGGCCCCGACCGTCGGATTCGGGGCGTCGAGGGTGGTGACGACGACCGCGTCGCGGTCGACCTGGTCGGGGCGGGGGRGGGCGGTGCCGGGCAGGGCGGCGGCGGCCGTGCCGTAGGCCACCGCGAGCTGCAGGGCCCGCGGGGGGCTGTCCCCGGCCACCTGCGCGAGCAGGTAGCCGGCGAGTGCGGAGTCGCCCGCGCCCACGGTGCTGCGGGGGGTGATCCGCGGGGCCCGCGCGAACCAGGCGCCCTCGCCGGTGACCAGGACGGCGCCCGCGGAGCCGAGGGTGGCCAGCACCGCGCCGACTCCCCGCTCCAGCAGGGCCCGCGCGGCCCGGACGGTCAGGCTCGGGTCGCCGGCGTCGGCGGCCGCCTCGAGCGCACCGGCGTCGTAGGCGGTCAGCTGGGCCAGCTCCTCGGAGTTCGGCTTCACCAGGTCCGGTGCGGTGCCGGGGAAGCCCGCGGCCAGTGCGCGCAGCGGGACGTCGGAGGTGTCCACCGCGACCGCGCAGGGCAGCGCCCGCAGGGTCCGCACCAGGTGGCCGTACCAGTCGTCCGGGGCCCCCGGCGGGAGCGAACCGCACAGCGCGACCCACCGGGCGTCGCCGGCGTGCTCGGCGAGCAGGCGGGTGAGCGCGTCGAGTTGGCCGGTGTCGAGGGGGTGCCCCGGTTCGTTGAGCTTGGTGGTGGTGCCGTCCGGCTCGGTGACGGTCAGGTTGCCCCGGACCGGTCCCGCGGTGGGCACCAGGTGGTGCGCGATGCCCCGGTCGGTGAGCGCGGCGACCAGCGGGTCCTCGGCGCGGGCGGGCAGGATCGCGACGGCCGGGCAGTGCGCCGCCGCGACCACGCGGGCGACGTTGACGCCCTTGCCGCCGGGATCGGTGCTGGTGGCGACGGCGCGGTGCACCGCGCCGCGCTCGAGCCGGGTGGCCAGTTCGACGGTGCTGTCGAGGCTGGGGTTGGCGGTGAGGGTGACGATCATGCGAGGACCACCTCGATGCCGCGGGCCTCGAGTTCGGTGCGGGCACCGGGATCGAGGTCGGTGTCGGTCACCAGCACGTCCACGGCGTCGACGGCGGCGAAGCTCACGAGGTCCTCCCGGCCGACCTTGCTCGCGTCGGCGACCACCACCACCAGGTTGGCGCAGCGGACCAGGGCGCGTTTGACGGCGGCCTCGTCGAGGTCCGGGGTGGACAGCCCGTGGTCGAGGGTGAGGGCGTTGGTCCCGACGAAGGCGACGTCCACGCGCAGGCCGGCGAGGGTCGCGACGGCCTGGTCACCGACCACCGCCTGGGTGACGCCGCGGACCCGGCCGCCGAGCACCTGCAGGCTGTGCTGGCCCGCGCACCGGGCGGCGACCGGGATCGAGTTGGTGACCACGGTCAGCTCGCGCTCGGCGGGGAGCAGCGGCGCGATCCGGGCCGTGGTGGTGCCGGCGTCCAGCACGATGCTGCCGCCCTGGCGCGGCAGGTAGGCCAGCGCCGCCGCGGCGATCCGGTCCTTGGCCTGGGCGTGGCTGTGCTCGCGCTCGGTCAGGCCCGTCTCGCCGAGCGTGATCGCGGTGGCCGACACGGCGCCGCCGTGCACCCGGCGGATCAGGCCGAGCCGGTCGAGGGCCGCGAGGTCGCGGCGGACCGTCTCGGTGGTCACCTCGTAGGCCTCCGCGAGGTCGGCGACCGAGACGCGACCGCGCTGGCCGATCAGCCCCGCGATCGCCTGCTGTCGCTCTTCCGCGTACATGTGGCCTCCTGCCCGAAGTAATGTTGGTTTATGTTGTTTTACGCCTGGATGTGTTGACATGTCAATGCGTTGGGGTAATCCTCATCACAGTGCTTGTGTCGAGTGACGTGGGAGTCGTAATGGGAACGAGCCGAGGAGTGAGCATGACCGGGTCGGAGCGAGGAAGCGCTGCGCCGCAGGTGGACGGCGGTGCGGACGTGCTGGCCGGCACGCCGGTGGTGCCCGGGGTCGGTTACGGCCCGGTGATCCGGCCCGGCGGGCGGCCCGCGATCCCGGACCGCGGCGCCGACCTGCCCGAGGCCGACCGCCCGGCGGAGAAGCGGCGGTTCCTCGCGGCGGCGGAGACGGTGTCCGCGCGACTGCTGGCCCGGGCGGACGCCGCCGCGGGCGCGGGTGCGGAGGTGCTGCGGGCCACGGCCGCGCTGGCCACCGACCGCGGCTGGCTCGGCGCCGCCGGGTCGCTCGTCGACGCCGGCGCGGGCGCGGAGTCCGCGGCGGCCGCCGCCACCGAGCAGTTCGCGGCCGTCTTCACCAAGCTGGGCGGGCTGATGGCCGAACGGGTGACCGACCTGCTCGACGTGCGGGACCGGGTGGTCGCCGAACTGCTCGGCGCCCCCGAACCGGGCATCCCGGCCCCGGCGGTGCCGTCGGTGCTGCTGGCCCGGGACCTGGCCCCGGCGGACACCGCCGTCCTGGACCCGGCCCTGGTCCTGGGCATCGCGACCACCCTCGGCGGCCCCACCAGCCACACCGCGATCATCGCCCGGCAGCTCGGCATCGCCTGCGTGGTCGGGGTCGCCGGCCTCGACGGAGTCGGCGTCGGCGCCCCGGTCCTGGTGGACGGCGCCGCCGGGCGGGTGGAGGTCGAGCCCGACCCCGAGCGTGCCGCCGCCGCGGTCACCCTCGCCGCGCAGGTCCGCCGCCGCACCGAGTCCTGGACCGGCCCGGGGCGCACCCGCGACGGCCACCCGGTGGCGGTGCTGGCCAACGTGCAGGACGGCGCGGGTGCCCGCGCGGCCGCGTCGTCGGCGGCCGAGGGCGTCGGCCTGTTCCGCACGGAACTGGCGTTCCTGGACCGCGACACCGAGCCGACCGTCGAGGAGCAGGCGGCGATCTACCGCGAGGTGTTCGACGCCTTCGCCGGTCGCAAGGTCGTGGTGCGCACCCTCGACGCCGGCTCGGACAAGCCGCTCAAGTTCGCCGGTCCCACCGACGAACCCAACCCGGCGCTCGGTGTGCGCGGCTACCGGATCGCGGCGGAGCATCCCGAGATGCTTGCGCGGCAGCTGGACGCGATCGCCGCGGCGGCGCGCGAGTCGACCGCGTCGGTGCTGGTGATGGCCCCGATGATCGCGACCGTGGCCGAGGCGGCGGAGTTCGCCGCGGCCGCCCGGGCCCGGGACCTGGTGCCCGGGGTGATGGTGGAGGTGCCGGCGGCGGCGCTGCTCGCCGACCGGATGCTCGAGCACGTCGACTTCCTCTCGCTCGGCACCAACGACCTGACCCAGTACACGATGGCGGCGGACCGGCTGTCCGCGTCGTTGGCCGCGCTGAGCGACCCGTGGCAGCCTGCCGTGCTGGCGCTGGTGGCCCGGACCGCCGCCGACGGCGCGCGGGCCGGGAAGCCGGTCGGCGTGTGCGGCGAGGCGGCCGCCGACCCGCTGCTCGCCTGCGTGCTGGCCGGGTTCGGGGTCACCTCGCTGTCGATGGCCGCCACCGCGGTCGCGGCCACCGGTTCGGCCCTGTCCGGCGCGGACCTCGCGCAGTGCCGCCGCGCGGCGGAGGCGGCGCTCGGCGGCGCCGACCCGCAGTCCGCCCGGGCGCGCGCGGCGCAGATCCTGCAGGGGTAGCCGAGTCGGGGGAGATGGCCCAGGATGAGGTGATGGACCCGGTCGAGGCGCTGCGGGAGATCGCGTACTGGCTCGAACGCGGGCGGGCCGAGACGCACCGGGTCAAGGCCTACCGCCGGGCCGCGGACATCGTGGCCGCGCTGTCGGTCGAGCAGCGAGAACGGTTGGGCCGCACCGAGACCTGGACCGCGCTGAGCGGGATCGGGCCGAAGACCGCCGCCGTGATCGCGGAGGCGTACGCGGGCCGGGTGCCGCGATACCTGACCGAGGTCAAGGAGAAGGCCGGGCAGATCGGGGCCGGCGGCCGGGAGCTGCTGGCCGCCCTGCGCGGCGACCTGCACACCCATTCCGACTGGTCGGACGGCGGCAGCCCCATCGAGGAGATGATGCGCCGTGCGGCGCTGATCGGGCACGAGTACTGCGCGCTCACCGACCACTCGCCCCGGCTGACCGTCGCCAACGGGCTGTCCGCCGACCGGCTGCGTCGCCAGCTCGAGGTGATCGCCGAACTCAACGCCGAGCTGGCGCCCTTCCGCATCCTCACCGGCATCGAGGTCGACATCCTCGACGACGGCACTCTCGACCAGGACGAGCACCTGCTCGCCGAGCTGGACGTGGTGGTCGCCAGCGTCCACTCGAAGCTGTCGATGGAGCACGACGCGATGACCCGTCGGATGGTCCGCGCCGTCGCCAGCCCGCACGTGGACGTGCTCGGACACTGCACCGGCCGGCTCGTCGAGGGCGCCCGTGGCACCAGGCCGGAGTCGAAGTTCAACGCGGAGGTGGTGTTCGAGGCCTGCCGGCGGTTCGGCACCGCGGTGGAGATCAACAGCCGGCCCGAGCGCCGCGACCCGCCGGCCCGGCTGATCGCGACGGCGCTCGAACGCGGCTGCCTGTTCGCCGTCGACACCGACGCGCACGCGCCCGGCCAGCTCGACTTCCAGGGCTACGGGTGCGAACGGGCCCAGGCGAGCGCGGTGCCCGCCGACCGGGTGGTCAACACCTGGCCGGCGGACGAGCTGCTGGCCTGGACCGCGGACCGCACCGTCAGTCGGTGACGGCGGCAGTGCCCGCGAGCTCGCGCGCGGCGGCCTTGGCGCCGAAGTAGTCCCCGCCCTTGCGCCGGACGTCGTCGCTGCCCCAGTCGCGGGTCCGCGGCACCGGTGCCATCCGCGGAATGTGCTTGCGGCAGTGGATGTACGCCTCCTCCACGTCGACCACCACCCACCGTTCCGGGGTGCGTCCGGCGGCGTGGACGTCCGGCAGGCCGGGGTGGGCGGCGCGCATCGCGTCGTCCTCGACGATGCGGGCGGAGCCGTTGACGTGCAGGCCGATCAGGTCCTCGACGAAGTCGACCATCAGGATCCCGATGTGCGGGTTCTCCCGGATGTTCCCCAGGCTGGCCATCACGCCGTTGCCGCGGTACTCGGGGTAGGCCAGGGTCTGGGCGTCGAGCACGTGCAGGAAGCCGGGCTCGCCGGCGCGCAGGGACGAGTCGCACTCGCCGCGGGAGTCCGAGGTGGCGATGAAGGCCATCTCCTGCCGGCTGGTGAACTCGATCATTGTCGGGTTCAGGTGGTCGAGGACCTGGTCGGAGTAGAACCGCTCGGCACGCTCGACCGTGCCGTGCTCGCGCTGCAGTTCACGTTCGCCGACACTCCCCGAAGTGTCACCAGATGTCATGGGGCTCCTAGTCGGTGGGGCCGGGCCCGCCGGTGGGCGGAACGTCGGCGTAACCGTAGCCCGGTCCCGCCGCCAGGCGCAGCACATCGTCGGCGGGGCGCCGCGGCCGACCGGACCCGGCCACGCGGCCTAGAATTTGCCCGTGACGAAGCAAGCGGACGACACGGCACGCGGCCCGGCCGGATTCGGGTGGCAGCTGCACGGCGACGGCAAGAACATCACCGTCGGCGAGGTGGTGGCCCCCCACGAGCGGCTGACCTGGCCGCGCACGGTGGGCATCGGCATGCAGCACGTGATCGCGATGTTCGGCGCCACGCTGCTGGTCCCGACGATCACCGGCTTCCCGGTCACCACGACGCTGCTGTTCTCCGGCATCGGCACGGCGCTGTTCCTGCTGATCACCCGGGGCCGGGTGCCGAGCTACCTGGGGTCGTCGTTCGCGTTCATCGCGCCGCTGACCGCCTCCGCCGGGTACGGCCAGGCCGCGCAGCTCGGCGCGGTGTTGTCCGTGGGCCTGGTGCTGATGGCCGTGGGCCTGGTGGTCAAACTCGCGGGCCCCCGCGTCCTGGACGCGGTGATGCCGCCGGTGGTCACCGGCGCCGTGGTGGCCCTGATCGGCCTGAACCTCGCGCCCGCCGCCGTCGGCTCGTTCGAGGCGCAGCCGTTGATCGCCGTCGTCACACTGCTGGCCATCCTGGTGGTCACCGCGGTCGGACCGGGCCTGCTGGGCCGGCTCGGCATCCTCGTCGGCGTGGTGGTCGGGTGGGTGTTCGCCTGGGTCACCGGCGGTCTCGCGGACGAGCGCGTCGACGCGCTGCGGGAGGCCGCCTGGATCGGGGTGCCACACCTGCGCGGGCCGTCGTTCGACTGGTCGGTCATCGCGCTGGCGCTGCCCGTCGTGATCGTGCTGATCGCCGAGAACGTCGGCCACGTCAAGGCGGTGGCAGCGATGGCCGGCCGCAACCTCGACGACATGGCCGGCAACGCGTTGATCGCCGACGGGCTCGCGACCACCCTCGCCGGTGCCGGCGGTGGCTCCGGCACCACCACCTACGCGGAGAACATCGGCGTGATGGCGGCAACGCGCGTCTACTCGACGGCCGCCTACTGGGTGGCCGCCGTGACCGCTGTGGTGCTGGCGTTCTCGCCGAAGTTCGGCGCACTGGTGTTCACCGTGCCGGACGGCGTGATCGGCGGCGCGACCCTGGTGCTGTACGGCCTGATCGGTATTCTCGGCGTGCGGATCTGGATGGAGGCCAAGGTGGACTTCACCGACCCGGTGAACCTGACCGTGGTCGCGGCCGCGCTGGTGGCCGGCATCGGTGACCTCACCCTGCACCTCGGTTCCGTCGAACTCGGCGGCATCGCCTGGGGTTCGGTGGGCATCCTGGTCGGCTACCCGCTGATGCGTTGGCTGGCCAGGATGCGGCGGTAGGACGGGCGCGGCGGGGCCGGCCGCAAGGTTGGTCACGTTTCCCGATCGTTCGGGTCATCGACCGGTTCGCGGGGGCGGGCCTACCCTGGCAGCCAGGTAAGCCCGATCACACAGGAGCCTTGATGGAACGCACGCTTTTCGAGCCTGAGCACGAACTCTTCCGCGAGTCCTACCAGAAGTTCCTCGCGCAGGAAGTCGCTCCCCACCACGACCGGTGGGAGGAGCAGAACATCGTCGACCGTGAGGTCTGGAAGAAGGCGGGGGAGCAGGGCTTCCTCGGCATGGCGGTGCCCGAGGAGTACGGCGGCGGCGGAGTCGAGGACTTCCGCTACAACGCGATCATCACCGAGGAGACCACCCGCGGCGGCTTCAGCGGCGTCGGCTTCATGCTCCACAACGACGTCGTGGCGCCGTACCTGGTCAAGCTCGCGAACGAGGAGCAGAAGCGGCGCTGGCTGCCCGGCTTCTGCTCCGGCGAGATCATCACCGCGATCGCGATGACCGAGCCCGGCACCGGCAGCGACCTGCAGAACATCAAGACCCGCGCCGTCCGCGACGGCGACGACTGGGTGCTCAACGGCTCCAAGACCTTCATCACCAACGGCATCAACGCCGACCTGGTGGTCGTGGTGGCCTGCACCGACCCCGACAAGGGCGCGCAGGGCTTCTCGTTGCTCGTCGTCGAGCGCGGCCTGGCGGGCTTCGAGCGGGGCCGCAACCTCGACAAGATCGGCCTCAAGGCGCAGGACACCGCCGAGCTGAGTTTCACCGACGTCCGGGTGCCGGCCGCGAACCTCCTCGGCGAGGAGGGCATGGGCTTCATCTACCTGATGCAGAACCTGCCGCAGGAGCGGCTGTCGATCGCCGTCGTGGCGGCAGCCGCGATGGAGTCCTGCCTGGACATGACGATCCAGTACTGCCGCGACCGCAAGGCCTTCGGCAAGTCGATCGGCAGCTTCCAGAACACCCGGTTCGTGCTCGCCGAGCTCGCCACCGAGACCACCGCGGTCCGGATCATGGTGGACAAGTTCATCGAGCAGCTCAACGCCGGGAAGCTGACCGTCCAGGAGGCCGCGATGGCCAAGTGGTGGACCACCGAGGCGCAGGTCAAGCTGATCGACCGCTGCCTGCAGTTGCACGGCGGCTACGGCTACATGCGGGAGTACCCGATCGCCAAGGCGTACATGGACTCCCGGGTACAGACCATCTACGGCGGCACGACCGAGATCATGAAGGAGATCATCGGGCGGGGCCTGAACCTGTAGGGCGACACCGACTCCCGACCTCACCCGCCGGCCTTGCCCGGCGGGCGAGAGCCGTCGAGGGTGGGAAGCAGCGCCAGGGCCGCGACGGACGATCCGTCGCGGCCCTGGCGTCTGTTCGGCCGGGACCCGGGCGTACCCGCGTCCGTGACCGAGGTCAGAGCTTGCGGATCACCGTGACGACCTTGCCGAGGATCGCGGCGTCGTTGCCGGGGATGGGTTCGAACAGCGGGTTGTGCGGCATCAGCCACACCTCGCCCTTGGTCCGCTTGAACGTCTTGACGGTGGCCTCGCCGTCCAGCATCGCCGCGACGATGTCGCCGTTGTCGGCGACGCTCTGCTGCCGCACCACCACCCAGTCCCCGTCGCAGATGGCGGCGTCGCGCATCGACTCGCCGACCACCTTGAGCAGGAACAGCGAACCCTGGCCGACCAGCTCACGCGGCAGCGGGAACACGTCCTCGATGGCCTCCTCCGCGAGGATCGGCCCACCGGCGGCGATCCGGCCCAGGACCGGGACGAAGGTCGGCTTCGGCATGACGGCCTCGGCGCCCTCGCCGCCCTGCGCGGCGTTCTCGAAGCCGGCCTCGGTGTCGGAGGCGGCGACGCCGTCGTCCAGACCGCGCACGTCGACCGCCCGCGGGCGGTTCGGGTCGCGCCGCAGGTAACCCTTCTTCTCCAGGGTGCGCAGCTGGTGCGCCACCGAGGAGGTGGAGGTGAGGCCGACGGCGTCGCCGATCTCGCGGATGCTCGGCGGGTACCCGCGTTCGCTGACGGATGCCCGGATCACCTCGAGGACCCGGCGCTGTCGGTCGGTGAGCCCCGCCGTGCGGCCGGCGCCGGCGACCGCCGAGCCGTCGTTGGAGCTTTTTTGCTTCATGGGTGGGCCTCCTGAGTAGCCGGGTCGGGTGCGTGCTGGTGGATCTCGACTGCTGGTGGTGCTGGACTGCTGGCCGAACTGGATTGCGCTGTGGTGCTTGGTGGTCGGCGTGGCCGGCCGTTGTCGACTTGCGTGTCGTCTGGATCGAATCTAGCCCGTTTTCCTGCGGTTTCCAAACATTTGTTCGACATGTTTGCTGTCAATTCGCGACATTGCCGACGCGTCGTGGTAGAAATCGAACAAGCGTTCTCTCGAACGCCTGATCGATAACTTCGGTCGAGCCCGATCGGCCTACCTGGCGGAGGTTCTGATGAGCGTGACGGTGGACAGCAGCGCGGCGTTTCCCGAGCGGTACACGGTTCCCGGGCAGGGAATGCCTCGGGGACGCCGGGTCGTTCGGCCGTCGGGCCGCGTCGGGGTGGAGCGCGGCAGCCGGCGATCGGACTCGCGGCAGCGGCCCGCAGGCTTCGTGAGCTACGAACGCGCTCGGGTGCCGCGGTCGCGGGCGCCGCACGGTCGGGCGCGCACGCAGGCCGAGTTCCCGACGATGCTGGCCGGGCTGCTGTGTTCGGCGCTGGTGGCGTTGGGCCTGTTCGGACTCGCTCAGTTGCGGTCGAACCCGACGGTGCCCGGCGCGACGGCGGTGGTGCAGGTGCGCGGCGGGGAGTCGCTGGGGCAGCTGGCGGCCCGGGTGGCGCCGCAGGCCCGGGTCGATCAGGTGGTGGAGAGCATCGTGGAGCTGAACGCGCTCGAGGGGTCGGGAGTGCACGCCGGGCAGTCGCTGGTGGTGCCGGTCTCGTCCGAGGGCTGAGTCGAACGTGGGCGCTGAGACGGGCATCTGCACGCCGGAGTGGCACTCGGCGGTATCCTCGAACCCTGTTGGCCCTACCACATCCAGTGGGAGTATCGGGCTTCTCGGCTCAGACGAAGGATTCGCCATGCACTGCCCGTTCTGCCGACATCCCGATTCGCGCGTCGTCGACTCGCGGGAGGCCGACGAGGGTCAGGCCATCCGTCGGCGCCGCTCCTGTCCTGAGTGTGGCCGCCGTTTCACCACCGTCGAGACCGCGGTGTTGTCGGTGGTCAAGCGCAGCGGGGTCACCGAACCGTTCAGCCGCGAGAAGGTCGTTCGCGGTGTCCGCCGGGCCTGCCAGGGCCGGGCGGTGGACGACGACGCCCTCTACAAGCTCGCCCAGAAGGTCGAGGAGGCCATTCGCGCAGGCGGGTCCGCCGAGGTGCCGAGCAACGAGGTGGGCCTGGCGATCCTGGGGCCGCTGCGCGACCTCGACGAGGTGGCCTACCTCCGATTCGCCTCTGTCTACCGGTCGTTCACCTCGGTGGAGGACTTCGAGCGCGAGATCAAGGACCTGCAGGCGCACCGCGACAACGTCGGCGGCGGGTAACGCCGCGCCCGGGTGCGGAGGGCTGTTCGGCCGTCGGCGCCCCGGCCGCGGCGCTACTTGGTGATCGAGGCGATCGTCTTGCGAATGCGCTTGTCGGACACCGGCTGCGGGGTTCCGAGGGACTGCGCAAACAGGCTCACCCGCAGCTCCTCGATCATCCAGCGGACCGCCTCGACGTCCGGGTCGAACTGCCGGCGCGGGTCGAGCCGCGTCAGCATCCTGGCGTAGTCGTCGTAGACGGCGTCCAGCACCGCGAGGGCCTGCCGGTCCCGGGTCGCGGAGCCGGGCAGTGCCTCGAGCCGCTTGATCGCGCCGTCCAGGTACCTCGGCAGCTCGCGCAGTCGCACGGCGCCGGTGTCCGCGACGAAACCCGGGTACACCAACGACTCCAGTTGCTCGCGGACGTCGTCGGCGGCCTCGCCCGAGGCGCGGTCGAGCAGCAGCCGCAGCCGGTGGGCCCGGTCGAGCACGGGTACCACCAGACGCACCAACGCGGCCACCTGCCGCGGCAGCTCGGGGCGCACCGCCGCCTCGAGCTTCTGATAGCCCTCCGGGGTGCGGGACGGACCGCCGTGCGCGTCCATCAGCGCGTCCACCGCGCAGGCGCGGCAGTCCTCCACCAGGGCCTCCACGCTCCCGTGCGGGTTCTGCCCCAGCGCGAGCCGGTCCCGGGTGCCGAGCCCGCCGACTGCGGACTTCGTCGGCGTCGGGATCGCCCGCAGCAGCAGCGCCCGGGTGCCGTCCCGCATGGCCCGGCGCTGCTCGGCCGGCGTCGCGAACACCCGCACCGCGACGCCGCGGGCCTCCGGGGCCAGCGCCGGGTACCCGACGACCTTCTGCCCGCCGAGGGTGCGCGAGACCGATTCCGGCAGTGACCCCAGCGTCTCCGACGTCCACACCGTGGCCGCGGGCCGCTCGGTCGTCGCGGTCGCCCGTGAGACCTCCTTCGCCACCCGGGGGGCGAGCTGTTCACGCAACTGGCTCAGGCTCTTGCTGCGTCCGAGCACCTTGCCGCCGGGGTCCACCGCGGCGAAGGTCATCCGCAGGTGGTCCGGCACCGCGGTCAGGTCGAAGTCGGTGGGCGCGATGGGGGTTCCGGCCATCCGCGAGAGTTCCCGCGCGATCGCGACGGTCAGCGGCTCGGCGCGGGCCTTGACCGCGGACAGCGCTGCCCGGGCGTAGTCCGGCGCCGGAACGACGGTGCGCCGCAGCGCCTTCGGCAGCGACTTGATCAGTGCGGTGACCAGTTCCTCGCGCATGCCGGGGACCAGCCACTCGAACCCGACGTCCCGCAGCTGCGCCAGCAGGGCCACCGGGATGCGGGCGGTGACGCCGTCGTCCTCGGTGCCCGGCTCGAACTGGTAGGTCAGCGGGAACGAGATGTCGCCCTGGCGCCAGGTGTTCGGGTAGTCGCCGCCGAGCACCCCGGCCGCGTCGGCGTTGACCACGGTCTTGGCGGTGAACGTCAGCAGGTCCGGCTCGGCGCGGCGGGCCTGCTTCCACCAGGTGTCGAAGTGCTTGGCGGACACCGCCTCAGGGCCGACGCGCTCGTCGTAGAACTCGAACAGCGTCTCGTCGTCGACCAGGATGTCGCGCCGGCGGGCCCGGGTCTCCATCTCCTCGACGTCGTCGAGCAGGGCGCGGTTCTGGTGGAAGAACTTGTGCTGGGTCTGCCACTCGCCCTGCACCAGCGCGTGCCGGATGAACAGCTCCCGCGAGGCCTCCGGGTCGATGGTGGCGTAGCCGACGGCGCGCTTGGCGACCAGCGGGATGCCGTAGAGCGTGACCCGCTCGTAGGCCATCGCGGCGGCCCGCTTGGTGGACCAGTGCGGCTCCGAGTAGGTGCGCTTGACCAGGTGCGGGGCCAGCTTCTCGGCCCACTCCGGTTCGATGCCCGCGGCCATCCGGCCCCACAGCCGGGTGGTCTCCACCAGCTCGGCGGCCATCACCCAGCGCGGCGGCTTCTTGAACAGCGACGACCCGGGGAACACCGCGAACCGGGCGCCGCGGGCGCCGAGGAAGTCCCGCTTCTCGCCCTCGCGCAGGCCGATGTGCGAGAGCAGCCCGGACAGCAGCGCCTGGTGCACCGAGGCCTCGCTCGCGGGCTGGTCGTTGCCGGTCCAGCCGAGGCCCCTGGTGATCTGGGAGAGCTGGCCGTGCAGGTCCTGCCACTCCCGGATCCGCAGCCAGTGCAGGAACTCGCTCTTGCACATCTTGCGGAACTGGTTGGAGGAGAGCTCCCGGCGCTGCTCGCGGAGGTAGTCCCAGAGCTTGAGGTAGGCGAGGAAGTCCGAGCCGGCGACGTTGAACCGGGCGTGCTTCTCGTCGGCGGCCTGCTGGTGTTCGGCGGGCCGCTCGCGCACGTCCTGAATCGACAGTGCGGCGACGATGACCAGGGTCTCGCGCAGGCAGCCCGTGTTGTGGGCCTGCGCGAGCATCCGGGCCATCCGCGGGTCGACCGGCAGCTGGGCCAGCTCCCGCCCGACGGGGGTGAGCTCGGCGACCGCGTCCTTGCCGGCCGGCTTGATCGCGCCGAGCTCCTCGAGCAGAGCGATGCCGTCCCGGATGGCCCGCGGGTCCGGCGCCTCCACGAACGGGAACGCGGCGATGTCGCCGAGACCGAGGGCGGTCATCTGCAGGACCACCGACGCCAGGTTGGTGCGCAGGATCTCGGGTTCGGTGAACTCGGGCCGGGACTCGAAGTCCTCCTCGGAGTACAGCCGGATGCAGATGCCGTCGGCGACGCGGCCGCAGCGGCCCGCGCGCTGGCGGGCGGAGGCCTGCGAGATCTCCTCGATAGGCAGTCGCTGGACCTTGGTGCGCACGGAGTAGCGGGAGATGCGGGCCGTGCCAGGGTCCACCACGTAGCGGATGCCGGGCACCGTCAGCGACGTCTCCGCGACGTTCGTCGAGAGCACCACCCGGCGGCCGGTGTGCCGCTCGAAGACCCGGTGCTGCTCGGCCGCGGACAGCCGGGCGTACAGCGGCAGGATCTCGGTGCCGCGCAGCTTGCGCTCGCGCAGCGCCTCGGCGGTGTCGCGGATCTCGCGTTCGCCGGACAGGAACACCAGGATGTCGCCGTCGCCCTCGGCCATCAGTTCCTCGACCGCCTCGCCGACGGCGTCGACCGGGTCGCGGTCGATGGTCTGCTCGCCCACGTCGACGCTCAGCGGGCGGTAGCGCATCTCCACGGGGAAGGTGCGGCCGGACACCTCGACGATCGGCGCAGGGACGCCGTTCACCGTGAAGTGCTCGGCGAACCGTTCCGGGTCGATGGTGGCGGAGGTGATGATCACCTTCAGGTCGGGCCGCCGCGGCAACAGTTCGCGGAGGTAGCCGAGGATGAAGTCGATGTTGAGGCTGCGCTCGTGGGCCTCGTCGATGATCAGGGTGTCGTAGCGGCGCAGCAGGCGGTCGCGCTGGATCTCCGCGAGCAGGATGCCGTCGGTCATCAGCTTGACCAGGGTGCCGTCGGAGACCTGGTCGGTGAACCGGACGGTGTAGCCGACGGCCTCGCCGAGCGGGGTGTCGAGTTCCTCGGCGATCCGCTCGGCGACGGTGCGGGCGGCGAGCCGGCGCGGCTGGGTGTGCCCGATCAGCCCGCGCACCCCGCGGCCCAGGTCCAGGCAGATCTTCGGGATCTGGGTGGTCTTGCCGGAGCCGGTCTCGCCGGCCACGATCACCACCTGGTGGGCCTCGATGGCCGCGGCGATGTCGTCGCGCCGGGCGCTGACCGGCAGGCCCTCGGGGTAGCTGGTCTTCGGCACGCCCGCCCGGCGGGAGGCGACCCGGGCCTGGGCCTGGTTCACCTCGCGGGCGAGGGCGGCGAGGGCCTCCGGGGTGCGGGCGCGGTCGAGCTTGCGGCGGAGCCGGTGCTCGTCGCGGAGGGTGAGGTCGGGGAGGAGCCTCTTGAGCTCGCGGCGGTCGAGGCCGGGCTGTGCGGCGGGCGGGGTGCCGGGCGGGGTCGTGGACTCTGTGTTCGACATGCTCGTGCCAGCGTATCGAACGCGGTCGGCGGGTTGCGCAGGCCGGAACCGGTGCGCGTCGGTCCGGCTACGCGGCGGGCCGGCGTGCGAGCATTCGCGGGTGACTGCTGCCACCATCACCGACACGACGGTGTACCCCCACACGAGCCCGATCGTCCGCGTGGTGCGCCTGGTGTTCGCCGCGGTCGGCGTCGTCGCGCTCGCCTGGATCCCGCTCCGCAACATCGACAGCGACGTCTTCTCCGTCGTCAACTACTTCAGCTACTTCACGATCATGAGCAACGTGCTCGCGGTGGTGGTGCTGGCGGTCGGGGCGGTGGCCGACCCGCAGTCGCGCGGCTGGCAGCTCTTTCGCGGCGCCACCACGGTGTACATGGTCATCACCGGGATCATCTATGCCGTCCTGCTGGCCAACGTCGACGTCATGCTCCAGGACGCGTGGATCAACAGCCTGCTGCACCGGATCCTGCCGCTGGTGATCCTGCTCGACTGGCTGCTCGCGCCGCCGCGGATGCGGATCGCCGACCGGGCCAGCGTCGTCTTCGTGGCGTTCCCGCTGGTCTACGGCATCTACACGCTGATCCGAGGGCCGATCGTGGACTGGTACCCCTACCCGTTCATCGACCCCCGCACCCAGGGCTACCTGCAGATGGCGATCGGGCTGGTCGTCCTGCTGCTGGCGATGCTGCTGATGTCGCTGGCGGTCAACGCGGCCGGGCGGATGGCGAGCGGGTGGCGATACGGTAGTTCGGCGCGCCGGTCTGCGGCGCAGCAGAGCGAGAGCGGCGAGAGCGAGGTCGAACAGTGAGTTCGAAGACATCGGCGGGTGCCCTGTGGCACGGGTTCGCGGACATGGGCGCGGTGCGGCAGGACGGCGCCTTCGTCGTCAGTCGCGGTGAGGGGGCGTACATCTGGGACGACGAGGGCACCCGGTACCTCGACGCGACGGCCGGCCTGTGGTTCACCAACGTCGGGCACGGTCGCAAGGAGATCGCCGACGCCGTCGCCGCCCAGCTCTCGACGATCGCGCACTACTCGAACTTCGGCGACTTCGTCCCCGAGACGACGGCGGCGCTGGCCGAGCGGCTCGCGGCGATCGCGCCGGTGCCCGGGAGCAAGATCTTCTTCACCTCCGGCGGGTCCGACTCGGTGGACACCGCGGCCAAGCTGGCGCGACGCTACTGGCACGAGATGGGCAAGCCCGGCAAGCGGATCGTGGTCGGCCGCCAGAAGGCGTACCACGGCATGCACGTCGCCGGCACCGCGCTGGCCGGCATCCCGGTCAACCGGGAGGGCTACGGCGAGCTGATGGCCGACGCGCGCACCGTGGCGTGGGACGACGCGAAGTCGCTGCTCGAACTGATCGAGCGGGAGGGCGCCGACTCGATCGCCGCGTTCTTCTGCGAGCCGATCATCGGCGCCGGCGGGATCTACCTGCCGCCCGAGGGGTACCTGCGCGAGGTCCGCGCGATCTGCCGCGACCACGACATCCTGTTCGTCGTCGACGAGGTCGTCACCGGGTTCGGCCGCATCGGCGGATCCTGGTTCGCCTCCACCCGTTTCGACCTGCAGCCGGACATGGTGACCACCGCCAAGGGACTGACCTCCGGGTACGTCCCGATGGGCGCGGTGTTCATCGCGCCGAACGTCGCGGAGCCGTTCTTCGCGGGCGGGGTGTGGTGGCGGCACGGCTACACCTACGGCGGGCACGCCGGTGCGGCCGCCGCGGCGATGGCCAACCTGGACATCATCGAGCGGGAGAACCTGCTCGACGACGCCGCCCGGCTCGAGCGCACGCTGCACGAGCAGTTCGCGCCGCTGGCCGAGCACCCGCGGGTGCAGGAGGTGCGCAGCGGGGTGGGCGCGGTCGCGGCCGTGCAGCTCGCCGACCCGGCCGAGGCGCTGCCGTTCGTGAAGGCGCTGCGCAAGTTCGGCATCTCCGGCCGGGCGGCCGGCGTCGGGGCCATGCAGTTCTCGCCGTCGTTCGTGATGACCGACGAGCAGGTCGCCGAGATGGCGGCGGGCGTCCTCGCGGCGTTGGGCTAGGTGTACTGCCCAGGGACGTTGGTCAAACGACTGAAGGGAACGTTCCTGCCGATGGCGGAGTGTTGCCGGTGGTGATTGTAGGTGTGCAACCACGCCGGCAACGCTGTCCGTCGGGCCTGTTCTGACTTGTAGTGCCGGGCGAACGCCCAC
>NZ_JBFUHZ010000044.1:0-47971 GCF_056402135.1 Rhodococcus sp. P4_C10 | reverse complement strand
TCGCCCTCGCCGGCGAGGATGCGCAGGGTGGTGGTCTTTCCGGCGCCGTTGCGGCCGACGAGACCGATGCGGTCGCCGGACTGGACGCGCAGGGCGGGGCCGGGCGCGGAGAGGAGGGTCCGCACACCGGCACGAACTTCGAGGTCGGTAGCGGTAATCAATGAAATCTCCTGTAAGAAAGTGTATTTGCCACGGCGCGCGGACGCAGCGCACCATCTCGTGGACCGGGCCTGGCGGTCCGTCCGCGAACGGTGCGGATGTTCGTGTCCGCGTCATGAAGCGGGAAGGCCGGATACGACTCGGTCGTTTCCGGAAGGGCGCGTCGCGACGGCTACCGCCGAATCCTCGTACCGTTCTCCGCCGGCCGGGCGCCGCAGATCACGGGATCGACCAAAGGACGGAGTACGGCCGCGTTTACGAGCCGTTGAATGCATGCACCGTCGCGAACAGTGCTGAGAATGGGTTCTAGCGCTGCGTTCTCTGTACCCAGATCAGGCCGGCGGGAAGCCGGCCTCGGGTCTTCGCAATGGAGCGGACATGCATGACGACGGACAATACGAGATGGCGCCCACCCTGTCAAAGGGTGCGGCAACGGTCCCGGCGGCGTGGTGGACGCAACGGGCAGCGCGACGAACGAGTCGGGTTGCACCTCATCGCGGTGGGTGAACACCGTTCGCGACTTCACCGACGAACGGCAGTTCGACATCGAACAGTGCACTCGTCACGGTCGCAGCGTTCGATCGTGTTGTGGACGAATCAGCCAGCGGTTCAAAGAATTTCACGCCTTCGCTGGCCACCGATTGGGTGACCGGCGCCGCGATCGCACTCGACGGCGGCGCACACAGGCGTCGGGCACACGTGGCCTGCGGCGGGTGTTCGGTGACGAGCCCGTAGTCGCACTGCTCGCCGGCGGGATGGCACCTCCCCGGCGGGTCTGCGGTACCTCGACCGCGCCCGGTGTCCGCCTGACTGCCTCTGGTCCCGGACCCGAGCTCATGGCCGGGTCGGCAGGAATGTGCTACCCGGTCCCCGGCGCGAAACTTGCCGCGTCTGCCGGGTGAGGTTCGGGAATCGCGGTTCCCGCGAGTCGGGTTCGCCCGTTTTGAACCTTCTCCCCGGGCAATCTTCCCGCTCACCGGAACGATGTCTGTTCTCACAGTTTGAGGTGTCCTGTGATGTGGCTTACATATTCGATCCTGACAGCTCGGATATGTCGCACCATCCACGTCGTCCGCGCCGACCCTGCCGGATGGCCCTATCCGTGCCCGAATCACATTGGGCCTGAGATTCATTGGTATCCCGGAAGGACCCACCACGATGGTCACTACCCGTTCCGGCGGCGAGATGTCGCCGCCTCCCGGCGCTCACGGTCCCGCGGCCGCCGCTGAAAAGTGGACGCCGCGCCTGATCTTCTCGCTCGCATCGATCGTGCTGCTGCTCGAGATGCTCGCGGTCAGCTACATGATGATCTCGATGGCCCTGCCGGCGATCTCGGCGCACTACCAGACGACTCAGGGTGCCTGGATGCTGACGTCGTTCCTGCTTCTGGGTGCGGTGGCCGCGCCGCTTGTCGGCAAGCTCGCCGACATGTACGGCAAGCGCCGCCTCCTGCTGGCGTGCGTCGCGATCGCCGCGCTCGGTTCGTTCCTCTGCGCGATCGCCGGCAGTTACGCGGTACTGATCGTCGGCCGGGCGTTGTCCGGCATGCTCGTGCCCTGCCTGTTCCTGAGCTACTCGCTGATCCGTGACGTGTTCCCGCCGAAGACCATCGCGCTCGCGGTCAGCATCGCGACCAGCGGCATGGGGCTGATCGCGATTCCCGCGCCGTTCCTCACGGGCTGGCTGATCGACAACCACGGCTTCCGCAGCATCTTCTGGTTCTTCGTGATCGGGCTCGTTGTGCTCGGCGCGATGATCGTTGCGTCCACCGACGAGTCGTCGGTGCGACTGCGGTCCCGTCTCGACCTCCTCGGTGCCGTGCTGTTGGGCGCGGGTATCGCCGGCATCCTCGTGGCCGTGAGCTTCGGGCCCGCCTGGGGCTGGACGAGCGGATCCACCCTCGCCTACCTCATCGGGGCGTGGTGCTCCTGCTGGCGTGGATCGCCTCGGCGAAGGTGGTGCGCGAGCCGCTGATCGACCTGGACGTGCTCGGCAAGCGGCCGGTGCTCCTGACCACGATCGGTGCCGGATTCGTCTACGGCTCGAGTGGGCTCTTCACGATCCTGCTCCCGATGATGGCGATGACCCCCGCCGTGCTCGGCCTCGGCTACGGATTCGGTGTGAGCGCAGAGGGATTCGCGATCTTCCAGGCGCCGATCGGCGGAATGGTCGTGATCGGTGGCCTGATCGTGGGCATGCTGGTCGGGCGCAATGTGCGTCCGCGACTGCTGCTGGTCACCGGTCTGCTGCTGATGGCGGCCGCGTTCGCGGCGGTCGCGATGGTGCACGACGACAAGGCGCTGCTCATCGCGTTCGCAGGCGTGTTCGGCCTCGGCATGGGCCTGGGCTACGCCTCGATCCCGAACCTGCTCATCGAGGCGGTGCCCCCGCAGCTGCAGGCATCCACCGCGAGCATCGTGGGTGTGTTCCAGAGCGTGTTCCCGGCGGTCCTGCCAGTGATCGCGTTCACGGTGATGAACAACTCGTACATCGCCCCGATCCCGCTGGAGATGACGCAGGGCGCGATCCTCTACACGGACAAGGGCTTCCAGGTCGCCTTCCTGATCGGTGCCGTCGGTGCGGTCATCGGCGCGGTGGTCGCGTTGATGCTTCCGCGCAAGATCCGGCAGCTGCAGGTTCCCGGTGCGGCGCAGAGCGCGCCGGACGCTACCGACGAGGGCGCAGCGATCTTCGCTCACTAGGCGTACAGGGTCGGCCGTGTGAAAGGTGCGCGGCCGACCCTGTGGCATCCGACGGACGAGAGAAGCGGGCAACTGCCTGTCCCGTGCCGCGCCAGGTTTCCATCCACTGACCGGAACGGCATCTGGGATGCGGCCCACCGAGATGGCACGTTGGTCGGAAAAGGCGGATCCGGCCGCAATCGAAGAGTGAGGCGAATGATGACATCGGACCTGAGCTACGAGGGAACCCTGCGGGAGATCTCCACCGAGGCAGGCGTCCTGCGCTACCACGAGGCGGGAGACGGGCCGCCGTTGCTGCTGCTGCACGGCTCGGGACCGGGCGTGACAGGTTGGCGCAACTTCCGGGGCAACCTCGGGGTGTTCGCCGAGCACTTCCGATGCCTGGTGCTGGAGTTCCCCGGATTCGGCGTCAGCGACGACTTCGGCGGCCACCCCATGGTCACCGCGCTGGACTCGGTGGTGAAGTTCGTCGACGCTCTCGGCCTCGACAGCGTCGACATCATCGGCAACTCGATGGGCGGCGGGGTCGCGATCAGCTATGCGATCAACCACCCGGAGAAGGTGCGTCGCCTGGTCACGATCGGCGGCATCGGCAAGGCCATATTCAGCCCCGGCCCCGGTGAGGGCATCAAGCTACTGCAGGAGTTCACCGAGGCGCCGACCCGTGAGCGCCTGATCCAGTGGCTGTACTCGATGGTCTACGACCCCGAGATGGTGACCGAGGAGCTGATCGAGGAGCGCTGGACTCAGGCCACCGATCCCGCGACCCTCGACAGCGCCCGCCGGATGTACGGCAAGGCCGCCTTCGCGCAGATGGTGAAGATGATGGACGCCTCCGATGCGCCGCCGCCGTGGGCGATGATGCACAAGGTGAAGGCGCCGACCCTGCTCACCTGGGGTCGTGACGACCGCGTCAGCCCGCTGGACATGTCACTGGTTCCCATGCGGACCATTCCGAAGGCGGAGCTGCATGTGTTTCCCAACTGCGGGCACTGGGCGATGATCGAGCAGAAGGAAGCATTCGAGGCTACCGTCCTGAGCTTCCTGCTCCGGAAGGACTAGGTCCCACGCCCGCTCGGCACCGTCGGCGCGGGCCACGACGGGAACCAGCGGCTCACGCGAGGTGCAGTGAGCCGCGGGTTCCCGTCGGTCGTTGGGGCCGCGGCCGTCGTCGGTACCGTATGTAGAGTGCATATCGCACCTGTATCGCCGGGCACCAGGGCCGATGCCCTACTGCCCGGTGTCGACTTCCCGCACCAGTGAGGCCCAGTGACCGAATCGATCGCCCGCCAACAGTCGCTCTACGTTCAGGACGGGCTCTCGGACGAGGAGATCGACCGACAGTCCGAGTTGTACGGACCGCTGACCGACAGTGTCCGGGACCTGATCGAGATCGCGCTGCTGACCGAGGTCGAGGACGAGGCCGACCTGCGGGCCGCGCAGGAGCACCTCGAGGCGGCCAAGCAGATCCTGCGTAAGCGCATGAACCCCGGACCGTACGGGGTTCGCTGGGGCGCCTCCGGTCAGAAGCGGGCGTGGGGAAACGCCGCCGCCGGGCTGCGCAACGCGGTCGCGCCGCCGGTGGTGCTGCAGCACGATCCGGACGGGCGCGCGTGGTGCGACCTCCACCTGGGGTCGCAGTACGAGGGTCCCGCCGGGTTGACGCACGGCGGTGTGTCCGCGCTCATCCTCGACCAGGTCCTCGGCTCGGCCGCGGAGTTCGGCGGGGCCCCGGGAATGACCGGCACCCTGACCCTGCGCTACCGCCGACCCACCCCGCTCGGCGCGTTGCACGCAGAGGCGCGGATCGATCGCATCGAGGGGGTCAAGACCATCGTGGTCGGCCATCTCGCCGCCGCCGACGGCGTCTGCGTGGAGGCCGAGGGAGTCTTCATCCTGCCGAAGTGGGCGCGAAGCCCGCGTCCCTCGACGATCGCTGAGCCGGCGCCGGACGGTTTCTGAGGACGCGCCTGCCCGCCGGGGTGCCCTGCGACGGGCAGGGTCTACCGCGATCGGGCCAGGCAGAATCCGATCCTCCCTGAAATTTCCTCTGTACCAATCGATCTAGTCGATGTCGCGGTACCGGTAGGCGGTGCTCCCCACCGTGCGTGCCTCCCGCTCAGCGGCCGGTTCCGGATCCGGGCGGGCCGTTCACGTCCTACCATCGGCCAAATCGAATCGGAGGATGACCCGTGACCAGTCCCGACGTACTCGCCCCAGCATCGCTCGGCCCAATCACCCTGCGCAACCGCATCATCAAGTCCGCGACCTTCGAGGGCAAGACGCCCGACGCGCTGGTCACCGACGAGCTCATCGAGTTCCACCGCCGGCCGTCCGCGGGCGGGGTGGGCATGTCCACGGTGGCCTACTGCGCGGTCGCGCCGGAGGGCCGGACCGAGCGCGGCCAGCTGTGGATGCGTGACGAGGCGGTGCCCGGTCTGCGCCGGCTCACCGATGCCATCCACGCGGAGGGTGCGGCGGCGTCCGCACAGCTCGGTCACGCGGGACCGGTCGCGAACGGCAAGTCCAACGGGCTGCCGGCGTTGGCGCCGTCGCCGTCCTTCAACCCGATGTCGATGCGCCGCATCCACACCGCGACGGTCGCGGACATCGAGCGGATCACCGCCGCGCACGGCACCGCAGCGAAGATCGCCGTCGAGTCCGGGTTCGACGCCGTCGAGATCCACTTCGGCCACAACTACTTCGCGAGCTCGTTCCTGAGCCCCAAGCTCAACCACCGCAAGGACGCCTACGGGGGCTCGCTGGAGAACCGGGCCCGGGTGGTCCTGGAGACGGCCCGGACGGTCCGCGAGGCGGTGGGCGGCCGTGTGGCGATCCTCGCCAAGCTCAACATGGACGACGGGGTGCCCGGCGGGTTCCGGGTCGACGAGGCCATCCAGGTGGCCAAGTGGCTCGAGGCCGATGGCAGCCTCGACGCCCTGGAGCTGACCATGGGCAGCTCGCTGCTCAACCCGATGTACCTGTTCAAGGGCGACGCCCCGATCAAGGAGTTCGCCGCGGTGATGCCCCAGCCCGCGCGTCTCGGCGTGAAACTGATCGGCAAGAAGTTCCTGCGCGCCTACCCCTACCAGCCGCTGTTCATGCTCGACCAGGCCCGGCAGGTCCGGGCCGCGGTGAACCTGCCGCTGGTGCTGCTCGGCGGCGTCACCGACCGTGACGGCATGGACACCGCGATGGCCGAGGGCTTCGAGTTCGTCGCGATGGCGCGGGCACTGCTGATGGAACCGGACCTCGTCAACCGGATCGCCGCCGACGCGCGGACGCGGTCGCGCTGCACGCACTGCAACCAGTGCATGCCGACCATCTTCACCGGCGCTCGCTGCGTCCTCGTCGAGGGCCGGTAACCGCTACCGCCCGGTGGGCCGCAGCACGATCTCGGTGGGATGCCCGTCGGGTGCGGTGTCGATCGCGGCGTGCACGGCGCGGGCCACGGTCTCCGGGGAGAGGAACTGGTCCGCGTCGAACGTCCCGCCCTCGCCCTCGACGATCGCGCGCTGCATGTCGGTGGCGATCCGGCCCGGGTGGATCGAGGTGACTCGAATTTTCGGCTCCTCGAGCCGGAGGGCGTCGCCGAACGCGCGGAGCGCGAACTTGCTGGCGGCGTAGGGACCCCATCCGGCGTTGGCGCGCAGTCCCGCACCGGAGTTGATCAGCACCACGTGGCCGCCCGCCTTGCGCAGCGCCGGCAGCAGCAGCCGGGTCAGCTCCGCGACCGCGATGACGTTGGCCTCCATGGTGTTCCGCCACACCTCGGCGGGAGTGTCCGCGACGGTGCCCAGGTCGGCGACGCCGGCGTTGTGCACCAGCACGTCCAGCCGGTCGATGCCCTTGACGGCCTCGGCGACCGCGGCGTGGTCGGTCAGGTCCGCCGGGAACGGCTTCGCGTCCTCGATCTCCGTGAGGATCTCCTTCAGGGCGTCCTCTTTGCGCGCGCCGAGCAGGAGGTTGTGGCCAGCGGCCAGCTCGCGGGCAATGGCGGAGCCGAGGCCGCGGCTGGCCCCGGTGATCAAAGCAGTCGGTCGCATGTTGTCGAGGTTATCGGAGGGTGGTGTCGGACCTCACAGCCGACCGCTCAGGCGTTCTCCTTCGCGAAGGTACGGGCACCGATCAGGCCCAGAACCAGTGCCAGGGTGAGGGTGATCGCGGTCCCGACATAGACGTCGGAGGAGCCGAAGTCGCCGCGGAAGAGTGCGCGGGCCGCGTCGACCGTGTGCGAGAGCGGGTTCAGCCTGGCCAGGGTCTGCAGCCAGCCCGGTCCCAGCGTCATCGGCAGCAGGATGCCGGAGAGCAGCAGCAGCGGCACCGACACCATGTTCAGCACCGAGGCCAGCGAGTCCTCGGAACGGGTCGCCAGCGCCAGTGCGTACGACGCCGACGACATGCCGGCCGCGATGATCGCGACCAGGATCAGCGTCAGCACGAAACCGAGCACGTTGGGCCGCAGATCGAAGAACACCACCGCGACCAGCACCAGGATGGTGGCCTGCACCATCAGCACCACCATGTCCTTGAGCACCCGGCCGAGCAACAGGGCACCGCGGCTGGCCGGGGTGACGCGCTGCCGTTCGATGATCCCCGCCCGCAGTTCGTAGACCATGGCGAAGCCGACGAACATCGAGCCGAACAGGCCGATCTGCATGATCAGGCCGGGAGTGAACACCAGCCACGGGTCGGTGCCCGCGCCGAGGCCGGCGCCGACGCCCTCGAGCAGCGGGCCGAACAGCACCAGGTACAGCACCGGCTGACTCAGCCCGATCAGCACCCACAGCGGGTTGCGCAGGTTCGAGCGCAGGTGGGCCCAGAAGATCAGGCCGGTCTCGTCGAGAAATCTCATGGCTGGTCTCCATCCCGGAGCGAGCGGCCCGTGACGGTGAGGAACACGTCGTCGAGGCTGGGGCGTTTGACGGTGAGCGAGCCGGGCACGATCCCGGCGGCCTGCAGCGCGTGCAGCAGCGGCACCACGGCGGCGTCGCCCTTCTCCACCGTGAGGTGCACCAGGTGCCCCTCGGTGAACTGGGAGCGCAGCTCGAGGGTGTCGGCCGCCACCTGCACCGCGCGGGCGGCGTCCTCGGCCCCGATCTCGAGGCTGATCACATCGCCGGAGATGCGGCGCTTGAGCTCGTCGGGGGTGCCCTCGGCGACGATCTCGCCGTGGTCCATCACCAGGATCCGGTCGCACAGGGCGTCGGCCTCGTCGAGGTAGTGGGTGGTCAGCACGATGGTGGTGCCGGCGGCCTGCAGCGACCGGATGTGGTCCCACAGGTTGGCCCGGCTCTGCGGGTCCAGACCGGTGGTCGGCTCGTCGAGGTAGATGAGGTTGGGCTGGTGCACCAGGCCCAGCGCGATGTCCACCCGCCGGCGTTGGCCGCCGGAGAGTTGCTTGCACTTGCGCCCGCCGAGGCCGTCGAGGTCCAGCGTGGTCAGCAGCGACTCCGCGTTCGCGATCGCCTGACGTTTGCTCAGCCCGAACAGCCGAGCCTGCAGCACCAGTTCCTCGATGACGAGTTCCTCGTCGTTCGTGGAGCCGCCCTGCGCGACGTACCCGATCCGGGACCGGACCAGGCGTGGGTCTCGGCGCAGGTCGGCCCCTGACACGACGGCATCCCCGGCGGTCGGCTCGATGAGCGTGCTGATCATCCGCAGCGTGGTGGTCTTGCCGGCCCCGTTCGGGCCGAGCAGGCCCAGGATCTCACCCGGACGCACCTCGAAGTCGATGCCCTTGACCGCCTGCACGGGGCCGGTCTTGGTCTGGAAGGTGCGCGCGAGTCCCCTGACACTGATCATCGCGGTCGTGGTGGTGGGTGGGCTCATTCTCCTGACGATAAGCAGACCCACCGACATCCGCAGGGTGTCCGCGAGTGCGGCGACGTCTCGGCGAGTCGACCGGTCGATCGACTGCGTGCGGGCGCGGGATGTCCATACACTGGACCCTGCGGTGAGATGTGCATCACAAATGCCTGCATTCTCCGACGCGCCTGGGCGTGGCCGTGGCCAGCGCCGGGAGCGGCATTGACCGACATCTGGGGCCCGCACGAGTGCGGGGCGGACCGGAGAGGGGGCGACCGCCGAGATCGGCCGACACCAGCATCGTCGGCTACATTCTAGTTACGCATCTCGTGCCATCTCGACGTTCCGAGCGGCCGGCGACCAACCTTCCGCCCGGAACGGCCTATGAAGGAAGGAAGTGTCGCGAGCATGAAGACCGACAACGGAAGCAAGGCCTCGGGGGCCAAATCAGAGGGCACGACGGACACCGGCAAGGGCGGCGCCCCGAAGACTGCCGCAGGCAAGGCCGAGCCGGCCCTCGCGGTCGGAGACAAGGTGCTGACCAGCGCGGATCCCGGTCCGAGCGGGAAAGCGTCCAAGGACGAGCCCGGCGTCATCGTCGACGACTTCGCGGCCACTCTGGTCGAGGGAGCCGACTACGGGCGGGACTGGGCGCTGGCCCGTCGGTGGGCCATCCAACTCGACAACGGCCGGCTGGTGTTCCGCAGCACCGACGAGCTGCGTCGCGCCGGCTGACCCCGGCCACGTCCGGCGGGTGACAGGAGCCGGACCCCCGACAGACCCGCCCGGCAGCGCGTCCGGCGGGCGAACTTTCGTGTGTGGTCGCAGACTGGGTGGATGGCCGACCCCGGATTCACCCCGACCCAACTCTCGGCCCGGGCCGCCTACCTGCTGCGCGGCAACGACCTCGGGACGATGACCAGCGCCGCGCCGCGGCTGTACCCGCACATGTGGAGCTGGGACGCCGCCTTCGTCGCGGTCGGGCTGGCCCCGCTCAGTGTTGAACGCGCCGTCGTCGAACTCGACACGCTGCTCTCGGCGCAGTGGCACAACGGGATGATCCCGCACATCGTCTTCGCCGAGGGCGTCGACGGCTACTTCCCCGGCCCCGACCGTTGGGCCTGCACCGACCTCGCCTCCGCGGCGCCGCCGGGCGTGCGGACCTCGGGGATCACCCAGCCACCCGTGCACGCGATCGCGGTGCAGCGGATCCTCGACCACTCGCGCAGGCACGGCCGCAGCACCCGGGCGGTGGCCGAGGAGTTCCTGGACCGTCGCTGGACCGACCTGGTGCGCTGGCACCGTTGGCTGGCCGAGTCCCGTGACCCGGCGGGCGTCGGCCGGATCACGCTCTACCACGGGTGGGAGTCCGGGATGGACAACTCGCCGCGGTGGGACGCCGCCTACGCGAACGTGGTGCCCGGACCCGTCCCGCCCTACCGCCGGGCGGACACCGACGTGGTCACGGACCCGTCGCAGCGGCCCAGCAACGCCGAGTACGACCGCTACCTGTGGCTGCTCGAGGAGATGAAGCAGGCCCGCTACGACGACGCCGGGCTGGTGTCGGCAATGAGCTTCGCCGTCGAGGACGTGTTCGTCAGCGCCGTGTTCGCCCTCGCCTGCGACGTCCTGGCCACCATCGGCGAGGAGCACGCGGCGCCGAAGTCCGACGTCCGAGACCTGCACGAGTGGTCGGCACGGTTTCGTAACGGCGTGGTGGCGACCGCGGACCCGCGCACCGGCGCCGCGCGCGACCACGACCTGCGGACCGGGCGGTGGATCGGCACCGAGACCCTGGCGATGTTCGCGCCGCTGCTCTGCGGTGGGCTCGGCCGCGACGCGGAACGTGCGCTGCTGCGGACCTTCGAGGGCCCGCGGTTCTCGGGACACCCGGACCTGCGGTTCGCGGTGCCGCCGTCGACGTCGCCGGTCTCCGGCGACTTCCGGTCCCGGGAGTACTGGCGCGGCCCGGTGTGGCCGGTGATGACGTGGCTGTTCTCCTGGGCCTTCGCCCGTCGGGGCTGGGCCGAGCGGTCCCGGCACCTGCGCGCGGAGGGGCTGCGGCAGGCCAGCGACGGCAGCTTCGCCGAGTACTACGAACCCTTCACCGGCGAACCGCTCGGCAGCATGCAGCAGTCGTGGACGGCCGCGGCGGTCCTGGACTGGCTGGGCTGACCGGGTTCGTGTCGGGACCCGGAACGGGTCCGCTCGATACCGTGCCGAACGTCACGTCACGGTTTAGTCTCGGATCATGACACCGAAGAGCCGAGCTCGTGTCCGAACCGTGGCCCGTCTGGCGCCGGTGCTGCTCGCCGGTGTGATGGCGTTCGCGGCACCCGGTGTGGTCAACGCGAACCCGGTGAACGGCCCCGATGTGGCGTCGTGGCAGCACCCGGGCGGGTCCGGGATCGACTGGTTCGCGGTCCGCGGGGCGGGCCACGAGTTCGCGATGGTGAAGGCCACAGAGGGCCTCGGTTACATCAACCCGTACTTCGTGCAGGACGCCCTGGGCATGCGAGCGGCCGGCATCGCCCGGGGCGCCTACCACTACGCCGACGTGCGGCTCTCCCCCGAGGCGCAGGCGTCCTACTTCGCGACGACTGCGGTCGCCGTCAACGGCCCGGGCGGGCTGCCGCCGGTGCTGGACCTCGAGGACGCCAAGGGCCTGCCGCCTGCCGCGGTCATCGACTGGACGCACCGCTACCTGAACACGGTCCAGGCGATCACCGGGCGCCAGCCGATCATCTACACGTATCCCCACTTCTGGCGCACGGCGATGGCGAACACCGCCGAGTTCTCCAACTACCCGCTGTGGATCGCCGACTACAACGGCCAGAACGCGCCCGGCCCGCTGCCCGGCGGCTGGCGCAACTGGGCGTTCTGGCAGTACACCAGCACCGGCCGGATCGCCGGGGTCAACGGGAACGTCGACCTCAACTTCTACAGCGGCTCGATGGGCCCCATCGGGTTGTACTCGAACAGCCTCTTCGGGAGCAGCTGACCGGTCAGCCGGCCAGGTCGTCCGGCCCGACGCCGTCGGCGACCCACTCGGCGCGGCTGAGCGCCTCGTCGGTCCGGAACCGGGTCACGGCCCGGCGCAGGCCGAGGGCGACCAGCACCGCGACGGCCGCGGCGACCAGTAGCCGCCGCGGCCGCAGGGACGGGGTGGCGCTGAGGGTGCTCATCCCGGCGATTCTAGGTGGGCGGCGCTACGTGCCGATCCGTCCGCCGCCGGACTTCCACACCGCCACCACCGAGGGCCGCGGCTGGCTGTCGCCGCCGTCCGGCCAGTGCGAGGCCGGGGCGTCGGCGCTCGCGCCGTCCAGCTCGCCCGGGTGCTGCACACACACCACGACGCGCGACTCGTCGACGATCGGCCCGCACGTCTCGCCCCCCTTGGGCACGGTGAGGAACTGCTTGGTCTCGCCGCGGCGATCGCCGTCGAGGACGACGCTGAACAGGCCGTCGTTGGACTTCAGGGCGTTGCCGTCGGTGGAGATCCACAGGTTGCCGTAGGGGTCGAAGGCCAGGTTGTCCGGGCACGAGATCGGGCTGACCTGGGACTTGTCGAAGCCGCCGAAGTAGGTGTCCGCGGCGGCCGGGTCGCCGCACACCAGCAGCAGGTTCCAGGTGAACGAGGTGCCGGCGTGGTCGTCCTCGAGCTCGAGGACCTGACCGTTCTTGTTGTTGTTGCGCGGGTTCGGGGCGTCGGCGGGGGCCTTGCCCTCGGTGCCGCGCTTGCTGTTGTTGGTCAGCGCCACGTACACCTTGCCGGTCTTCGGGTTGGGCTCGAAGTCCTCGGGGCGGTCCATCTTGGTGGCGCCGACCTTGTCCCCGGCCTGCCGGGTGAACACCGCCACCTCGGCGGCGGACATGCCCGGCACCAGCGACTCGGCGCGACCGTCGACGTTGGTGCGCAGCAACGGGATCCACTTACCGGTACCCGCGAACCGGCTGCCCGCGGGCAGCGTCCCGGAGCCGTCCACCTTCGCGGGTTCGTCGCCGCTGAGCTGCGCGACGTACAGGGTGCCGGCGTCGAGCAGGGTCAGGTTGTGGCGCATGCTGGCCTGGCCGTTGCCCTGCATCATCTTTCGCGCGGAGACGAACTTGTACATGTAGTCGAAGCGCTCGTCGTCGCCGCTGTAGGCCACCACGGTCCCGTCGCCGGTGACGTGGATGGTCGCTGCCTCGTGCTTGAACCGGCCCATCGCGGTGTGCTTGATCGGGGTGGACTTCGGGTCCCACGGGTCGACCTCGACGACGTAGCCGAAGCGGTTCACCTCGTTCGGTTCCTGCGCGAGGTCGAAGCGGCGATCGAAACGCTCCCACTTGCGCTCGCTGGCGCCGCCCTCGACGCCGTACCGCTTCAGTCGGGCCGAGACCGTGGGGTCGGTGACCAGTTCGGCGTTCGCGAAGTACTGGTTGAAGTTCTCCTCGCCGGAAAGCACTGTCCCCCAGGGGGTGATCCCGCCGGAACAGTTGTTGAGGGTGCCGAGGACCCGGGTGCCGGTGGGGTCGGCCGAGGTCATCAGGAATTCGCTGCCCGCGGCCGGCCCGGTCACCAGGAACTCGGAGTTCGCGGTGATCCGTCGGTTGTTCGGTCCGAATTCCGGTGTCAGTGAACCGGTTCCGGGTGCACCCTTGACCTGGACGACGGACATGCCGTGCGCGGCGAGGGCGGTCTGGAACTGCTCGACGGTGGGGTTCTCCGGGTCGTAGGCCTTGAACATGAACGGCTCGGTCGTGTACTCGTGGTTGACCACCAGCAGGTAGGCGTGGGGTTGGCCGTCGACCGGCAGCAGCCCGGCGAAGTCGTTGTTGAAGCCGAACTGCATCTCCTGGGCCTGCGGGCCCTGCTTCTCGAAGTCGAACGCCGGGGCGCCGGGCAGTACCGCGTCACCCCAGCGGATCACGACGGCCTGCTCGTAGCCGGCCGGGACCACGACGGCGTCCTGGGTGTTCGGGGCGACAGGGGCGAAGGCGGTGCCGGTCGGGGCGCCGCCGCTGCCCGCCGTCGTCGTGGATGCGTCGGCGACGCCGCTGCCTGAGTCGTCGGCGCAGGCCGTCAGCGCGCCGCCGGCACCGACCGCGAGCACTGCGACCGCACCCGACTTGAGCATGCCGCGCCGCGACATCGCGGTGCGCACGATGTCGCCGAAGTACTCGCCGCCCGAGGTGTTGGGCACCGCATGCGAGCACGCGTCGCCGCACTTGTACCGGCAGGTGATCGACGCCCGGGACGACTTTCCGTCGTGGCTGACGAACAGGGCGAGGGGCTTGAGTTTCACGTGGAACTTCCCGGTCGGAGGGTCAACTCCGGTGACCGTAGAAGCCGCAAGCGAGGGCAAAGAGAAGGCAAAGTAAACAGCGGGACAACGAGGTCACCCTAACCCCGGGGCGTCTCACGCAGCCCTCAGAGCACCTGCGACAGGAACGCCTGCAGGCGGTCGGTCTGCGGGTCGTCGAACAGTGCGTCCGGTTTCCCGGTCTCCACCACCACGCCCTGGTCCATGAACGTCACGGTGTCGGAAACCGAACGGGCGAAACCCATCTCGTGGGTGACCACGATCATCGACATGCCGCTGGAGGCCAGGTCGGCCATCAGCGCCAGTACCCCCTTGACCAGTTCCGGGTCCAGCGCGGAGGTGGCCTCGTCGAAGAACATGATCTCCGGCTTCATCGCCAGCGCCCGGGCGATCGCGACCCGCTGCTGCTGCCCGCCGGACAGGTTGGCCGGCCGGGACTGCGCCTTGTGCGCCAGCCCGACCAGTTCGAGCTGCTCGACCGCGGCCGCGCGGGCCTCCTCCTTGGACAGCCCACGGAGTTTGCGCGGACCGAGCGCGACGTTGTCGAGCACGGTCCGGTGCGGGAAGAGGTTGAAGTGCTGGAACACCATGCCGATTCGTTGTCGCAGCGCGTCCGGGTTGTCGCCGAGCACCGACCGTCCGTCGAGCAGGATGTCGCCCTGGTCGGGCTCGTGCAGGCGGTTGAGCACCCGCAGCAGCGTCGACTTTCCGGAGCCGGACGGCCCGATCACCGAGGTGGTGCCGCCGGCGTCGACGTGGACGTCCACCCCGCGGAGCACCTTGTTCTTGCCGAACGACAGGTGCAGCCCGGTGCCGGTGAGCGATCCGGAGGCCGCGGGTGCGGTCATCGCCTACCCCCTCTCCACGACGATGGCCTGCTCGAGCGGGTCGAGCGTGCCCGAGGTGTCGGCCTTGCCGGTCCGCAGGCGCTTGTCGATGTAGTTCACCAGGTGCGTCAGCGGAATCGTCAGGGCCAGGTAGAACAGGCCGGCCGCCACCAGCGGCGACAGGTTTCCGGTCTGCGCGTTGAGATCTCGTCCCACCGCGAACAGTTCGCGCTGGGTGGCCAGCAGGCCGAGGAAGTAGATGAGGGAGGAGTCCTTGATCAGCGAGATGAACTGGTTCATCAGCGCCGGCAGGACGCGGCGGACGCCCTGCGGGATCACCACCAGGTTCATCGCCCGCCGGTGGCTGAAGCCGATGGCCCGGGCGGCCTCCAGTTGGCCCGGCTCCACGCTCTGGATGCCGGAGCGGAAGATCTCGCCGATGTACGCGGCCGCGAGCAGGGACAGCGCCGCGGCGCCGAGCCAGTACGGGTTGTTCCCGGTCAGCCCCTTGACCACCGGCCCCACCCCGAGCCCGACGATCAGGATGATGACCACCGCCGGCAGGCCGCGGAAGACGTCGGTGTAGACGCGGGCCGGCCAGCGCAGCCACCGGGTCCGGGAGATGCCGGCGATGGCGAGCAGCATGCCGAGCACGGTGCCGACCACGCCGGAGGTCAGCGCGAGGATCACCGTGTTGGGCAGTCCCGTGGTCAGCAGGTCGGGGATCGCCCGCCGGTACAGCTCCCAGTCGAAGAAGGTCTCGCCCAGCTGGGCCAGCGTCGACTTCTGCTGGGCCTGCTCGGTGCTGCCCTCCGGCGCCTTCTCCGCCGCCAGTGCCGCGAAGTCGGGCAGCTGCGGCTCGGGCGCGGCCTTGCTGCCCGGCTTCCAGCCCTCGGGCAGCTGGCGCGGCACCCACTCGGAGTAGAGCCGCGACCAGGTGCCGTCGGCGATGACGGCGTCCAGGCCGGAGTTGAGGGCGTCGACCAGCGCCTGGTTGTTCTTGTTCACCGCCCAGCCCACGTAGTTGTTGAGGCTGAAGGTGTTCTGCACGATCGACGTCGGGTCGCCGGGCTTGATCGCGCCCTCGGCCTGCTGTGACGGCGCCACCCAGGCGTCGATCTGCCCGGACTTCAAGTTCGCGTACGCGGTGTTGTAGTCCGGGAACTTCACCGGGTCGAGGCCCAGGGTGTTGACGACGTAGTCGTCCTGCACGGTGCCCTGCACGACGCCGATCCTGGTGCCGGCGTCGAGGTCGGCGAAGCCCTTCACCGGGCTGTCGTTGCGCGTCACCAGCGAGAAGTAGCCGAAGTCGTAGCCGTTGGTGAACCCGACGGTGCGGCGTCGGTCGTCGGTGGTGGTGATCGAGGACGAGCCGACGTCGAAGCGGTTGTTCGCCACCTGGGAGAGCAGCCCGGCGAACTCGGTGCCGGAGAACTCGACCTGCAGGCCCAGCTTGTCGGCGATGGCGCGCAGCAGTTCGTTGTCGAAGCCGGTGAAGGTGCCCGACGAGTCGACGCAGATGCTCGGCGGCGCGTCGGAGAGGGTGCCGACGCTGATCTTGCCGGGGGTGATCAGGCCGAGCGCGTTCACGTCGATCTGGTCCAGTGGCTTCGTGGTCGGCGTGGTGTAGCGGTCCTCGGCGGCCGACGCGGCGGCGGTGTCGAGGTTGGTCGGTGCCGCGGCGGCGGCACCGACGCCGGGCGGCGAGCAGAGGTCCGTCGGCGTACTGGTCCGGCCGCAGCCGACCGCGACGACCGCCAACAGCATCGCCAGCAGCGTGAGGACCCACGCCCTCACCGCACGAGACCCGGACACGGAGGTGAGCCTCACGGGACCGGAGTTCAGGCCAGTCCCGCGAGCGGCTCGGGCATCCGCTCGTCGCGCCAGCGCACCGCCTCGGCGAGGGTGTCCAGATCGAAGTCGGGTCCGCTGGCGCTCGCCGTGAACAGGGTGACCCCGGCGTCGACGAAGGCCTGCGCGGTCTCGGTCCCGGGCCAGGGCACGGACCGGGCGATCCGGCCGGGGTCGCGGCCGACGTCGCCGCAGTGCCCGGCCAGCACCTGCGACTTGTGGACGAGGGCGTCGAGGTTCGCGAAGCTGTGCCACACGTCGGCGTACTCGGCCACCAGTCGCAGCGTCTTGCGCTCGCCGCCGCCGCCGATCAGGATCGGGATCGGCCGGGTGGGCGCGGGGTTCAGCTCCCCGAGCCGGGTGGTGATCCTCGCCAGGTTCTCCCCCAGCAGCCGCAAACGTGTTCCCGCGGTGCCGAACTCGTAGCCGTACTGGTCGTAGTCCTTCTTGAACCAGCCACCGCCGATGCCGAGGATCAGCCGGCCGCCGCTGATGTGGTCGACGGTTCGGGCCATGTCCGCCAACAGGTCCGGGTTCCGGTAGCCGCCGCCGGAGACCAACGCGCCGATCTCCACCCGCTCGGTCTGCTCGGCCCAGGCCCCGAGCATCGTCCAGCACTCGAAGTGGGCGCCGTCGGGGTCCCGGACCAGCGGGTAGAAGTGGTCCCAGTTGAAGACGATGTCGACGCCGATGTCCTCGGCCCGCAGCACCGCGTCCCGGATCAGTGCGTAGTCGGGGGCGTGCTGCGGCTGGAGCTGGACGCCGATGCGCACGGGAACGGTCATGCGTACTCCTCGTGTGAAAGGAAGGCACTGACTGACGAAGCCACGGTCAACGGTAGTCCGAAGTAGGTACGGTCGCCTCGGGTTCGGCGGCCGACCGGCGCGTCCTTCCTCGTCGCGCACCGCTTTTGTTTTCGGCGTGCCCACATTGCACGGCGAAGGGTGTGCGTCGACGACAGAACCTGTGCGCCGCCGGTGAAGGGGCGGCTCTGCGATACTGTGCCGCGCACCACCCCTCTACTCGGATCGTCCGGCACGTTCGAAGCCGGTGAAGGGATCGACGAACACCCATGGCGACAGTCACCTACGACTCCACCACCTGCCTGTTCCCCGGATCGGACTCCCCCGCGGTGAACCGGCTGGAACTGCACATCGAGGACGGCGAGTTCCTCGTGCTGGTCGGGCCGTCCGGGTGCGGCAAGTCCACTTCGCTGCGGATGCTCGCCGGCCTCGAGGAGGTGCACTCCGGGCGCATCCTGATCGGCGACCGCGACGTCACCGGGTCGGAGCCGAAGGACCGCGACATCGCGATGGTGTTCCAGAACTACGCGCTGTACCCGCACATGTCCGTCGCCGAGAACATGGGCTTCGCGCTCAAGCTCGCGAAGATGCCCAAGCAGGAGATCCGGCAGCGGGTGGAGGAGACCGCGAAGCTGCTGGACCTCTCGCCGTACCTGGACCGCAAGCCCAAGGCGCTCTCCGGCGGCCAGCGGCAGCGCGTCGCGATGGGCCGGGCGATCGTCCGGCAGCCCCAGGTGTTCCTGATGGACGAGCCGCTGTCCAACCTCGACGCCAAGCTCCGCGTGCAGACCCGCGCCCAGATCGCGCAGCTGCAGCGTCGCCTCGGCACCACCACCGTGTACGTCACCCACGACCAGGTCGAGGCCATGACGATGGGTGACCGCGTCGCCGTGCTCAAGGACGGCGTCCTGCAGCAGTGCGCGTCCCCGCGGGAGCTGTACTCGCGCCCGGCCAACGTGTTCGTGGCCGGCTTCATGGGTTCGCCGTCGATGAACCTGTTCACGCTGCCGATTACCGACGGCGGGGTGCTGCTCGGTGACACCGTGATCCCGGTGCCCCGCGACACCCTGGCCGGCGCCACCGGCACCGAGGTGGTGCTGGGTGTGCGGCCCGAGCACCTCGAGTTGGCAGACCGGGGCCTGCCGATGGAGGTGGACGTGGTCGAGGAGCTCGGTTCCGATGCCTACATCTACGGCCGCACCAGCCTGGCCGGGGTGGGTCAGGAAATCGTCGCCCGGGCCGACTGGCGTCGCCCGCCGGCGAAGGGTGCGCTGGTCAGGCTGCATGTCGACCCGTCGGCGGTGCACCTGTTCTCGGCAGCTGACGGCTGCCGGCTGGGGTGAGCCTGACCGATCCAGTGCGGGGGTAATGAGGGAAATCACCCTCGCCCCGTGCCAAAGTAGGCGACGACATATGCCTCGGTCCGGTGGAGCTCGCGCCCGGCAACGGCCGTAGATCGTCTCTTTCGAAAGGTGGACCATGCGTTCTTTCAAGACGCGTTCGCGGATTGCGGTGGCGGCTTCGGCCGTGGCACTGCTCGCGCTGACCGGATGTTCGAGCAGCGACGGCGGTGGCGGCGGCAACGTCGACGAGGCCGCAGGCCAGAACCTGGACGGTCGCGGCGCGATCTCGTTCGCGATGGGCAAGAACGACACCGACAAGCTGCAGCCGGTGATCGAGAAGTGGAACGCCGCCCACCCGGACGAGAAGGTCGAGCTCAAGGAGCTCCCCGGTGAGGCCGACGACCAGCGCAACAAGCTGGTCCAGTCGCTCGAGGCCGGCAACGCCGACTACGACGTGATGGCCCTGGACGTGGTGTGGACCGCGGAGTTCGCGGCCAACGGCTGGCTGCAGCCGCTCGAGGGCTCGCTCGCCCTCGACACCTCCGGCCTGCTGCCCGCGACCGTCGAGTCCGCCACCTACCGCGGCAAGGTCTACGCCGGCCCCCAGAACACCAACGCCCAGCTGCTCTACTACCGCACGGACCTGGCCCCGGCCGCCCCCGCGGACTGGAAGGCGCTGACCGACAGCTGCGCGGTCGCCACCGAGAAGGGCGTCCAGGACTGCCTGGTCACCCAGCTCAAGCAGTACGAGGGCCTGACCGTCAACAGCACCCAGTTCATCAACTCCTGGGGCGGCGCGGTCGTCGGAGCGGACGGCAAGACCCCCGAGGTCGAGTCCCCGCAGGCCAAGGCCGGCCTGCAGGCGATGGTCGACGCCTACACCGGCGGTCAGATCGCCAAGCGCTCCACCAGCTTCACCGAGGAGGAGACCAACCTGGCCTTCGTCGGCGGCGAGTCGATGTACGCCTACAACTGGCCGTACATGTACACCAACGCCGAGGAAGAGGGCTCCGCGGTGAAGGGCAAGGTCGGCGTCGCGCCGATCGTCGGCCCGGCGGGTGCCGGCGCGTCCACCGTCGGTGGCTACAACGACGGCATCAACGTGTACTCGAAGAACAAGGCCACCGCGCGTGACTTCATCGCCTTCATCCAGAACGAGGAGAACCAGATGTCCTTCGCGGACGCCTCGTTCCCGCCGGTGCTGAAGTCCGTGTACGACAACCCGGCGCTGGTCGCGAAGTACCCGTACCTGCCCGCGCTCAAGTCCGCACTCGAGAACGCCAAGCCGCGTCCGGTCACCCCGTACTACAGCGCGATCTCGAAGGCCATCCAGGACAACGCGACCGCCGCGCTCACCGGCAAGGCGACCGTCGACGAGGCGACCGCCAACATGTCCGCCGCCATCGTGCAGGCCGCCAAGTAACACCCGGCCGGCACCATCCGGTTCGGCAGACCGCTTTCGAGACGAGGACCAGGTAAATCCGGCCGGAGTGATCGACTCCGGCCGCGGCGTCCCCGTCGTGGACCCCCCGACGCCCGACGGCGTGCCCCCCGCACCCAAGCGGAAGCGCGACCTGCGGGCGGTGTGGCTCATCGCCCCGACGATGGTGATCCTGGCCGTCGTCATCGTCTACCCGGTGCTGCAGGCGATCTACCTGTCCTTCCAGAAGAACAAGGGCGTCGACCCGGACACCGGACGCTTCGTGGAGGGCGGGTTCGCCGGGTTCGACCACTACCTGATGTGGTTGACGGGCAACTGCGGATCCGGTGCGGGCACCTGCCCGCCCGGCACCCTCGGCGCGGACTTCTGGCCGTCCGTCGGGGTCACCTTCTTCTTCGCCGTCGTCACCGTGTCCATCGAGGTGCTCCTCGGGCTGTGGATGGCGACGATCATGGGCCGCAACTTCTTCGGCCGCTCGCTGCTGCGTGCCAGCGTGCTGATCCCGTGGGCGATCCCCACCGCGGTCACCGCGAAGCTGTGGTTCTTCATCTTCGCCGAGAACGGCGTCGCGAACAGCCTGCTCGGCACCTCCATCGCCTGGACCACCGACCCGTGGGCCTCGCGGTTCGCGGTGATCGTCGCGGACGTGTGGAAGACGACGCCGTTCATGGCGTTGCTGATCCTCGCGGGCCTGCAGATGATCCCGCAGGACGTCTACGAGGCCGCCCGGGTGGACGGTGCGACCGCCTGGCAGCGGTTCAAGTCGATCACGCTGCCGCTGGTCAAGCCGGCGCTGATGGTCGCGGTGCTCTTCCGCACCCTCGACGTGCTGCGCATGTACGACCTGCCGGCGATCCTCGCGGGCACCTCCGGCGGGACCCCGACCACGACGTGGTCGATCCTGGCGATCGCCGACATCCGTCAGGGCAACCTGCAGAGCGCGTCGGCGTTGTCGACGCTGATCTTCCTGGCGATCTTTGCGGTCGCCTACATCATGGTGAAGTTCCTCGGTGCCAACGCGGTGCGCACCCAGGACGAGCAGCGCAAGGGAGCCAAGTCGTGATGGCGGGACGGCACCGCAGCGACGAGCGTGCGAAGTCGCCCGTCAACATCGGCGACGAGCGTGCGAAGTCGCCCGTCAAGCCCAGCGACGAACCGGCGCGCGTGCGTAGGCGGGGCCGGGTCGCCCCGGCGGCACGCACCTACCTCGGCGTGATCGTGATCCTGTTGTGGGGCCTGGCCCCGTTCTACTGGATGGTGGTCACCGCGCTGCGGCCGGTCGCCGACACCTTCGACACCTCGCCGTGGCCGACGACGCTGACCCTGGACAACTTCCGGGCGGCCCTGGCCACCGACAAGGGCAACGACTTCCTCGGCGCGATCGTCAACAGCCTGATCATCGGCGCGGCCACCACCGCGGTCGGCCTGCTGCTCGGTGTCTTCACTGCGTACGCGCTGGCGCGCATCGAGTTCCGCGGCAAGTACCTGGTCACCGGGATCATCCTCGGCGCCTCGATGTTCCCCACCGTCGCGCTGGTGACCCCGCTGTTCCAGCTGTTCGGCAACCTCGGCTGGATCGGCCAGTACCAGGCGCTGATCATCCCGAACATCTCGTTCGTGCTGCCGCTGACCATCTACACGCTCACCTCGTTCCTCTCGGACCTGCCGTGGGAGCTCGAGGAGGCGGCCCGTATCGACGGCGCCTCCCGGGGCCAGGCCTTCCGGCTGGTGATCATGCCGCTGGCCGCGCCCGCGCTGTTCACCACCGCGATCCTCGCGTTCATCGCCACCTGGAACGAATTCATGCTGGCCAGCCTGTTGTCGACGGAGGCCACCGAGCCGGTCACGGTCGCGATCGCACGCTTCGCCGGGGCCAACTCGTGGGAGCAGCCGTACGCGGCGATCATGGCCGCGGGCACCCTGGTGACGATCCCGTTGGTGATCATGGTGCTGCTGTTCCAGCGCCGGATCGTCTCGGGCCTGACCGCGGGCGGCGTCAAGTCGTGACCGGCGTCGGGTCGTGAACCGGGCGCGCCGGCGCCAGCAGCTCGAGATGCTGATCGGGCTGCTCGGTTTCTTCACCGTGATGACGTTCCTCGCGGTGGTGGTCGGAATCGTACGCGGGGAGCCGGGGGCGACGCCGTCGCTGGTGCTGCTGGGTCTGGTGGTGGCGCTGGCGCTGGCGGTGCGCGCACGGAATCGCACCTGACGGACTCGGTCGCGTCTGGGTGCGTGTCTGGGTGGATTGTCCGGGCTGGTGGTGTGAGGATGCGAAGACGAAGCATCATTTCCTGACACCAGGAGACTGAATGTGAGCTCCCCCCCCGACGAGACCTCGGAACATCACCAGCCGCCCCCGGACACCCCGGGCGGCGACGGTCCGTCGGGCGGGTCGCCCCCAGGTGCGCAGCGCGGGTCGCCTCCGGGTGCGCAGCGCGGGTCGCCCCCAGGTGCGCATCGAGTCGTGCCCCAATCGGGGCAGCGTGATTCGCCCCCGGGGACATCGGGTGGCCGTCCTCCGGGCGAGCAGTCCCAAAGCGGGCGTCCCCCGGGTGCTCAGCCTCCGAGCGGTCGTCCCCCGGGGGGTCAGCCGCAGGGAGGACGCCCTCCGGGCGCACCAGGTGCTCAGCTCCCAGGTGGTCGTCCCCCCGGTGTGCGACCTCCGGGCGCACGAGGTGGGCCTCCCCCAGGTGGCCCGCCCCTGCGCGGGCGCCCGCCGGCCGGTCAGCCGCCGGGTGGACGGCCTCCGGGTCCCCCGGGTGCTCGGCCCCCGGGCGGTCAGCCTCCAGGCGCGCATTCCCCCGGTGCTCAGCCGCCGGGTGCTCAGCCGCCGGGCGGAGACTCCCCGGGTGGAGGCTCGGGTCGACCCCCGGACGGGCCGGGCGACGAGCCCACTCCCCCGCCGGGCGGGAGGCGCCGCAGACTGCTGATGTGGTCCGCGGTGGCGGCGGTGCTGCTGTTGGTCGTCCTCCCTGCCGCCGCGTTCGCCATCGGGTACGGCCTGGCGGTGGTGCCCCGGCCGGCCGACATGCGCACCAACCAGGTGGCGACCATTCTCGCCACCGACGGCTCGACCATCACGAAAGTCGTCCCGCCGGAAGGCAACAGGACCGAGGTCGAGCTGACCGACATCCCCGAGCACGTGCGGACTGCGGTGCTCTCCGCGGAGGACCGCGACTTCTACTCCAATCCCGGCTTCTCGGTGTCCGGCTTCGTACGGGCGGCCCGCGACAACGTCCTCGGCAAGGCCAGTGCGGGCGGCGGCTCCACCATCACCCAGCAGTACGTGAAGAACACCCTGGTGGGAGCCGACCGGAACCTGGTCCGCAAGATGCGTGAGCTGGTGATCTCCTCGAAGATGGCGCGCCAGTGGTCCAAGGACGACATCCTCGCCGCGTACCTCAACACCATCTACTTCGGTCGTGGCGCGTACGGCATCGCCGCCGCGTCCAAGGCGTTCTTCGACAAACCCGTCGGGGAGCTGACCGTCGCCGAGGGCGCGGTGCTGGCGTCGGTGATCCAGAGTCCGTCCCGACTGGACCCGGAGACCAATCGGGCCGGGCTGGAGTCGCGGTGGAACTACGTGCTCGACGGGATGGTGGGCCTCGGCGCGCTGAGCGCGTCGGACCGGGCGGCGACCGAGTTCCCGGTGGTGGTGCCGCTCGCACAACTCGTCGACGCCAACGCGGCACGGGGACCGGAGGGGCTGATCCGCGCCCAGGTGCTCGAGGAACTGGCCGCGTCGGGGATCAGCGAGCAGGAACTCAACACGGAGGGTCTGCAGATCACCACCACCATCGACGCGACCGCGCAGGCCGCGGCGCTCGACGCGGTGGCGACCACGATGGACGGCGAGCCACCCGAGCTGCGGGCCGCGGTGGTCTCGGTGGACCCACGGACCGGCGGGGTCCGGGCGTACTACGGCGGCGCGGACGGTGCGGGCTTCGACTACGCGCAGGCGCCGCTGCAGACGGGGTCGTCGTTCAAGGTGTTCGGCCTCGCCGCGCTGCTCGAGAACGGCCAGGGGCTGCAGACGATGTACAACAGCGCCCCGCTCACCGTCGGCCGGGTGGAGATCACCAACGTCGCCGGCGAAAGCTGCGGGACCTGCACCATCGCGCAGGCGCTCAAGCAGTCGCTCAACACCAGCTTCTACCGGATGACCCGGTCCTTGGAGAACGGCCCGGAGCGGATCGCCGATGTCGCGCACCGGGCCGGCATCCCGATGCAGATCCCCGGCCTCGAGGGCCCCACCCTGAGCCAGGACGGGGGTCCGCCGGAGGACGGAATCGTGTTGGGGCAGTATCAGACTCGTCCGATCGACATGGCGTCTGCGTACGCCACGCTCGCCGCGTCGGGGGTGTACCGGGCACCGCACTTCGTGCAGCGGGTGGTCACCGCCGACGGCCGGGTGCTGCTCGACCGTGCGCCGGACCCGGGCGAGCAGCGGATCGACCCGGCGGTCGCGGACAACGTCACCCAGGCCATGTTGCCGATCGCGTCGTACTCCAACGGGCACGCGTTGGCCGGTGGGCGACCGTCGGCGGCGAAGACGGGCACCGCTCAGTTCGGTGACACCGGGCAGAACAAGGACGCCTGGATGGTCGGCTACACGCCGTCGCTGTCCACCGCGGTGTGGGTGGGTGGCGCGCAGCCGCAGGCCATCGTGACCAGATGGGGCGGCTCCGTCTACGGGTCGGGGCTGCCGTCGGACATCTGGAAGGGGACGATGGACGGGGCGCTCGACGACACCGACTGGGAGTCCTTCCCATGGCCGAAGCCGATCGGCGGCCAGGCCGGGGTGCCCGCCAATTCGGGCAGCGGGTCCGGCGGTTCGACGAATGCGAACGCGAACGCGAATGCGAATGCGAACGCGGGCATGAGCGCAGGCGCCCCGGCCGCGGTGGCGCCACCCCCCACGCCCGCGCCCGCCCCGGTCCTGGAGATTCCGGTGGTGCCGCCGCCGGTGGTGCCGCCCGTCATCGTCCCGCCGCCCCCGCCTGCCGGTCCGCGGACGGTGGAGATCCTTCCGGGTGTGGTGATCCCGCTGCCCGGCTGAGGCCGGCCAGCCGCGTGGCGGTGGGCGGGTCTTCGGACTCGACCACCGCCACAGGTGTTTTCGGGCCAACTTCGACGCAACCCGAACCGGGCTAGGTCCCCCCACTCCCCCTGCCGGCCGCACCTCCGAGGGGGAGGACCTCGCCGCGGAACCGTCGGCGCATCCGCCTGTCGTGGGTCACCAGGACGACGGTGCCCGCGAACGAGTCGAGGGCCTCTTCGAGTTCCTCGACCAGCGCCGGCGACAGGTGATTTGTGGGCTCGTCCAGCAGCAGCAGTTCGGCGCCCGAGGTGGCCAGCAGCGCCACCTCGAGCCGCCGGCGCTGCCCGAAGGACAGTTCCGCGAGCGGCCGATGCAGGTCGTCGGGGCGGAACAGGCCGAGCGAGAGCAGTTCCGCGGCAGCGTCGTCCGGGCAGCAGCCGGGCCGCCGCGCGGCGAAGGCCTCCGAGAGCGTCACCGCCGCGGGCCACGTACCGCCGGACTGCCGCAGGAACCCGACGTGGGCCGGTGCACACACCTCGCCGCTGTCGGGCACGATCTCGCTCGCGATCACCCTCAACAGCGTCGTCTTGCCGGCGCCGTTCGGGCCGGTCACCAGGAGTCGACCCCCGGCCGGTATTTCGAGTTCGGGGACCGTCAGCCGGGAGCCGACGCGCACGTCGTGCAGTCGCACCAGTGGGCCGTCGGGCGATCGCGGGACCTGTGCGGACAGGGAGGCGGTTAACCGCAGCGGATCCGGTGGTGGCGCTACGGCATTGCGTGTGAGTCGTTCGATCCTCTCCTTGGCGTTGCGGATCCGTCCCATCGCGCCGTGGTCGCGGCCCCGGGCCCGGAACGCCCCGTGGCCGAACCCGGCCTTCTCCTGCCTGCGGGGGATCGCCTCGAGCCGCGACGCATTCGCCGCGACGAGTCGTGCGTTGCGCACGAGTTCGGACCGCCACTCCTCGTACTGCTGCAACCGCTTCCGGCGCTCGTCGGCCTGCGCCGCAAGGTATCCGTCGTAGCCGTTGCCGTAGCGCCGCACTCCGCGCTCGGCCACCGCCAGGATCACCGGCGTCAGGCGCGCCAGAAACGCGCGGTCGTGGGTCACCGTCACGACCGTGCCGCGGTGGGTGAGCAGGCGTTCCTCGAGCCACTCGACGGCCGTGTCGTCGATGTCGTTCGTGGGTTCGTCGAGCAGCAGCAGTTCGGCGTTCGAGGCCAGGCTCGTGGCGAGCGCCAGGCGGGCCTGTTCCCCGCCCGAGAGCGTGCCGAGGCGGCGAGACCGGTCGAGGCCCGGCAGGCCGAGGGCGTGCAGGCCGCTGTCGACCCGATCGTCGACGGTGTACCCGTCCATGCTCTCGAAAAGGACTGTGGCCGACGTGTATTCGGTGAGCAGCGCATCCAGTTCGTCCGGGGCGGCAAGGGAGAGGCGCTGTTCAACGTCGCGGATACGTGCCTCGAGCGCGCGCACGTCGCGGAGGATGTGGTCGATCGCGGCCCGGACGGTCGCGCCGCCGGGCAGGTCCAGTGACTGCGCGGCGTGCGCGATGCCGCCCGGTGCGACGACGCGGACCTCACCGTTGTCGGGAGGGGTGCGTCCGGCGAGCAGCGCGAGCAGGGTCGACTTGCCGGAACCGTTGTCGCCGACGACACCGACCTTCTCGCCCGGCGAGATCGACAGATCCACGCCGTCGAGGACGACGCGGTCGCCGAAGCGCTTGGACGCGGAACGGAGGGAGAACTGAGAGACGGGCATGGGTGCGGTCCTTGTCCCCGGAAGCTTCCGGGTGATCGAGAGGAATGAGTCCTCGCACGACCGACCCCGCCGAGTCGGGAGGGGTGGTGCGCTCAGGACCCGCCGCGGAGCATGCTCGACGCGGCGTCCCGATCTAGGAATTGAGTGTGCCCATGTCGACGACGGTAGCAACGGCGACCGGTGCCGTCCACAGATTTTCCGGCTGCGTCGAAGTTGGCCCGAAAACACCTGTGGCGGTGGGTGAGTCCGAAGACCCGCCCACCGCCACAGTGTGCAGCTGAGTGCTTTTACTCGGCGCCGATGATGAAGGCCTCGAGGTCGGCACGTGCCTTGTCGTCGGCCATCTGGATCGGCGGCGACTTCATCAGGTAGGCGGAGGCCGGGTAGACCGGTCCGCCGATGCCGCGGTCCAGCGCGATCTTCGCGGCGCGGACGGCGTCGATGATGATGCCGGCGGAGTTCGGCGAGTCCCAGACCTCGAGCTTGTACTCCAGGTTCAGCGGGGCGTCACCGAAGGCGCGGCCCTCGAGGCGGACGTACGCCCACTTACGGTCGTCGAGCCACTCGACGTAGTCCGAGGGGCCGATGTGGACGTTGCGGTCGTGGACCTTGCCGGCCAGCGAACCGGTCAGGTTCGACGTCACGGCCTGGGTCTTGGAGACCTTCTTGGACTCCAGGCGCTCGCGCTCGAGCATGTTCTTGAAGTCCATGTTGCCGCCGACGTTGAGCTGGTACGTGCGGTCCAGCACCACGCCGCGGTCCTCGAACAGCTTCGCCATCACGCGGTGGGTGATGGTGGCGCCGACCTGGCTCTTGATGTCGTCACCGACGATCGGGACGCCGGCGTCCTTGAACTTCGCGGCCCACTCCGGGTCGGACGCGATGAACACGGGCAGGGCGTTGACGAACGCGACACCGGCGTCGATGCAGCACTGCGCGTAGAACTTGTCGGCCTGCTCGGAGCCCACCGGCAGGTAGGAGACGAGGACGTCGACCTTGGCGGCCTTGAGTGCGGCGACCATGTCGACGGGCTCGGCGTCGGAGACCTCGATGGTCTGCGCGTAGTACTTGCCGATGCCGTCGAGCGTCGGGCCGCGCTGGACGGGGACGTCGAGCGGCGGCACGTCGGCGATCTTGATGGTGTTGTTCTCGCTGGCGAGGATTGCCTCGGACAGGTCGAACCCGACCTTCTTCGCGTCCACGTCGAAGGCGGCGACGAACTCGACGTCGCGCACGTGGTACTGGCCGAACTTGACGTGCATCAGACCGGGGACGGTCGCGTTCTCGTCGGCATCCTTGTAGTACTGCACGCCCTGGACCAGGGACGAGGCACAGTTCCCCACGCCCACAATGGCTACGCGCACCGCGGTGCTGTTCTCACCCATGGTCGGGTTCTCCTTCTTTCTTGAGTGCTGCAGTTGATGTGTTCTCGGCCGCGATCAGCTCGTTGAGCCAGCGGACCTCGCGTTCACTCGACTCGAGTCCGAGCTGGTGAAGCTGGCGGGTGTACCGGTCGAGTGAGCCGCTGGCCCGCCCGATCGCGTCGCGGAGGCATTCCCGGCGCTCCTCGACCTGGCGCCGCCTGCCCTCGAGGATCCGCATCCGCGCCTCGGCGGGGGTGCGACTGAAGAAGGCGAGGTGGACGCCGAATCCGTCATCGGTGTAGTTCTGCGGTCCCGTGTCGGCGACGAGCTTGGCGAACCGCTCCCGGCCTTCGGGGGTGAGCGCGTACACACGCCGGGCGCGTCGAATGACGGTGCCCGTCGGACCGGTGTCCTCGGCGATCGACCCGTCGGCCTGCATGCGTCGCAGCGTCGGGTAGAGGGAGCCGTAGGAGAAGGCGCGGAACGCCCCCAACAGGCCGGTCAGCCGCTTACGCAGCTCGTATCCGTGCATCGGCGACTCGAGGAGCAGCCCGAGAATCGCCAGTTCGAGCATCGCCACACCTCCTGAGTCGTCGAAACCTAACCGCATGATGCGATTACAAACTATATCGCACCGATATATACGGACACACGAACAAAGTTGTGTTGTCCGTGACGTGTCGTGCCCGGACAGTGTCGCCGGATCGACCGAACGTCACACCCGTTCGGCCTGTGTCGGCGAACGAGGCATCGGTGACGTCGAGCGCGGGTCGGATCGGACTGCGGAACCGGCCGGGAACCATGGGTGTGCGTGACGTCGATCGAGATTGTGGGAACCGTCACGCCGCATGCCCCGATCTTCTTGGCGATTTGCCCGGCGTGTCGCCTCGAAATGGCCGTCCGACCCGAGACCGGGCGGCCTTGCCCACGTACGCTGGTCACGTGCGATTGCAGCGGCAGGTGGTGGACTACGCCCTCCAGCGGCGATCCCTGCTGGCCGAGGTGTACTCCGGCCAGACGGGCGTCAAGGAAGTGTGTGACGCCGATCCCTACCTGCTGCGCGCCGCGAAATTCCACGGCCGGCCGTCTGACGTCACCTGCCCGATCTGCCGGAAAGAGCAGCTCACGCTCGTATCGTGGGTGTTCGGGGACAAGCTGGGTGCGATCTCGGGATCGGCCCGGACGTCCGAGGAACTGGTCCGACTGGCGACCACGCAGGAGGAGTTCTCGGTGCACGTCGTCGAGGTGTGCCGAACCTGCAGTTGGAACCACCTGGTGCAGTCGTACGTTCTCGGATCGATCCCGGTACCCAAACAGACCCGCAGTCGACCGCCCCGATCCCCGAGCAGGCGCACCGCGAGCGAGTGAGCCCGAAGCCCTTGACCGAAAGCCATGTGGCTGACACCGAGTGACACAGCCGTGTCAACGCGAGCACTGGAGATTCCTACGTGAGTTCCCCCTACGACAACGGGCAGGGTGGTCGACCCACCGGATTGCCGCGGCCGAGTGGCCCGCCGCCGGGCGGGCGCCAGCCTGGGTACTCGCAGCCCGACTTCGCCCGGCAGCCGCACCCGCAGGCAGGCCAGGGCCGGCCCAACCCGGCCGGGTACCCGCAGGCCGGTGCGCCGCGTCCGAACCCGCAGCCGAACTACGCGCAGCCCAGCAACGCGGTGCGCGGGCAGCCGCCGCGCCCGGCGGCTCCGCGTCCCGCCGCGCCGCGGACCGCCCCCGGTGGTGGCAACGGGCCCGGCGGTCGCCCGCCGACCGGCCCGCCGCCGTCGGCTCGCCGGTCGGGTGGCACCGGTGGGCAGCCGCCGAAGCCGCCGAAGAAGAAGGCCGGTTCGAACCGTTGGAAGATCGTCCGGCGTACGGCGTACGGCCTCGTCGCGCTGGGGATGGTCATCCCGATGCTGGCCTTCATGATCTCCTACCTGATGGTCGACGTGCCCAAGCCCGGCGACATGAAGACCAACCAGGTCGCGACGATCTATGCCGCCGACGGCAGTTCGGTGCTGAGCAAGATCGTGCCGCCCGAGGGCAACCGCACCGACGTGTCCATCGACCAGATTCCGGTGCACGTGCGCAACGCGGTGCTCGCCGCCGAGGACCGCGACTTCTACACCAACCCGGGCTTCTCGGTGTCCGGCTTCGCCCGCGCCGCGCGCGACAACGTGCTCGGCAAGGAGAGCGCCGGCGGCGGCTCGACCATCACCCAGCAGTACGTGAAGAACGCGATGGTCGGCAACGAGCGCTCGATCACCCGGAAGATGCGTGAGCTGGTGATCGCGGCGAAGATGGCGCAGCAGTGGTCCAAGGACGACATCCTCGCCGCGTACCTCAACACCATCCCGTTCGGCCGGGGCGTGTTCGGCATCGCGGCCGGGTCGGAGGCGTACTTCGGCAAGCCCGTCGAGGAGCTGACCGTCGAAGAGGGCGCCGTGCTGGCGTCGAGCATCCAGCAGCCGTACGGACTGGACCCGTCGACCAACCCGACCGGCGCACAGACGCGCTGGGGCTACGTGCTCGACGGCATGGTCGATGCGAAGACCCTGCCCAGTAGTGAGCGCTCGGGGATGGTCTACCCCCACGTGGTCCCGCTCTCCGAGTCGGACACCGGCGCCGAGGGCAGCGGCCCGGCCGGCCTGATCCGCGGACAGGTGCTCCAGGAACTGACCGCCAACGGCATCAACGAGCAGGTCCTCAACACCGAGGGCCTGCAGATCACCACCACCATCGACCAGCAGGCGCAGGAGGCCGCGGAGAACGCGGTCGCCAAGAACATGGAGGGCGAGGACCCGGACCTGCGGACCGCAGTGGTGTCCGTCGACCCGAAGACCGGCGGGGTGAAGGCCTACTACGGCGGCACCGACGGATCCGGGTACGACTTCGCGCAGGCCGGCCTGCAGACCGGTTCGTCGTTCAAGGTGTTCGGCCTGGCGTCGGCGCTCGACGAGGGCATCCCGCTGTCGAAGATGTACGACAGCGGTCCGCTCACGCTCGGCGACATCACCATCACCAACGTCGAGGGCGAGTCCTGCGGGACGTGCACCATCGCGGAGGCGATGAAGCGGTCGCTGAACACCAGCTTCTACCGGCAGATGATGTCCATCGAGGACGGCCCCGACAAGATCGCCGACATCGCTCACAAGGCCGGCATCCCCAAGGAGATCCCGCCGGTGACGGGTACCACCCTGCAGGAGCCAAACGGCCAGTCCGAGTACGGCATCGTGCTGGGGCAGTACCAGTCCCGGGTGATCGACATGGCGTCCTCGTACGCGACGCTGGCCGCGTCCGGCGTCTACCGCACCCCGCACTTCGTACAGAAGGTCGTGACCAGCGACGGCACCGTGCTGCTCGACCGCGGCACCGTCGTTCCGGGCGAGGCCCGGCTCAAGCCGGCGGTCGCCGACAACGTGACCTCGGCGTTGCAGCCGATCGCCGCGTACTCGCGCAACCACGGCCTGGCGGGCGGACGGCCGTCGGCGGCGAAGACCGGCACCGCGCAGCTCGGCGACACCGGCCAGAACAAGGACGCCTGGATGGTCGGCTACACGCCGTCGCTGGCGACCGCGGTCTGGGTGGGCACCGAGCAGGGTCTGCCGCTGCAGAACAGCTGGGGCGGGCTGATGTACGGCTCGGGGATGCCGTCGGACATCTGGAAGGCGACGATGGACGGTGCGCTCAAGGGCACCGAGGTCGAGTCCTTCCCGACGCCGGAGCCGATCGCCGGCCAGGCCGGTGTGCCGGCCTACACGGCGCCGTACACCCCGCCGAAGACCACCGCGGCGGCGCCGACGACGACGCCGCCGAGCGCCTCGCCGCTGACCATTCCGCCGGTCGAGGTGACCACCCGTCCGGTGGAGATCCTGCCCGGCGTGACCATCCCGATCCCCGGGCTCAAGCCGGCCCCGACGACCGCGGCCCCGACGACGGTCCCGCCGCCCGCGCGGTCACCGGGCCAGCCGCTGGCCGGTGAGGACGACGACGACACCGGCGCCGGCACCGGCGGAGGCACCGGAACCGGCACGGGTGGCGCCGGTGGGGGTGTCCGACAGGCCACCCCGTAGGGACGCAACTGACCCCGGGGAACTGGCCGGTCGGTAACGTCGCCACGGTGGCCGAGGACTCAGAGGGACAGACCGCCGTGGACGACGCGGGGGTGGTGTCGCCGGCACCGCTGGCAGCCGACGTCCGGTCGGTGCCCGGACGGGACCTGCCGAGCCGCACCGACCCACTGACCACCCAGCTCAGCGGGGTCATCGGCGGTCCGGTCGGCCGGCACGCGCTGATCGGCCGGACCCGGTTCCTCACGCCGCTGCGGGTGATCCTGCTGCTGGCGCTGGTGTTCCTGGCGATGGGGTGGTCGACGAAGGCCGCCTGCCTGCAGCAGGCGCCGAACGGCCCGGACGGCGCGCTCGGCCTGGACTGGAGCGGCAGCCGTCAGTACACGGCGCTGTGCTATTCGGACACCGTGCCGCTCTACGGGGCGGAACGGCTCAACGAGGGCGCGTTCCCGTACAAGAAGTCGTGGGAGGAGACCAACGCCGACGGCTCGGTGACCACGCGGTACATGGAGTACCCGGTGGTCTCGGGCCTGTACCAGTACGGCTCCATGGCGGTGGCCAAGGCGTGGGACTCGGTCCACTGGCTGCCCGGCGCGCTGCAGGTGGTTGTGTACTTCAACGTCGTCGCGTTCGGCCTGGCGCTGGCCTGGCTGGTGACGGTTTGGGCGACCGTGCTGCTGGCCGGCCGCCGCATCTGGGACGCCGCCCTGGTCGCGTGCTCGCCGCTGGTGGTGGTGCACGCCTTCACCAACTTCGACCCGCTCGCCACGGCCTTCGCCGGCGGCGGCCTGCTGGCCTGGGCGCGGCGCCGGCCGGTGCTCGCCGGGGTGCTCCTGGGCCTGGGCGGCGCGGCCAAGCTGTACCCGCTGCTGCTGCTGGGCCCGCTGCTGGTGCTGTGCCTGCGGGCCGGCCGGATGGCGTTCTGGTGGCGCGCCGCCGCGGCCGCCGCGGCGGCCTGGCTGGCGGTGAACCTTCCTGTCGCCGCGGCGTTCCCGGACGGCTGGCGGGAGTTCTTCCGGCTCAACTCCGAGCGCGGCGCGGACCCGGATTCGCTCTACAACGTGGTCAGCTCGTTCACCGGGTGGACCGGGTTCGACGGTGCGCTGGCGCGGGGTGAGGCACCGACGAACCTGAATGCGGTGTCGCTGGTGCTGTTCGTCGCGGTGTGCGTGGGCATCGGGTACGTCGCCCTGACGGCGGCGCGGCGGCCGCGGGTCGCGCAGCTGTGCTTCCTGCTGATCGCCGGCTTCCTGTTGACCAACAAGGTGTGGAGCCCGCAGTACTCGCTGTGGCTGGTGCCGCTGGCCGTGCTGGCGCTGCCGCACCGACGAATCCTGTTGGCGTGGATGACGATCGACGCACTGGTCTGGGTCCCCCGGATGTACTACTACCTCGGGGTCGGCAACAAGGGGCTGCCCGAGCAGTGGTTCACCGCGACGGTGGTGGTCCGCGACCTCGCGGTTCTGGCGCTGTGCGTCTTGGTGATTCGGCAGATCTACCGGCCGGCGACGGACCTGGTGCGCCGCGGCGGGGTGGACGACCCGGCGGGCGGGGTGCTCGACGGCGCCCCGGACGCGCACCCCGGCTGGCTGCCGGGCTGGCTGCGACCGCCGGCCAGGCCGGTGGCATGGTCACAGGCCCCGATTCCGGTCGCCGCCGGCTGACGGCGGAGGGGCGTCAGCGCGGGTCGGCGGCCAGCGCCCCGACCGGCACGGGGGCGCGCTCGGGGGCCGGCGGCGGGGGCTCGGCCTCGTCCGGCTCGGTCGGCGGGGGCTCGAGGCGCAGCGGCGCCCGCAGGAACAGGAAGAACAGCGCCAGCAGCAGCGCCGCGCGTCCCCACACCCCGGCCTGCACGACGAACTCGAGCGTCGTCGCGTCGGTCCCGGTGTAGAGCGCGTCGAAGTAGCGGAACACCCCGATCCCGACTGCCAGGTCCGCGACCAGGTAGGCGCCGACCAGCGACCAGGGCACCCGCAGCAGCACCAGGAACGGGAGCAGCCACAGCGTGTACTGCGGCGAGTGCACCTTGTGCAGTTCCATGAACCCGCACAGCATCGCGGCGCTCACCGCCACCCACGGGTAGGTGCCGTCGCGGCGGTAGCGGCGGTGCCCGAGCCACAGGGCGAGGGCGAAGGCCGCGAGGACCAGGGCGGGCGATGCGACGGAGACCACCTGCGCGTACGTGCTGTCCGGGCCCTCCGTCGAGGTGAACAGCGGCCGCAGTCCCCAGTACCAGATCGAGTTGGTGGTGATGTCGGCCTCGCGCACGGACTGGAACGTGAACGACGCGCGCCAGCCCTGGTAGCCGGCCAGGGCGAACGGCAGGTTCACCGCGACCACCGTCCCGACGGCCGCCGCGGTCACCGCCAGCGCACCCCTCGGGTCGCGGCGCCCCGTCGCGGTGACCGGGAGTTCGCGCCCGCCGCGTCCGCCCGTGTAGACGTACGCGATCAGCGGCAGCAGGAACGCGCCCGGGTAGATCTTCAGGCACAGGCCGAGCGCGAGCAGGACCGCGGCGACGACCCCCCGGGTCCGCAGCGGGACCCGCTCGTACCGGGCAACCACGAAGACGGCCGCGGTCGACGCCGCGACCACCGGCAGCTCCCAGTTGTGGAAGCCGTAGAGCACGAGCGGCGGGCTCGCCGCCCACAGCAGCGCCGGCCAGCCGGCGAGCCGACCGAGCATCCAGGCGGTGGCCAGCCCGAACGGCAGCAGGATCAGCGCGGAGTGCATCAGGAACTGGGCGTCGGTGTTCGCGCCGATGCCGCCGAACCACATCAGCAGCCCGCTGAGCACCGGGTACTCGACGGTGCCGCCGGTCAGCCGGCCGGCGGTGATCGCGCCGCCGATGTACGGGAACAGGTGCTGGTCGATGCCGCGGTCGAGCCAGAGGAACTGGATGTCGGAGTAACAGACGGTGCTGTCCTTGATCCGGTCGAAGACCAGGCTGCGCCCGGAGCTCTCGAAGGGCGCCCCCGCGCAGCGCGCCTTGTTCAGGTACGCGAGCAGCAGGGTGAGCAGGCAGGTGAGGGTGATCGCCACCACCGCCGGTGTCGTGATCGCCCGGCCCCGACTCCCCATGACTGCCAGCGTAGGTGCCGGTCGCCCGCGGTTCCCGCACCCGACCGTCGCGGTTCCGCGGGAAACGGGCGATTTCCCAGGTCAGGGCCGGGGCGTGTACCCTGCAAAGGTTGCTGACGCAACGACCCTCCTGTCACGGACAGCCCGTGACCGTTTCACTAGTCCATAGGAGGTGATGAGGTCTTATGCGTCATTACGAATTGATGGTCATCCTTGACCCCAGCCTGGACGAGCGCACCGTCGCTCCGTCGCTGGATACGTTCCTCAATGTTGTTCGCCAGGAAGGCGGCAAGGTCGACAAGGTCGACGTCTGGGGAAAGCGTCGTCTCGCCTACGAGATCGCCAAGAACAGCGAAGGCATCTACGCGGTTGTCGACATCAGTGCCACCCCGGCCACTGTTGCAGAGCTGGATCGCCAGCTCGGCCTGAACGAGTCGGTGCTCCGCACCAAGGTTCTGCGCCACAACAAGTGACGTCTGTCTGTGTCGAGTCATAGGCTCGACGCAAGTCAGATTCCACCCACTGCAGGAGGAGCCACATGGCAGGCGACACCGTGATCACCGTCATCGGAAACTTGACGGCTGATCCCGAGCTTCGATTCACCCCCGCGGGCGCGGCCGTTGCGAACTTCACCGTCGCATCGACACCCCGCACCTTCGACCGTAATTCCAACGAATGGAAGGACGGCGAGGCACTGTTCCTGCGCTGCAACATCTGGCGCGAGGCAGCAGAGAACGTCGCCGAGTCCCTGACTCGCGGTTCTCGGGTGATCGTCAGCGGCCGGCTCAAGCAGCGGTCCTACGAAACCCGTGAGGGCGAGAAGCGCACTGTCGTGGAACTCGAGGTCGACGAGATCGGCCCCTCGCTCCGCTACGCAACCGCGAAGGTCAACAAGGCCAACCGCGGTGGTGGCGGCGGCGGAGGCGGGTTCGGCGGCTCCTCGGGTGGCCAGGGCGGTTCCCGCCCGGCCGCCAACACCGGTGGAGACGACCCCTGGGGCAGCGCGCCCCAGGCGTCCGGCTCCTTCGGTGGCGGTGGTGGAAACGACGAACCCCCGTTCTGATCTCAGCTCCTCGCGAGCGTGGGTTCGAACGCGAACGAACATTGAGAAGTACGGAGAAGACCAATGCCGAAGCCGCCGTTGCGCGACAAGGTGATGAAGAAAAAGGTCTGCGCGTTCTGTAAAGAGAAGAACACGCTGATCAACTACAAGGACACGACGCTGCTGCGTAAGTACGTCAGCGACCGCGGCAAGATCCGCGCGCGGCGTGTCACCGGCAACTGCGTCCAGCACCAGCGGGACGTGGCAGTTGCCGTGAAGAACTCGCGTGAGGTCGCACTGCTTCCTTACGTCTCGACGGCTCGCTAAGGAAAGGGAAGACATGAAGCTGATCCTCACTGCAGACGTGGACAACCTCGGTGTCCCCGGCGACACCGTCGAGGTCAAGGACGGTTACGGCCGTAACTACCTGCTGCCCCGCGGTCTCGCGATCGTCGCCACTCGTGGCGCCGAGAAGCAGGTCGAAGGCATCCGCCGTGCGCAGGAAGCCCGCGCCGTGCGCGGACTCGACCACGCCAAGGAGATCAAGGCCGCGATCGAGGGCCTCGAGGGTGTCTCGCTGACCGTCAAGACGGCCGGCGACTCGGGCAAGCTGTTCGGCTCGGTCACCGCCGCCGACGTTGCCGCCGCCATCAAGGCAGCCGGTGGCCCGGTTGTCGACAAGCGCAGCCTCGAGCTGCCGAAGGCGCACATCAAGGCGACCGGCAAGCACGCCGTGGTTGTGAACCTGCACCCCGACGTCGTTGCCAAGTTCCACCTGAACGTGGTCGCCGGCTAGTCCGACCCCACGCTCGACGAAGGGCCCCGCAGACTCCGGTCTGCGGGGCCCTTTTCTTGTCCGGGGAGCGGACCGCTGGGGTGCCGCGGAACCGGTTCCCGAGCCTGACCAGGAGATTGTGACGGCAACCTAAACGAGCGTCCAGTTTGTGTGATATGTCACTGTGTGCCAAATCATGTGTGAGAAGGTTCAAGTCGGCGCCACGCCCGGCCGCTCGCCCCCGGCGACACGCCGAACGACTTTCCATTCACAGGGGTGTGAACGAAAAAACGGCCCGCTACCTGCAGGGATCCGAGATGTGATACTCGTTATCCTCAGGTTGTCCCCAGGGCATCAACAACCCGTTCCTGTGCATTCCACAATTTATCCACAGCTGTGCACACAGTCGGTGTTGTCCCCGGGCTGGTCTGTGCATAACCTCGAGCGGGCGCGTCCGCCGACAGCCGTGCGGGACCCCTCGGGACCCGGCTGGATTCAGATGTCGGTGGGTGCGCGTATCTATTGCGTGCAGGGTGATCCGGAAGCAGCTGCGGACGGCGCCCGAACTGTGGGGAAGGGCGTATCGCCGTGGCGGTTGTCGATGATCGTGGACACTCGGACTATTCGGGACCGCAGGAACCGGCGCCGGGTGAAGACTTCGGTCGTCAGCCCCCGCAGGACATGGCGGCCGAGATGTCGGTGCTCGGCGGCATGCTGCTGAGCAAGGACGCCATCGCGGACGTCCTGGAGCGGCTCCGGCCCGGCGACTTCTACCGGCCCGCCCACCAGAACGTCTACGACGCGATCCTGGACCTGTACTCCCGCGGTGAGCCGGCGGACCCGGTGACCGTCTCGGCGGAGCTGGAGCGCCGCGGCGAGCTGCGCAGGGTGGGCGGTGCGCCGTACCTGGTGACGCTGACCCAGACCGTGCCCACCGCCGCCAACGCCGGCTACTACGCGGAGATCGTCGCGGAGAAGTCGATCCTGCGCCGGCTGGTCGAGGCCGGCACCCGCATCGTGCAGTTCGGCTACGCGGGCTCCGAGGGCCAGGACGTGGCCGAGGTGGTGGACCGGGCCCAGGCCGAGGTCTACGAGGTCACCGAGCGCCGCACCTCCGACGACTTCGTGCCGCTCGAGGAGCTGCTGCAGCCGACGATGGACGAGATCGACTCCATCGCCACCCGCGGCGGCATCTCGCTGGGCGTGCCGACCGGCTTCAGCGAGCTCGACGAGATCACCAACGGCCTGCACCCCGGGCAGATGATCATCGTGGCGGCGCGGCCCGGTGTCGGCAAGTCGACGATCGGCATGGACTTCATGCGGTCCTGCTCGATCAAGCACGGCATGCCCAGCGTCATCTTCTCGCTCGAGATGGGCAAGACCGAGATCGTCATGCGACTGCTCTCGGCCGAGGCGAAGATCAAGCTGTCGGACATGAAGTCGGGAAAGATGACCGACGAGGACTGGACCAAGCTGGCTCGGCGGATGAGCGAGATCAGCGAGGCGCCGATGTTCATCGACGACTCCCCCAACCTGACCATGATGGAGATCCGGGCGAAGGCCCGCCGGCTCAAGCAGAAGCACGACATCAAGCTGGTCGTCCTCGACTACCTGCAGCTGATGACGTCCGGCAAGAAGGTCGAGTCACGTCAGCAGGAGGTCTCGGAGTTCTCCCGCTCGCTGAAGCTGCTGGCGAAGGAACTCGAGGTCCCGGTGGTGGCGATCTGTCAGCTGAACCGTGGTCCGGAGCAGCGGACGGACAAGCGCCCCCAGGTCTCCGACCTCCGTGAGTCCGGCTCGCTCGAGCAGGACGCCGACATGGTCATGCTCCTGCACCGGCCCGACGCCTTCGAGCGGGACGACCCGCGTGGCGGCGAGGCGGACATCATTCTCGGCAAGCACCGTGGTGGTCCCACCGCGACAATCACTGTCGCACACCAGCTTCACTACTCGCGGTTCGTGGACATGGCGCGGGGTTAAACCACCACGCCAGAATAAGAATAAATAAAGCGACGGCAGTCGTTAGATAGATAGGGAGCCTTCGCAGGATCAGCGTGCAGGACGGGTAGCCAGGACTGGTTGATGGCGGTTGGCTGACGTATCCGATCGGCTCGCTCACCGGAGTCCCGCTCTGTTTGCTGATCGTTAAACAGGACAGTCAGTAGCAGGGCCTTCGTCCGTGCGCTTCCACCCGGCGATACGAGCCCGGCACAGCGCCTCCAGCGCCTCGTGCTCGGCGCGCCAGCGGGCATGATCTTGCGTTGTTCCTGGCCACGTCTGTGAGCGCCGATATACCTCGGCAGGGAGTGTGTCGATGGTGCCGCCATGCCAACACCCGACCGATAAGTTGTGGCCGGCGGCGGTGCGGGTGAGAGTCGCGGCGACGGACTGGGAGCCGATAGGGTAGACGACGAGGATGTCCTGGCGCTCGGTGACAGTTGCTCGGCCGTGCACCTCCGCCCGGCCGGATACCCTCGCGTCGCCGGACACGTCCGCGTTGCCGTACACGCTGGCATTGCCTTCGACCTCCGCGTCGCCGAATACCCTCGCCTCGCCATGCACCGTCGCGTCTCCGGACACGTCCGCGTTGTCGTACACCTCGGCGTCGCCGTACACCTCGGCGTCGCCGTATACCCGCGCGTCTCCGGAGACCTCCGCATTGCCGGACACCCTCGCGTTGCCGGACACGCTCGCGTTGCCTGAGGCCTCCGCATTGCCTGAGATCTCCGCGTTGTCGGATACCCACGCGTCGCCAAACACCCTCGCGTCGCCTGACACCCACGCGTACCCGGACACATTGCGCTCGCATTCGACCCACCCTCCGACGTCGCCCTTACGGACGCCGTACCGCGGCATGTCGCGTGTGGCACGGATGCGATGCAGGTTGTGGCCGAAGTAGTTTCGCGTTTCGTCGGTCAGCTCGAAGTACTTGCCGGTCATGTCGTCCTTCGCTTCTGGTCTCCGTCCACACACAGCCGAGGCGCAAGACGGCTCGCTGTATGAGGAGGCTGGCGGCGAACATTCTCCCCTGGGCCTCCATTCCGAAGCTCTCGAACCAGTGTCGGGACGCCGCCCGCACCGTGGAGACACCACCGCGTGAAGGACACCTCGGATAACGGGGCGGGGCACGAAGAGTGAGGCATCTCCCGCGCACCGGCGACTACATCAAGGACACGCATTACCCCGGCTCAGGGGAACGTCGGCCCGAATGCGCGCCGCCATGCCATCAAGCCGGAAGCCGGCGCGTTTGCGCCGATCGCCGGGCTACCTGAGGCCCGGATGGGGTGACAGGAACCGGTACCGAGTGCCGGCGGCGTCCGCGATGGTGGTTTCTTGGAGCTGCGGAAGGGTGGCGGTGGAGACCGAGAGTCAGCGTGGCTGCGATGAGCTGGCTTCGGCTCGGACCAGGGCTGTGGAAAGGGACATCTTCGCACGGAATTTCGTGGACAAGTGTCGCGGAAGATCTTGGAAATCCCAGGCGGCTCGGACAAGTAGGCCCGGAACCTACAACGGCCGGCCTAGGCGTCGTCTGGACACGCTCAAGGGCGCCGATGTGGCGTCCGTGTTCGCCGAACTGATCCGCGCCGGCCTGCAGGAGCTGATCGAAGCCGAGGCCACCGAGGCTCTCGGCGCCGGCCGCTACGAACGCACCGACACCCGATCCACGCACCGCAACGGACACCGCAGCAAGACGATCTCGACCACCAGCGGCGACGTCGAGGTCAAGATCCCCAAACTGCGGGCCGGCTCGTTCTTCCCCTCGCTGCTCGAACGCCGCCGGCGGATCGACAAGGCCCTGCATGCGGTGATCATGGAGGCCTACGTCCACGGCGTCTCGACCCGCAGTGTCGACGACCTCGTCGCCGCGTTGGGCGTGAGCTCTGGAGTGTCGAAGTCCGAGGTCTCCCGCGTCTGCGCAGGCCTCGACGCCGAGATCTCCCGATTCCACGACCGCACTCTCACGCACACCACGTTCCCGTACGTGTTCCTCGACGCGACGTATTGCAAGGTGCGGGTGGTGCGCACGTGGTCTCCCTGGCCCTTGTCGTGGCGACAGGGGTGTCGATCGACGGCACCCGCGAGGTCCTCGGCATCGCCGTCGGAGACAGCGAGTCCTTGGAGTTCTGGCGCGAGTTCCTGATCGGATTGAAGGCCCGAGGTCTGTCGGGAGTGCACCTGGTCGTCTCCGATGCCCATGCTGGCTTGAAAGCCGCTGTCACGCAACAGTTCACCGGTGTCGCATGGCAGCGCTGCCGGGTGCACTTCATGCGGAACTTACAAGGCGCCGTGCACTCGAAGCACGTGCCGCCCGTGATTTGCCGCGGTCAAAACTATCTTCGCGCACACCGACCCCGTCGAGGTCGCCGCCCAGTGGGACCAGGTCGTCGACACCCTCACCTCATCGTTCCCGAAGGTCGCGGCGATGATGGAATCCGCGAAACACGACGTGCTCGCGTTCACCGCGTTCCCGCGGGCGCACTGGCAGAAGATCTGGTCCAACAACCCGATCGAACGCCTCAACAAAGAGATCAGACGCCGAGCCGACGTCGTGGAGATGGGACTGCCCCCACTTCGGTTGACTCGTGGGGTTGAGTGGTTCAGGCCGCGTGTGCGGTCTGGTTGATTGTCTCAAACTCGACTGGCGTGAGCTTCCCGAGGCGGCGTTGCCGGCGCTTGCGGTGGTAGGTCCGCTCGATCCAGATGACGATCGCCAGACGTAGTTGTTCCCGCGTGGACCAGTGCTGCCGATCCAGGACGTTCTTCTGCAGGAGTGCGAAGAACGACTCCATCGCAGCATTGTCGCCGCATGCGCCGACTCGCCCCATCGAGCCCTGTAATCCGTTGCAGGACAGTTCGTGAACGAAGCTCCGTGACCGAAATTGGGCGAGTTCAACCGGTCGATGCAACACCGGACTGTTGAAGTGAGCGTAGCTGTTCGTCGAAGACCTCGGCGGGGGTCTTCCAGCCGAGGATCTTGCGGGGTCGGTTGTTGACAGCGAATGTGACGGCCTCGAGTTCGTCCGCAGACCACCGAGACAAGTCGGTTCCCTTCGGGAAGTACTGGCGCAGTATCCCGTTCGTGTTCTCATTCGTGGGTCGCTGCCAAGGGGAGTGCGGATCGGCGAAGAACACCTTTGTGCCGGTATCGAGCGTGAACTGGGCATGCCCGGAGAGCTCTTTCCCGCGGTCCCAGGTGAGGGTCTTGCGGAGCTGTCCGGGGAGCCTCGCCATCGAGGCCGCCAGAGCGGCGTTCATCGCGACGGCGCCGTAATCGCCGAGCGACGTACCGTTCTTCACGGGTGGTTTCTCTCCCCAGCCTTCCAGCCGAGGAAGATGAACGAGAAGGATGGATCGGCTGCTGCGCTCGACGAGCGTGCCGATCGCGGACCGGCCTGTCCCGATGATCAGATCGCCCTCCCAGTGACCGGGGACCGCGCGATCAGCAGCTTCAGCCGGGCGTTGGGAGAGAACGACATCCGCGGTGACATGCCCTTGTGGCTTGTTCTGCGACCGTGCCCGAGGCTCCCGCAGCGCGCGGCCGGTACGCAGACAAGTCACCAGTTCGCGTTTGAGCGCGCCACGGCCCTCGATGAACAGCGACTGGTAGATCGCCTCGTGACTGATGCGCATGGACTCATCATCCGGGAAGTCGACCTTCAGTCGTTGCGATATCTGCTCCGGGCTCCACGCCATCGCCCACTTCCTGTCCTGCCGATGCGGCTTGTTCAACCCCTTCCACACTGGTGTCACCGGGCCCGTGACAACGCTCCCGTCGGGGCGCCGAACGCTGCCGACGAGCCGTTCCTGCACGTACTCATGCAACCTGTCGTTGCCCACAAGCTTCGCGGTCTTCGGACGCTTCGCGGTCTGCTGCGCCTTCCACTGCGCCACCAGGGCCCGGTAGACCTGCTTGCCGCTCCGGGTCGCCGCGTTGCGGCGCAGCTCGCGTGAAATCGTCCCCGGGTCGCGTCCGATACGGCGGGCGATCTCGCGGACGCCGATGTCCTGAGCGCGCAGTAGCGCGATTTCCTCGCGCTCCGCGAATGACAGGTAACGGCCCGTGGGCTCGTCCAGACTGATCGGTGGCATCCCGCCAGCGTGACGGAACCAGCGGGAGCCGACCGGCCATGACACGCCAACAGCTTCCGCCGCCTGCACCGTCGTCACGCCCGAGGCGATCCGCCGCCAGAAGTCCCGCTGCACCGCACGCGACGGCTCCGGCCGGCCCGGTGAACGCATCGGCGGCCGCAACGCCCGATCCGCCGCCCACTGCCGCCGCGCACCCGAAGGCGCCTCCGGCATCTGCTTCCCACCACATCCCATCGCACACCTCCGTGATCGAGGTGTTGCGACGACCGGTTGAATCCGCCCTGACTCCCTCTGTCGGAATGCACGATCGTTCCGGCCGGGTCGCGTTGATCGACTGCATTACGCAACGCCGACACCGCCAACGACGCCCTCATGCGCGAGTCGATCGAGTAGCCGACGATCTTGTTCGAGTACACATCCTTGATCGCGCAGAGGTAGAGCTTGCCTCGTCGGTGCGGTGCTCGGTGATATCGGTCAGCCAGACCTCGTTGGGCCGCCCAGCGGCGAACTGGCGGTCGACGAGGTCGTCGTGGACCGGCGGGCCCGCCCTTCTGTTCAGGCCTCGCTTCTTCGAGAACACCGACCAGATGCGCTCCTGCGAGCACAGCCTGGCGACACGGTTCTCGCCGGCGGCGATGCCATATTCGGGCAGCTCGTCGGCGATGAAACGGTAGCCGAATGCGGGATCGTCGGCATGAATGGCACGCGCGATGTTGATCAGATGTGCGTCGTCCCAATCACGTTGTGTGACTGGATCTTTCTTCCATTTGTAGAACGCTTGGGTGGAGAATCCGAGAACCCGGCAGGTCACCGTGACGGGCACTCCGTCAGCAGCGAGGTCAAGGACCAGCGGGAACATCATTTTGGGTTGACGTCCCGGGACAGATAGGCGACGGCACGGCGCATGACCTCGGCTTCTTGCTCGAGGAGCTTGATCCGTTTGCGGGCTTCCCGCAGCTCGGCAGACTCGTCTGAGTCGGTGGACTTCCCGCCGGTGCTGACGCCGTCCTCGCGGTCGGCGATCTTCAGCCAGCGGTATAGGCATCCTTCGGAGATTCCGAAGTCCTTGGCGATCTGACGCAGCGGGGCCTCGCCCTTGCGGGCGACCGCGATGACGTCGCGGCGGAACTCGTCGGGGAACGGCTTCGGCATGGGGAGCATCCTTCCATCGTGAGGAGTGATCCTCACAGATCAGATGTCAACCAAACCGGGGGCAGTCCCGATCTTCCCCAACCCGGCCGCGTTCCTACGCCTGGCGACCGCGGTGGTGATCGAGCAACACGACGAATGGCAGGTCACCCGCCGCTACGTCTCCGACGTCAGCATGGACGAACTCCGAGCCGTGATCGCCACGAAGGAACACGCCGCCACCACACCCGCCGAGAGGATGTCGACCACACTCGAAATCAGTTAGCATTCAACCTGACTCGTTGATCACTATGCGATCTCGAACCTGATCCGAAGTCCACCACCCCGCGGGGCACTATCCTCACCCACAGTCACTCGTGGGTTTCTGTGGGTGACCGTCGATAGATGTAGTTATCGCACCCAGCATCGGAAGATGCCCGGTCCAGGTAGCCCCGACCTGAAACGCGTGTGACTCTCGGGAGAGCGCAGCCTCAAGCTCGAGCTGCTCGTGTGAATCCAGACTCTCGTAGATCCGAACGATCTGCCTACATTGAAGAAGGCCACCGCGCCGTCGCCCGTTGTTCGGCTCTAGCGATGTCAATCTTCCTGATCCTTACGCTGCGCTCGCTGCTTCCCCGATGAGACGAGGGGGCTCCTCCGTGGTGCGCCTCATCTTTGGCCAAGCGTCTTTGAGACCCGTTGCCGGTGCCCCTGTGATGTCGCCGGTCCGCCACTGAGGTTTGTCGATTGGTTGGTCGCGGCGAAGCTTTGCCCCTCGAACACGACTACCGTGCATTGGAAGTCGCACTTGGTCTGAGTCCCACCTGTGAGCTCCAGGTCACTTCAATAACAGTATCTACTTCTGAGTGCGGGCGTTTGTCGATCAGAGTGACCGTCAGCGACTCCAAGACCCGGTTGAGGCCCGCCGACCCACCGACGACCTGGTTGCGCGAGGCTCCGCCGCGCACGCGCACCGAACGAGCTGCGACTGGCCGACCTCACCGGAAACCGCGCCGTGAAACGCAAGCTCTACCGCTGCGCCGTCGCGGACAGTGAACCGGATTGGGGACTACTTCTGACGACTCGATGGTCAAGCCCCACTGGTTATTTGAAGGGCTGGATTCCGCGCCGAAACGGCGGTGATGAACCTAGTCAATTCATCGCGCCCGGCCAGTGAGTTCATTCATCCATCCCGCCTGTCTTCTCATCAACACCTCAGTCATCGGGGTGTCGCGACGATCGACTGCATTCATTCAGTTTCGGTCGGGAACGTTCGTTCAGGCCCAGCCGTCGCCATATGGTCGGATCCGTTGGGTCGCGTGGACGCCTGTGCTGAAGAGTTAGCTTTGCGCGCTTTGTTTAACATCGAACGACTGATGTCGCTACTCTGCTACAAATACTGAAGTTAGCTGGTTGCTGGCATGGTGCCGGTTTCGGACAGGAGATGCAGATGTTCTACAGGCCGGAAGTCGAATCGAGCGGACTGCCGTACAACCCATTCAAGGCGTCCTGTGTGCCGCGACCTATCGGCTGGATGTCGACGGTGGACGCGAACGGAGTGCCGAACCTAGCCCCTTACAGTCAATTTCAGAACGTGACGTGGGACCCGCCGACGATCTCAGTGGCGGTGAACTGCCAACCGGACGGTCGCCCGAAGGACACCGCCGCCAACGCGATGGCAACCGGCGAACTGGGCTGGAGCATGGCCACCGAGCGTCATTTCGACGAGATCGTCATGACCAATCATGACCTCCCCCCTGCCGTCAGTGAGTTCGACTACGCAGGGCTGGAGTCCGTCCCGTCGACGCTAATCAAGGCTCCGCTCGTGGCCGGAGCCCCGGTGCAGTTCGAATGCAAGCTTCAGCAATCGATCTTCCTGCCTGGTGCCACACCTGAGTCGTCCACCTACCTGCTGATCGCCCAGGTGATCGGAATCCACATCGATGAGAACTTCCTCACCGACGGTATGCTCGACATCGAGAAGATGCGTCCGCTTGCACGCCTGGGATACCTTGACTTCACGGTTGTCGAGAAGACAGTTCACCCCCCCACCGCGAGCATGAGAACGCCAGAGTCCATCGCCTTCATGTCCGAGTAGATGATCTATGGGCCAGAGTGATGGTACTCATGGTTAACCATCACTCGGCCCCGTCTTGCAGTTATCGCGACCCAGTCGCGGAAGTTGTCTGGTCGTCCGCGGGAGTGTCGGTGTGACCGTCAAACCTGCTCGGGTAATGCTGCGCGACACCGATGGTGGTGACGACCCCAGACAGGGGCTGGTGGCGGTCAACACCACCGCAAGTGCACCTGCGGTGGTGTTGACCGCCGAGTCCGCGCTGGTGGGTCGGGCGGTGGGGGCGTCGAAGTCGGAGAACACCCGGCGGGCGTACGTGTCGGATTGGCGACGCTTCGAACGCTGCTGCTCGGCGTGGAGATATCAGGTGTTGCCGGCGGATCCGTTGGTGGTGGCCCGTATCTCGCGGAGGCTGCGGAACCGCGCGACGAGGCCGGTGAGCGGGTGTCTGCGCCGACGATGCCGGGCACGTCCACTCCGTCGTGGAGGGAGTAGACCTCGCGCAACTCCTCTGTCCACGGGGTTGTCGTCCTCTCCGCTTCTTGTCGATCCAGCAGGCCCTGTGGCGGGCGAACAGCCGCCGCAGTAGCCAGTGCGACGTCACGAAGGAGCGGTATATACGCACGCCATACCTCGGTGAAGGTCGTCATCGCCCGAATGTACCGGGCTAGTGATCGTTGTCGGTCGGTCGCACGGCTGCCCGAAACCACGATGCTTGGCACGAACCGGCACCGAGTGCCTGCAGCGTCCGCGGTGACGGTCTCTTGCGGTCGCGGAGCGGTGACGGTGGAGATCGCGAGTAAGCATGGCTGCGATGGTGTGGCATCGACTCGGACCAGGGCTGTGGCAATGGACATCTTCGCCCGGAATTTCTGGGACAAGTATCGTGGAAGTTCTTGAAAGTCGCAGGTCGATCGGACAAGTAGATCCGGAACCTACACCACCGGTTCGGTTGTCGACTTGCAGCGAAGATTAGCGAAACGCGACGCTAGTTTAACTAGCGCGGTTCGACGCGATCCTGGGCTCTACCTGCGATGTCTACGGTCAACTGGCGTCCGATGTCGGGCGAGGAGTACTGCCGGATCCCTGCAGTGTCCGGACACGAACGCGCCGTGTTCCTGGTGTGGGACCGACGGTCGCCGCCGTCACTCCATCTGGCTCCAGGGACGTGGCTCCAGCAACCCGACCATAATCGAGTCATGAGTGTCCCCGCGCCTGAATCCCCCTCGTTCGAGCATGTCGACTTCGAGGCACTCGATTCGTTCCGTTTCCCGGACGGCGGCGGGTACCCCCAGAGCTACCGCGAGTTTGTTCGC
>NZ_JBFUHZ010000043.1:0-28262 GCF_056402135.1 Rhodococcus sp. P4_C10 | reverse complement strand
ACCCTGACCGCCGCGTCCGCCGCCGGCCTGGCCGCCGCCGCGGCGCTGACCGCCACCGCCGCCGCCACGACGGGCACCGCCGCCGTTACCTGCCGGCTGCGGCGCAGCCTGGGGGACCGGAACCACGTGCGGCGCGATCTCGCCGACCAGTGCGTTCACCGGGTCGGAGTCGGCCGTCACCTGCTGCGGGGTCACCTTGATGGCGGCCTTGCGCATCAGGATGGCCAGGTCCTTGCGCTGCTCGGGCAGCACGACGGTGACCACGTCACCGGCGCTGCCGGCGCGGGCCGTACGTCCCGAGCGGTGCAGGTACGCCTTGTGCTCGGCCGGCGGGTCCACGTGCACGACCAGCTCCACGTCGTCGACGTGCACGCCGCGGGCGGCGACGTCGGTGGCCACCAGCACCCGGGCCGAGCCGGCCGAGAACGCGGCCAGGTTGCGGTCGCGGGCGGCCTGCGAGAGGTTGCCGTGCAGGTCCACCGACGGGATGCCGGCCTCGGTGAGCTGACGCGCGAGCTTGCGCGCCTGGTGCTTGGTGCGCATGAACAGGATGCGGCGACCGGTGCCCGATGCGAGCTTCTGCACGAGCACCTTCTTGGCCTCGACGCCCGCGACGTCGAAGACGTGGTGGGTCATCGCGGCGACCGGCGAGTTGGCCTCGTCGACCGAGTGCAGCACCTCGTTGTGCAGGAAGCGCTTGACCAGCTTGTCGACGCCGTTGTCCAGGGTCGCCGAGAACAGCAGCCGCTGTCCGTTCTGCGGGGTCGCAGACAGGATCCGGGTGACGACCGGCAGGAAGCCGAGGTCGGCCATGTGGTCGGCCTCGTCGAGGACCGTGATCTCCACGGCGTCGAGGGAGACGAACTTCTGCTTCATCAGGTCCTCGAGGCGGCCCGGGCAGGCGACGACGATGTCGACACCGGCCTTGAGTGCCTGCACCTGACGGTGCTGGGAGACGCCGCCGAAGATGGTGGTGACCTTGAGGTTGTACGCACCGGCCAGGGGCTCGAGCGCGGCACTGATCTGGGTGGCCAGCTCGCGGGTCGGGGCCAGGATCAGGCCGACCGGGTGGCCCGGGCGGCGCTTGCCGCCCGCGAGGTCACCGGCGAGCCGGGCGACCATGGGGATGGAGAAGGCCAGCGTCTTTCCGCTGCCCGTCTTTCCGCGGCCGAGCACGTCGCGGCCGGCGAGCGTGTCGGGAAGGGTGTCGACCTGGATCGGGAACGGCGCGGTGATTCCGTTGGCGGCAAGCGCCTTCACGAGGGGATCGCGCACGCCGAGGTCGGCAAAGGTTTTCGTCATGTGGGTCGAGGCCTTTCAGGCATCGGGTTGCGCTGGTGACCGCACGGGGGAACTGCTGTTCCGCGCATCTGTCAGCACAAGTTTGGCGAGATTGCCGGTGGGCAAAATCGATCGCCGCAAGAAGAGCTTGTGCTGGATGGCACCAATCAACGGATCGAGTGAGTCACACTCACGGTCATGCGTTGAGGAAGCGTTCCACGACGTATGGCGGCCAAAGGATCGGCGCCAAGTGAGACCCAGCATAGCCGACGGGCCGGGGTGGTCCGGGGTCGGTTGCGTCACACCCGACCCCGGGTGCCGGGGTGGCCTGTTCGCGGTGAGCGCGCTACTTGAGGGTGTACCCGGCGTCGACCGGTAGGGTGACGCCGGTGATGTAGCGGCCGCCGCGGCCACAGAGGTAGATCATCGCCTCGCTGATGTCGGACGGCTCGAGAATCGGGACCGGCATCGGGTTCTGCAGTCCGGCAAGGCTTCCCGGGTGCTCGTTGAGGAACTGTCCGAACGGCCGGTTCATGGACATTGTTGTCGCCACCCCGGCGGGGTGCACGGTGTTGACCCGGATGTTCTTCTCCGCCAGAGTCATTGCGTAGTACCGCATCAGGCCCACCTCGGCATGCTTCGCGGCGTGGTAGCCGGCCGTTCCGTGGCTGCGGACGCTGAAAGCCTGATTCACCGACTTGAGGCCGGCCGTCGAGCTGGTGATCACGACGGCGCCGCCGTCACCGTGTTCGAGCAGCGCGGGCAGGGCCGCCTCGATCGTGTAGTAGACCCCGTGGAGCATGACCTCGACGGCGTCGACGAATGCGGACATCTCGTGACTCTGTTCGCCCATGACCGGCATGATCCCGGCGTTGGCGAGGACGAAGTCGACGCGGCCGAACTCGGCCACCCCCATCTCGACCACCGCCTGCAGTCGCTGGAAGTCACGCACGTCGGCCTGCTCGGCGACGATACGGCGGCCGGTCTTCTCGACGAGGTTGACGGTCTCGTCGAGGTCCTCGCGGGTGGCCAGCGGATAGGCCACGCTGTCGATCTGATCGCAGAGGTCCACGGCGATGACGTCGGCGCCCTCCTCGGCGAACCGCACCGCGTGCGAACGGCCCTGTCCCCGTGCGGCGCCGGTGACAAAGGCCACCTTCCCCTCGAACTGCTGTGACATGACTACCCCTCTCGGCAGCGCTGACCTGCCCAGGATGGGCGGCATCAGCACGCGAGACTGGATCGGCGGGCAGATTCGACACGTGCGCGAACTCGATCGGCAGGACGGACACCGCCGACTGCGTCGCGAACCACGGCCCCGCGAAAGTGGACGAATTCGGCGAGCCCGATTGCAACAGATGCATCACCCCGTTGTCAGTGCTGGTGAGAGCGTGGCGTGGGACCGTGCTTGGCCGCCACGGCTCGGCGCACTGACGACTGCGATTCTATCGGGTCTCGCGCAGAAATTCTCCTGCCGCGAGAGCATGACTGGGCAGTCGCGCGTCGAACTACAGACCCACCCACTCGGTGACCCCGTCGGCGAAGTGCTGACGCTTCCAGATCGGAACCTCGGTCTTGATCCGCTCCACCAGCAGCGAGCACGCGGCGAAGGCCTCGGCCCGGTGCGGGGCGGCGGCCGCGGCGACCAGCGCCAGGTCCCCGACGACCAGCGGGCCCACCCGGTGCACCGCCGCGACCGGCAGGCCTGTCTCGGCCGAGACCCGCTCGCAGCAGGTCCGCAGGAAACGCTGCGCATCGGGATGGGCCTGGTACTCGAGTGCGGAAACCGGCTGTCCGCCATCGTGGTTGCGGACCACGCCGCTGAAGAGCACCACGGCGCCGTGCTCGGGACCGGCGACCGCGGCGTCCACCGCGGCCGGGTCGAGCGGGTCCGGCGAGATCGCGGCCAGCAGTTCACTCATCGTGCGACCCGCCGCCCGCGACCTGTGCCAGCAGGTGGTCCAGGACCGGTTCGAGCACCGAGATCCCGTCGCGCACACCGCCCGGGGAGCCGGGCAGGTTCACCACCACGGTGCGCCCGGCCAGCCCGGCCAGTCCGCGGCTCAACGAGGCGTGCGCGGTCTTCTCGGATCCCTTGCGGCGCATGGCCTCCGCGAGACCCGGGAGCTCGCGGTCCAGAACCGCCCGGGTGGCCTCGGGAGTCCGGTCGGTGGGGGAGGCGCCGGTACCGCCGGTGCTCAGCACCAGCGCGGGCGCGCCGCTGAGCGCATCGGCCAGCCCCGCCGCGATGTCTGCGTCCGGGTAGACCAGCGGACCGCGCACCGAGAAGCCCTGCTCGGCAAGCCAACTCACCAGCTCCGGTCCGGTGGTGTCGGTTCGGGTGCCGCTCGCGCCGCCGGTGGACGCCACCAGCACCACCGCGGACCGGGCCGGGAGGTCCGCGGCCGGGGCGGGCGCGGGGTCCGGGGCGGCGGTCGCCGCGTCGCGCACCCAGTGGCCTCGCTTGCCGCCGTCCTTGGTGAGCAGTCGCACCGCGTTCAGGGTCGCGGCCGGGTCGAGCGCTTTGACCATGTCGTGCAGCGTCAGCCCGGCGACGGCCACCGCGGTCAGCGCCTCCATCTCCACCCCGGTCTGGCCGGAGGTCTTCGCGGTCGCCTCGATGGTGATGGTGGTGTCGGTGAACGCGAACTCCACCTTCACCGACGACAGCGCGAGCTGGTGGCACAGCGGGATCAGTTCGGAGGTCTTCTTGGCCCCGGCGATGCCCGCGATTCGCGCGGTGGCCAGGACGTCGGCCTTCGGCATGCCGTCGGCACGCACCAGCGCGACCACCTCGGCGGTGGTCTGCAGTTCGCCCGCGGCCACCGCGACGCGCGCGGTGCTGGCCTTGGCGCTCACGTCGACCATCCGGGCCCGGCCCTCGTCGTCGAGATGGGTCAGCTCACTCATAGCGGCCACACCTGCACGTTCTCTCCCGCTTCCATTGTCGTGACGTCCGCCGGCACGTCGATCAGGACATCCGCCCTGGCCAGCGCCGCGACCAGGTGCGAACCCGGTCCCGACTCCAGTCTCACACCCTCGTCGACGAGGCGCCCGCGCAGGAACTGGCGTCGGCCCGCCGGAGAGGTCAGGGTGCCGGCGAGGGCGAGGGTGTCAACGTGCACGGGGGCCAGTCCGGCGGCCCGCCGCAGCAGCGGGCGCGCGAACACCTCGAAGGAGACCAGCGTGCTCACCGGGTTGCCCGGGAAGCTCAGCACCGGGACGCCGTCGACCACGGTCAGTCCCTGCGGTCCGCCCGGCTGCATCGCGACGTGCCCGAACCAGCCGCCGAGCGGGGTGAGCACCTCGCGCACCACCTCGAACTCGCCCATCGACACCCCGCCGGAGGTGAGCACCAGGTCGGCCGACTCGGTGGCCCGCCGGAGGAGGTCGCGGAACTGGTCCGGGTCGTCCGTGCTGCTCTCGGCGAACACCACGTCCGCGGAGTTCGTCGTCAGGCTCGCGGCCAGGGCGATGCCGTTGGACTCGTAGATCTGACCGGGCCGCAACGGGTTTCCCGCGGCGACCAGTTCGCTGCCGGTGGTGAGCACCGCGACCTTGGGCCGTCGCCGGACCGGCAGCTCGGCCGCACCGACCGCCGCGAACATCGCCAGGTGCCGCGCGGTGAGGACCGCGCCCGCGCCCAGCAGCAGGTCCCCGGCGTGGACGTCGCTGCCGCGGTCGCGGACGAACTCGCCGGACGCTCGACCCCGGTGGACGGTGACCGTGTCCGCCGTCGCCCCGGCGGTGGGTTCGGTGTCCTCGACCGGCACCACCGCGTCCGCGCCGTCGGGGAGTGGCGCCCCGGTCATGATCCGGACCGCGGTGCCGGGCACGAGCCGGGCGGGTCCGGCCGACCCCGCCGCGACGGTCGCGGAGACGGGCAGCGTGACGGGCACGGCGCGGACCGAGTCGGCCGCGACCGCGAAACCGTCCATCTGCGAGTTGCGGAACGGCGGCAGATCGAGGGGGGAGTGCACGTCGGTGTCGAGCACGCGACCCAGCGCCGCCGCCACCGCTACGGACTCGGTGTGCGGCGTCAGGGCCGGGCCGAGCAGGCGCGCCACCGCGCGCGCGTGGTCTTCGACAGATCTGCTGGTCATCGCGATCCCTCAGGCATGAGATCACATCCTAGGCAGGCCGCCGGTCGGTCGCGTACCGCGTCCGGGCGGCATACTGGACCGCAGGAGAAGGCGGTGACCCGATGACGACGACGCAGCGACCGGTGCAGATGGGGCTGCCCCGTGTGCGCCCGCGCGCGGACGCGTCGGCGGCCGACCGCCCCGAGGTCCCGGAGCTGGTGGACCGGTTCGGCCGGGTCGCCCGCGACCTGCGGGTCTCGATCACCGAAAAGTGTTCGCTGCGCTGCACTTACTGCATGCCCGCCGAGGGGCTGCCGCAGATTCCGCGCGAGCGGCTGCTGAGCGTCGCGGAGATCGTGCGACTGGTACGGATCGCGGTCACGGACCTGGGGGTGCGGGAGGTCCGCTTCACAGGTGGCGAACCCTTGATGCGCCACGACCTCGAGGAGATCGTCGCGGGCTGCGCCGCGGCGGTGCCCGGGGTGCCGCTGACCATGACCACCAACGCCGTCGGGCTAGAGCACCGGGCGCGGGGGCTGGTCGCGGCGGGCCTGAGCCGGGTCAACGTCTCGCTCGACTCGGTGGACCGCGCCCACTTCGCCGAGCTCACCCGCCGGGACCGGTTGCCCGCGGTGCTGGCGGGTATCCGGGCGGCCGCCCGGGCGGGGCTGACGCCGCTCAAGGTGAACGCGGTGCTGATGCCGGAAACCCTTGCCGGCGCAGCGGATCTGCTCCAGTGGTGCCTCGACGAGGGCTGCCGGCTGCGGTTCATCGAGGAGATGGCGCTGGACGCGGACCACGCCTGGGACCGCGACTCGATCGTCGACGCGGCCCGGCTGCTCGACGTGCTCGGGGAGCGGTTCACGCTGCACCCGGTCGAGCGCGAGGACCCGGCGTCGCCCGCCGAGGAGTGGCTGGTCGACGGCGGACCGGCGACCGTCGGCATCATCGCGTCGGTGACGCGGAACTTCTGCAACGCCTGTGACCGGACCCGGCTCACCGCCGAGGGCACGGTGCGCTCGTGCCTGTTCAGCGACGACGAGGTGGACCTGCGAGCCGGGCTGCGGTCCGGCGCCACCGACGCGGAGCTGGCCGCGCTCTGGCGCGCCGCGATGTGGGACAAGTGGGCCGGTCACGGCATGGATTCGGCGGGCTTCGAGCCGCCGCGACGGAGCATGGGGGCCATCGGTGGCTGACGGTTCGGTGACGGTGCGGTACTTCGCGGCGGCGGCGGAGGCCGCCGGGTGCACCGAGGAGACCCTCCCGCTGGGCGCCGGTGCGAGCCTCGGCGACCTCCGGACGGCACTGGCCGCGCGGCACGGCGCGCGGATGGAGCGGGTGCTCGCGGTCGCGGCCTTCCTGCAGGACGACGAGCTCACCCGTGATCCGGCCGTGCCGGCGGCGGGCCGGGTGGACGTGCTGCCACCGTTCGCCGGCGGCTGAGCGGTCCCGCCGGGTGCGGTGCGCTAGCCGGCCGCCAGCCACTGCGCGAAAGTGGTTTTACCGTAGCGGTTCTCGGGGGTGAGGTTGCCGCCGGCGCGCAGGAAACGGCCGAACTCGCCGGGAAGCGGGACGTCGACCACCCGGGCCTTGCTGCCGGTGACCCGCTTCCAGGTGGCGGCGAGCTCACGCATGGTCAGCACCTCGGGTCCGCCGACCTCGATCGGCCCGTCCGGGCCGGGCGCCTCGGACAGCGCCGCGTCGGCCAGCGCTCGGCCCACGTCGGCCGGGGCGATCGGCTGGAACGAGACATCGGTGAACGCGGGTACCAGCCCGCCCCGCGCGGCCGGCCGGAAGATCATCGACAGGAACGAGTGGAACTGGGTGGACCGCACCACCCGCACGTCCAGCGCCGACGCCGAGTAGATCCGTTCCTGCTCGGTCAACGCCTGGTAGTAGGCGAACGCCGGGCGGTCGACGCCGACGATGGACAGCAGCACGGCGCGGCGGACCCCCGCGGCCTCGGCCGCCCGCACCAGGTTCCGGGCGCCGTCGGTGAACACCGGCCGGGCCTTGCGCGAGCGGCCGTCGGCGGCGCTGACCACCACCTCCACCCCGGCCAGGGCGTCGGGCAGTCCCTCGCCGGTGCGCAGGTCGCCGCGCACGTGCCCGACCGCCGCGGCCGGGTCCGCGGGCGCGTGCCTGCTGAGGACCCGGACCAGGTAGCCGCGCGAGCGCAGCGCCCGGGCCGCCGCGCTACCCGCGGTGCCGGTGCCGCCGACCACCAGTGCCGTGGTCACCGGTCACTGCCACCAGGTGTCGAGCGGGGTGACCGGGACCGTGCGCTTGTGCCGGGTCGCCAGGTAGAGGCCCTCGAGCCGCTCGGCGACCGCCGCGCTCACGTCGCGGCCCTCGAGGTAGTCGTCGATCTCGCTGTAGCGGACCCCGAGCGCCTCCTCGTCGGGCAGCGCGGGCCGGTCGTCCTCGAGGTCGGCGGTGGGGACCTTGCTCCAGGTGCTCTCGGGGGCGCCGAGGTGCGCCAGCAGGGCCGCGCCCTGACGCTTGGTGAGGCCGGTGAGCGGGGTCAGGTCCACCCCGCCGTCGCCGAACTTGGTGAAGAAGCCGGTGACCGCCTCGGCGGCGTGGTCGGTGCCGATCACCAGGTAGCCGAGCTGGCCCGCGACGGCGTACTGGACGACCATCCGCTCGCGTGCCTTGATGTTGCCCCGTACGAAGTCGCGCAGTTCGCCGCCGTCGCCGACGATCGCGGCCAGGCCCGCCGCGCTCTCGGCGGCGACCGCGTCCACGCTCGGCTTCACGTTCACCGCCACCGACCGGTCCGGCGCGATGAACTTCAGCGCGATCTGGGCGTCGTGCTCGTCGGCCTGGACGCCGTAGGGCAGCCGGACCGCGACGAACTCCGCCGGGTGGCCCTCCGCCCGCAGTTCCGTCGCGGCGAGCTGCGCGAGTCGGCCGGCCAGCGTGCTGTCCTGTCCGCCGCTGATGCCCAGCACGAATCCCTTTGCGGGCGTGGACAACAGGTAGGCCTTGAGGAAGTCGACGCGGGCGCGGACCTCGTCGGCGGGGTCGACGGTCGGCTGCACGCCGAGTTCCTTCTGAATCTGGGCGCGGAGGTTGTCCATGCGGGCCACTCTATCGAGGGTGGCCCCGGCCCGCAGCGGCGTCGGCGGCGGGCGGGCGGGTCGATAGAGTGCCCGTCGTGACCACCGCACCGATTCTCGTCGTCTCCGCCACCGCAGGGGAGGCCGCCCATGTCCCCGACCGCTTCGAGGTGCTGGTCACCGGGATCGGCAAGGTGAACGCCGCCGTCGCGGTCACCGAGGCGCTGGCCAGCCACCGCCCCGGCGCGATGCCGTTGGTGGTCAACATCGGCACGGCGGGTGCGCTGCACGACCGGCACGCCGGGCTGTACCTGCCGTCCGCGGCGCTCAACCACGACATCAGCGCGGAGGTGCTGCGGTCGCTCGGGCACCCGGTGCTGGACCGGATCGGTCTCGACGACGGCGACGGGACCGTGCTCGCGACCGGCGACGCGTTCGTCTCCGACGCGGCGGTGCGGGACGCGCTCGCGGTGCGGGCGGACCTGGTCGACATGGAGGGGTTCGCGGTGGCCTCGGCGTGCGCGCGGATGGGTGCGCGCTGCCGGCTGGTCAAGCACGTCAGCGACCGGGCCGACGACTCCGCGATGGACTGGCCCGCCCAGGTCGACGCCAGTGCGCGGGTCCTCGCGCACTGGCTCACCCAGAACCTCTAGGGCAGGGGCTCAGCCCTCCAGGGCCGGGACAGGGGGAGTCGCGCTACTGGGCGTGCAGGCCCAGGCCGTGACCCTCGGCGTTCATGATGCGCAGCCGGTCGGCGTCGATCGTCGCGGTGGTCTCGCCGGACAACGCGGTGAGCACGGCCTGCTCGATCTCGGCGGTCTCCGGCGTGCAGGCCATCCGGGTGACGCCGAGGGGGCCGAAGGTCACCTTCTCGCCGGCGACCTGTGCGGTGCCGAACATCCGGTTGCAGCCGGTGAAGCCGGTGACGGCGCCGTCGGCGGCGATCTGCAGCGACGGCTGTGCGGTCTCGAGCGCGCGTGAGGTGGTGATGGCGGTCGGGGTGATCAGCGTGTCGACGATCCAGACGGTGTCGGTCAGTGGGCGGTCCGGCTGCGCGACCTTCTTGTCGAGCAGGGTGACGGTGGCGGCGTCGGTGCGCAGGGCGAGGGTGTTGCCGTCGAGGCTCCAGCGCGGGTTCTCCTCGAAGAACCCGGTCATCCACTGGTCGGACAGGGCGGCGTCGCCGACGCAGGCCATCATCGTCATCGCCAGCGGTCCGGTGTCGATGGTGCCGCCGGAGAGGTCGGCGCTGCCCGTCGCGCGATTGCAGCCCGCGTGCATGGCGATCCGGTCGGGCTCGGGGAAGGTGACGGTCAGCGGCCCGCCGCCCGGGATCGTGGTGCCCTCGACGTCGGTGGAGACGAACGTGCGTCCCAGCAGCTCGGCGTTCGGCGGTCCGTCGCTGGCGACCGCGGAGTTCGAGCAGGCCGTCAGGGTGAGCGCGGTGAAGAGGGCAAGTCCGGCGGCGCGACTGATGTGCATAACCGGAGCTTAGCCAGCACTTGGGGTTCCGGTGACGAGGCGCACCAGGGTTTCCCAGCCGTCGGCGATCCGGTCGACGGGCATGTGCAGCTCGCGGATCTGGTAGAGGACGAGACCTGCCTCCAGGGTGGCGAGCAGTGCCTGAGCGAGGAGTTCGAGGTCGCCTGCGGCCTCGGTCTGGCGCAGCAACGCGACCACATGGGTGAGGCTGACCTGCCGGGCGGGGCCGCCGAACCGGAGTTCGGGGGAGACCTCGACCGCGCGCAGGGTGTCGCCTTGCAGTTCCACGATGGCCAGTCGGGCGCGGCCGAAGGCGATCAGTCGGGCCACGGCGTCGGCGCCCGGTCCCAGCGGCGGCGGACCGGTGAGAAACGCGCCCTGCAGTTCGTGCTCGCTGTGGTCGAGCAGGGACTGCATCAGCCCGGATCGGCTGCCGAACCGTCGGAACACTGTGCCCTTGCCCACACCGGCGCGCTCCGCGACCGCATCCATGGTGACCGCGTCGGCGCCGCGCTCGGAGACCAGCGCGGTGGCCGCTTCCAGTAGCAATGCGCGGTTGCGGACGGCGTCGCAGCGTTCGGCGTCGGGGCCGTCGGCCATCGGGATCGGGGTGTTCTGCACGCCGCGATCGTAGCCGCCCCGGGAACACAAGTGGACCGCAGTCCGTTTATGCTGTTGCATCTTCAACTGCATCGCCCCCGGACCCCGAAGGAATCTCCACATGACTGACACCCGTGTTCTCGTCCTCGTCGGCAGCCTGCGCGCCGGCTCCGTCAATCGGCAGCTCGCCGAGACTGCGGTCGCCCACGCTCCCGAGGGTGCCGAACTGACGGTGTTCGACGGCCTGGCCGTTGTCCCCTTCTACAACGAGGACGTCGACGTCCCCGGCGCGACCATCCCGGGCGCCGACGAGCTGCGCGCCGCCGCGGCCGCGGCCGACGCGCTGCTGCTGGTCACCCCCGAGTACAACGGCACCATGCCCGCCGTGCTCAAGAACGCGATCGACTGGATCTCGCGGCCCTACGGCGCCGGCGCGGTCTCCGGCAAGCCGGTCGCCGTGATCAGCGCCTCGCCGAGCCCGAACGGTGCGCAGTGGGCGCACGCCGAGGCCCGCAAGGCCGTGGGCATCGCGGGCGGCAAGGTCGTCGAGGACGTCACCCTGTCCATCGGCGCCACCCATGAGAAGTTCGGCGCCGGCCACCCCAGCGAGAATGCGGAGATCGTGGCCGAGGTCACCAAGGCGGTCGCCGAGCTCGTCGCCGCCGCGAAGGACCTCGTCGACGCCTAGTCAGCTGACTGCTCGGTCCCGTACCGACACGTGAGGCCCCGGCCGGTGCATCCCGCATCCGGCCGGGGCCTCACTGCGTCCGGGGGGCCGCTCGCTTCCCGGCCGCTCACTTCCTGACCGCTCATTTCCTGACTGCGGAGACGAGCCAGCGGTCGCCGGCGGTGGGTTCGCTCTCGAGCGGTGTCGCGTCGCGTCCATACCGGCGCGCCAGGTCTGCGGTGGCGAAGGTCCGTGCCCGCCACCCGTACCGGTCGAACCAGGCGACCGGGTCCTTCGGGCCGTCCGACCGCAGCAGCTCTCGCCATTCGGCCGGGCTCAGCGGGCTGTCCGCGGTGCCGGGCAGGTCCTGCACCGCCGCGATGAAGTCGATCGTCGTCAGGGTTGCGCCGACGGTGCTGCCGGGCGCGGACAGGCAGGCGACGCGGTTCATCAGGGTGTCGACGTCCTCAGGTGTCAGGTACATCAACAGGCCCTCGAGGATCCAGGCGGTGGGGATGTCGTCGCGGAAGGCCGCGCTGCGCAGCGCCGCCGGCCAGTCCTCACGCAAGTCGACCGCGACGGGTACCCGGGTGGTCGGGGGAGGGGGTGCCGTGTCGGCCAGCACCGACATCTTGAACTCCAGCATGTCCGGTGTGTCCAGTTCGAACACGGTCACCGGTGCGGGCCAGCGCAGCCGGAACGCACGGGTGTCCAGACCGGCGCCCAGAAACACCGCCTGGGCGCAGCCGCCTGCCACCGACTCCACCGCGAAGTCGTCGAGGAATTTGGTGCGGGCCGACATCCACGTCACCAGTTGGTCCCGGGTGAGTCCGGAGATCCCCTCGGCTGGTGGGTCCCAGCCCGCCGCCCGGACGAATTCCCGCGCCCATGGGTCGTCAAACAGTCGATCGTCACGTTCGCTCTCGAGTGCGCGGGCGGCGGCGACGAACACCGCGGTCGCCCCCACACCGGTTGGCCGATTCATGGTCGCCCCCTCACCGCACGCCGTCCCACAGCGCCCGCAGGTTGGGGTTCGGGTCGGTGACCAAGGGATCGTCGGCGCCGAACCGCCGGACCGTGCGGTCGCTGCCGTATGCCGGCCAGCCCGGGTTGCCCTTGTCCACGAACGACACCCAGGCGCGGTGCATCTCGTCGGCCAACTCCTGCGGCGGCTGGGCCCCCGCCAGCGGTCTGCCCGCGGCGTCGTGCAGGGTGTCGAACACGAAGCTGATCTCCAGGCCGTGGGTGGCGCCCAGACGGCCGTCGAATTGTGGTGACCGCCAGGCAAACTCGTAGACGAAGGTGTCGGCGCCGTGATCGGCCCGGGCCTCGGCGGCCCGGATCGCGGGAATGGTGAAGGTGCGGTCGCGCATCACCGCGGCCAGCACGTCGCCGGGGGTCGAGCCCGGTCGGGCCCGGTGGTAGGCCGGCAGCGCGGTCGCCGCGTCGAGGCCGAGTGCGGTGGCGGTCAGGGCCAGCGCGTCCTCGCCGACCGCGTCGGCGATCCCGGTGGGCATCAGGAACAGGGTGAACTCGTCGGCGTTGGTGCCGATCAACAGGTCCACGTCGGCGCCGGCGCCCGCGGCGAGCGCGTCGACCGGGCGGGCGGTGAGGACCTCGCCGTCGACGCACGGCTCGAACGCCATCGAGTCGGCGGCGATCTCGCCCCACAACTCGGGGTTCGGCTCGCGGGCGATCCGCGCGGACAACTCGGCCTGCGCCGCGGTGAGGTCGGCGGCCGGGACCGAGGCGAACCCCTCGACCGTCGGCGGCACCGAGAGCTGCTCGGCCAGCGCCGCGGTCACCCGGCGCGCGGTCTCGGCGGCCATCACGTGATGGCCGGCGCCGCTCTGCGCCACGGCCCGTCCGAACAGCCCCGCGGACTCGGGCAGGGACAGCAGCGTCGTCACGCTCATCGCGCCCGCCGACTCGCCGGCGACGGTGACCCGGTCCGGATCGCCGCCGAAGCAGCCGATGTTCTCGCGGACCCAGCGCAGGGCCGCGAGCTGGTCGAGCAGCCCACGGTTCGCCGGGGCGTCGTCGATCAGCAGGAACCCCTCGGCCCCCAGTCGGTAGTTGACCGTGACGCAGACGACCCCGTCCCGCGCGAACGCGGTCCCGTCGTACAGGCTGACCGCGCCCGAGCCGTGGACGAAGGCGCCGCCGTGCAGCCAGACCAGTACCGGCAGCCGGCCGTCGAGGTCCGGGGTCCAGACGTTGAGGTTGAGGTAGTCGTCGCCGGCGATCACGGGTTCGGGCAACAGTTTCGCCAGCGGGTCCGGGTACGGGGGTTTGGGCGCGGTCGGGCCGTAGCCGGTGGCGTCGCGGAGCCAGTCCCAGTGCGGCGCGGGCGACGGCGCCGTGAACCGTCGCCGGCCGTCCGGCGCGGCCGCGTAGGGGATCCCCTTGAAGGAGAGCACCCCGTCGTGCGCCGCCCCCCGCATCGCTCCCTGGGCGATCGAGACCAGTGGTTCCACGTCTGCCTCCGATGGTCGGGTCCACCGTTCGAGAACTGAAGGTGTGTCTGCGCCGACGCGCCGCGGGGCGGAAATCGCCATCGCGGTGCCCGGAGACGGTGGGCTACTGATTTGATGGTCGCGCACATCGACGTGAAGGGATACCCGCGTGGCTTCGGATCCGATCACCGACCTCGAGGTCGAACTGGTGGACATGTGGCGCCGGGGCGGCATTCGCATGCGCGAGCGCGCGCACCGGATCCATCCCCGCCTGGACCCGTCCTGCTACCCGCTGCTGATGTTGCTGACCCGCCGGGACGAGGCGGTGCCGATGTCCGAGCTGATCGACCACCTCGGGGTGGAGAAGTCGACGCTCAGCCGGCAGATCGACGCGGTGACGCGACTCGGGCTGGCGCGGCGGATCCCGGATCCCGAGGATGCGCGGGCGAAGCTCGTCGAGCTCACCGAGGAGGGTCGGAGCAGGCTGGGTCAGCAGCGCGCGGAGGGGATCGCGCAGTGGCGCCGGGACCTGTCCCAGTGGGATCCGGTGGACGTGCGGATGCTGACCGCGCTGCTGCGTCGCCTCGGGTAGTCCGACCGCCCCGCCACCTTGATAGTTGATGGACGCAACTAACTGGTGCTATGGTTGCAAGTATCAACTAAAAGGAGTGGGAATGATCAGCCCGGAAGCCGCGTCAGAACTGATCGACGCCCTGCGGGGGGTGGTGCAGCGCAGCCGCGCGGTGGCCGCCGGCCAGCAGAGCGCGGGGGCGCTCCCACCGCCGCTGGGCGCGCTGCTCACGCGGATCGAGTGCTCGGCGGGGCACCGGCCCAGCGCGCTCGCGGAGGAACTGTGGGTGACCCAGTCGGCGCTCAGCCGCCAGGTGGCGCAGGCCGAGGCGCTCGGATACGTCCAGCGGCACCCGGATCCGCTCGACGGCCGGGCCGCGTTGCTGTCGCTGACGGAGGCCGGCGCCGAGGCGCTGCGCCGCCATCGCGAGATGCGGGCCCGCTGGGTCCACACCGCGCTTGCGGACTGGACCGAGGACGAGGTCGGTGACCTGACGGCCCGCCTCGACCGATTCTGTGCCGCCATCGAGGCGGGCGCCAACCACCCGGTGGCCCCCGCCGGTCGCTGACCCTCGCCGGTCTCTGACCCTCGCCGGTATCTGACTCTGCCCACCACACCGCACCACCCATCAGCCCGAGGAGCCACATCGTGAGCAACCCCGCGTCCCAGGACGCTCCGCCCGTAAGAGAAGGGTCGTCCGGTGACGGCCGGATGACCCATCGTCAGCGCATCGAGGCCCTGATCGGCCTCATGATGGGCATGTTCGTCGCGCTGCTGTCGTCGACGATCGTCTCCAACGCCCTGCCGACCATCATCACCGACCTGCACGGCACCCAGGACCAGTACACCTGGGTGGTCACGGCCACCCTGCTGGCCTCCACCGCGACCACCCCGATCTGGGGCAAGTTCGCCGACCTGGTCAGCAAGAAGATGCTGGTGCAGTTGTCGCTGCTGGTGTTCACCCTCGGTTCGGTGTTGTCCGGCCTGGCGACGTCGGTGCCGATGCTGATCGGATTCCGCGCGGTCCAGGGACTGGGCCTCGGCGGACTGCAGGCGCTGGTCATGATCGTCATCGCCGCGATGTTCAGCCCCCGGGAACGCGGCCGCTACCAGGGCCCCCTGGCGGCGGTCATGTCGCTCGCCACGGTCGCCGGCCCGCTGATCGGCGGCGTCATCGTCGACACCAGCTGGCTCGGCTGGCGCTGGACGTTCTACGTCGGCGTCCCGCTGGCGGTCGTCGCGCTGGTCGTCATCCAGCGGACCCTGAACCTGCCCGTCGTCAAGCGCGACGTGAAGGTGGACTACCTCGGCGCCACCCTCATCGCCGGCGGTGTCAGCGTCCTGCTGATCTGGGTCACCTTGGCGGGCAAGAACTTCGACTGGGCGTCCGGGATGTCGTTCGGGCTCGTCGCGCTGGGCGCCGTCCTGCTCGCGCTGGCGATCTTCACCGAGACCAAGGCCAGTGACCCGGTGGTGCCGCTGCGTCTCTTCCGTGACCGCACCATGACGCTGGCCACCCTCGCCAGCATCGCGGTCGGTGTCGCCATGTTCGGCGGCGCGGTGTTCCTCGGACAGTACTTCCAGATCGCCCGCGGCTACTCGCCGACCGCCGCCGGCCTGCTCACCCTGCCGATGGTGTTCGGGTCCATGCTGTCCTCGACCGTCTCCGGCCAGCTGATCACCAAGTACGGCAAGTGGAAGCGCTTCCTGCTGATCGGCGCCACCGCCATGGCCGCCGGGTTCCTCCTGCTCGCCACCACCGACCACACCACCGACATGGCGCTGATCGGGGTCTACCTGTTCGTCCTCGGCGCCGGCATGGGCATGGCCATGCAGAACCTGGTGCTGCCGGTGCAGAACAACGCCGCTCCCTCGGACCTGGGCGCGGCCACCGCCACGATCACGTTCTTCCGCTCGCTCGGCGGCGCGGCCGGCGTCTCCGTGCTCGGCGCGGTCCTCTCCTCGCACGTGGCGACGTTGACCACCCAGGGTCTCGTCGGCGCGGGAATCGACCCCGGGCCGTCGGCCGGGTCGGGTGCCGGGCTGTCGAACCTGAAGGAACTGCCCGCTGCCGTCGGTGACATCGTCCGGGCGGCCTACGGCGACGCCACCGCCCGGGTGTTCCTCATCTCCGGCGTCCTGGCGCTGCTCGGGCTGGTCGCGATCGCGTTCATGAAGGAGGTGGCGCTCAAGACCACCACCGGACTCGAACAGCTCGACCAGGAGCGGGCGGCGAACGCCGCCAAGGCAGACGGCCAGACGATTGACGGCCAGGTGGTCGATGCGGAACTGGTCGCGGAGATCGACGAGGTCGAGTCCGCGCTCGCCGGCGGTACGGACGGTGCCGGTCGCGGCAGGCCCGCGGCCCACGGCTGAGCAACGCGGCAGACCGAACGCCCGCCGGAGGTGGTGATCCCACCGCCCCCGGCGGGCGTTTCGCTACATTCGACTCCCATGAGCACCCTTGCGCCCACCCGTCGTCGCCGCACGGCGCTGTGGATCGCCGCCGTGATCGCCGTGATCGCCGTTGTCGCCGCGGGTGTGGCGTTGATGCTGCCGAGCCGGTACCTGCCGTGGGACACCACCGCCTTCCCCGACGTCGACACGTCCGTGCTCTCGGCCGACCAGGCGAAGATCGTCGAGCTGCTCGAGGCCGAGCACCGGGACCAGCGACCGGGCACCTTCTACGCGGAGGGCATCGAGGAGCCCTGGTGCGCGGACTTCGTGAGCTGGGTCATGCGGGAGGCCGGGCGGCCGCTGTCGAACCCGAACTCCGGGCACTGGCGGATCCCCGGCGTCTACACGCTGCAGGAGTACTACCAGTCGCAGGGCCGGTTCGAGGAGGTCGGCGGCGGATACGTCCCGACGGTCGGCGACGTGGTGCTCTACGACAACAGCAGCTGGGTCGGACAGCACACCAACTTCGTGGTCGCGGTCGACGGCGACACCGTGACGACCGTCGGCGGCAACGAGTTCGGCCGAATCCGGGTGCACACCGTGGACTGGGCGAGCGACTCCGCGGTCGTCGGGTTCGGCCGGCTCGAGGCCTGACCGCCGCCGCGGCCGGTGGCTACAGTCCGGCCTCGGTGAGCGCGTCGTCGACGGTGTCGCGGACCTCGTCGAGGCTCTGGCCCGCGGACAGTCCTGCGACGGTGAGTTCCTCGATCCGGGCCTCCACCCGCCGGTAGCCGGCGAGCCAGCGCTCCTTGTCGGCCTGCCAGTACCCCATGACGTCGAAGCGGTCCGACGTCCAGCCCAGCTCGCGGCGGACGTGTCGGCGGATCCGCCGGGACGCGCCGGTCTCGCCGGCCGACCAGAGGTAGCCGGGGCCGGCCGGCAAGTCGAGGGCGGCGAGCCGGTCGGGCAGCGTGCTGGGGGTCAGGCCGTTGCCGGTCCCGTGCAGCCACGTCACGGTGAGGTCCGCCGGGGTGGTCCAGCGCTGTTCGTCCGCGGCCTCGGGAACCTCGGCGATCAGGTGCACGGCGACGCCGGCGGGCAGGGCCTCGACGATGCGCGCCGCCGCGGGCAGCGCACTCAGGTCCGCGAGCAGCAGTTGCCATCGCGCGTCGGCGGGCGGGCGGTACCAGCCCTTCGGCCGCGAGAGCCGCACCGGCATCCCCGGCGTCGCCCCGCGCGCCCAGGCGGCGGCCGCGCCGCCGGCGTGCACCGCGAAGTCGACGTCCAGGGTGTGTGCGGCCGGGTCCCAGCGCCGGACGGTGTAGCTGCGGGCCTCGTCGCCGAACTCCACGAGGAGGCGCTCGTCGGGGTCGCCGCTGGAGGCGAAGCCGGCGAGCCCGGGCCCGCCGAACCGGATCCGGCGCAGGCCGGGGGAGACCTGCCCGGTGGCGGTCACCGCGGCGTGGAACCGGGGTTCGTCGTCGGTGGGCACGGGCCCACCCTAGGCGGCCGGTGACGTGGCCATGCACACGCCGGGGAGTGTGACCAGCAGCACCCCGTATTTGTGACGCGCGACACGCCGGTTCGCGACACGATTCGGCGGCTCCGGGTGCTTACGACCAGGGAATTTCATCTTTGTCGTTCACAACATCTCGGGTTCTATGGATTGTCGGACACAAGGTGTAGTGTCAGGAACGCCAAGAGGGCAGAGCGGCCGCGACCCCAGTCCGAAGGCTCGACCATCGTTTGTCAAGGCCGGACAGCTGTTCCAGTAGGTGAGATTCACACCGTGATCCTCCGCTTCACTGACCATCAGTTCCGTAAGCCAGGGAAAGAGGGACTTACATGAGCATCACCGTCTACACCAAGCCGGCGTGCGTTCAGTGCAATGCGACCTACCGGGCGCTCGACAAGGCCGGTATCGAGTACTCCATCATCGACATCAGCGAGGACGCGGAGGCCCGCGACTACGTGATGGCGCTGGGTTACCTGCAGGCCCCCGTGGTGGTGGCCGGGGACGATCACTGGTCGGGTTTCCGTCCGGACCGGATCAAGTCGCTCACGGTCAACGCCGCCTGAAGAACTTACGGAGATGACAGGCCATGACATCGCTGGTCTACTTCTCCAGCGCGTCGGAGAACACCCACCGTTTCGTTCAGAAGTTGGGTGTCCCGGCCACGCGCATTCCGTTGCATGACCGCGCCGGCACATTCGAGGTCGACGAACCGTACGTCCTGATCCTGCCCACCTATGGTGGCGGGATCACCGCGACGGGTCGGGACACGAGCTACGTGCCGAAGCAGGTCATCCGGTTCCTCAACAACGAGCACAACAGGTCGCTGATCCGTGGGGTCATCGCGGCAGGCAATACCAACTTCGGCGAGTCCTTCTGCTTCGCCGGAGACGTCATTTCAAGGAAGTGCCAGGTTCCGTACCTGTACCGCTTCGAACTCATGGGTACCGCCGAGGACGTCATTCGCGTCCGCGAGGGCCTCGAACAATTCATGGAGAGTGAACAGTGGCACCGACCATCACAGACACAGCCCCGGCTGGGAGTGTAGAGCGCGCTGTGGCACGACCCGACGTCTCCTCGGGGGAGCTCGACTACCACGCGCTCAACGCGATGCTCAACCTGTACGGCCCCAACGGCGAGATCCAGTTCGAGAAGGACCGCGAGGCCGCCAACCAGTACTTCCTCCAGCACGTCAACCAGAACACCGTCTTCTTCCACAACCTGGACGAGAAGCTGGACTACCTGGTCAAGGAGAACTACTACGAGCCGGAGGTGCTCGACCAGTACTCCCGTGAGTTCGTGAAGTCGCTGATCGACCACGCGTACTCCAAGAAGTTCCGGTTCCCCACCTTCCTCGGTGCGTTCAAGTACTACACCTCGTACACGCTCAAGACGTTCGACGGCAAGCGCTACCTGGAGCGGTTCGAGGACCGGGTCTGCATGGTCGCGCTCACCCTCGCCGCCGGCGACGAGGACCTGGCCGTCAAGCTGGTCGACGAGATCATCGCCGGCCGCTTCCAGCCGGCCACCCCGACCTTCCTCAACTCCGGCAAGAAGCAGCGCGGCGAGCCCGTGTCCTGCTTCCTGCTGCGCATCGAGGACAACATGGAGTCCATCGGTCGCTCCATCAACTCCGCCCTGCAGCTGTCCAAGCGCGGCGGCGGAGTTGCGTTGCTGCTCAGCAACGTTCGTGAGCACGGCGCCCCGATCAAGCGGATCGAGAACCAGTCGTCGGGCGTCATCCCGATCATGAAGCTGCTCGAGGACTCCTTCTCGTACGCCAACCAGCTCGGCGCGCGTCAGGGCGCGGGCGCGGTGTACCTGCACGCGCACCACCCGGACATCTACCGCTTCCTCGACACCAAGCGCGAGAACGCGGACGAGAAGATCCGGATCAAGACCCTCTCGCTCGGCGTCGTCATCCCGGACATCACGTTCGAGCTGGCGAAGAAGAACGAGGACATGTACCTCTTCTCGCCGTACGACGTCGAGCGCATCTACGGCGTGCCGTTCGCGGACATCGACGTCACCGAGAAGTACTACGAGATGGTCGACGACAAGCGGATCCGCAAGACGAAGATCAAGGCCCGCGAGTTCTTCCAGACCGTCGCGGAGCTGCAGTTCGAGTCCGGCTACCCGTACATCATGTACGAGGACACCGTGAACCGGGCGAACCCGATCGCCGGCAAGATCACCCACTCGAACCTGTGCTCGGAGATCCTGCAGGTCTCGACGCCGTCGACCTTCAACGACGACCTGTCCTACAGCCACGTCGGCAAGGACATCTCCTGCAACCTCGGTTCGCTGAACATCGCGAAGACGATGGACTCGCCGGACTTCGCGCAGACCATCGAGACCTCGATCCGCGCGCTGACCGCCGTCTCCGACCAGACCCACATCTACTCGGTGCCGTCGATCGAGCAGGGCAACAACGACTCTCACGCCATCGGCCTCGGGCAGATGAACCTGCACGGGTACCTGGCGCGCGAGCGGATCCACTACGGCTCGGACGAGGGCCTGGACTTCACGAACATCTACTTCTACACGGTGGTGTTCCACGCGATCCGGGCGTCGAACGAGATCGCCAAGGACCGCGGCACGTACTTCAAGGGCTTCCCGGAGTCCAAGTACGCCTCGGGCGAGTTCTTCGACAAGTACACCGACCAGGCGTGGGAGCCGAAGACCGAGCGGGTCCGGCAGCTGTTCGCCGACTCCGGCGTGCACATCCCGACGCAGGCGGACTGGACCGAGCTCAAGGCGTCGGTGCAGGCGCACGGCATCTACAACCAGAACCTGCAGGCCGTCCCGCCGACGGGGTCGATCTCCTACATCAACAACTCCACCAGCTCCATCCACCCGGTGGCGTCGAAGATCGAGATCCGCAAGGAGGGCAAGATCGGTCGCGTCTACTACCCGGCGCCCTACCTGACGAACGACAACCTGGAGTACTACCAGGACGCGTACGAGATCGGGTACGAGAAGATCATCGACACCTACGCGGCGGCCACCCAGCACGTCGACCAGGGCCTGTCGCTGACGCTGTTCTTCAAGGACACCGCCACCACCCGCGACATCAACAAGGCGCAGATCTACGCATGGCGCAAGGGCATCAAGACGCTCTACTACATCCGCCTGCGGCAGATGGCGCTCGAGGGCACCGAGGTCGAGGGCTGCGTTTCCTGCATGCTGTAGGGCCGGCGGCACCGACAAAGACGACAGAGCAACCACAGACCAGCAAGGGATCGACATGACTTCCGCACACACCCCCGCTGGGGGCACGCACCTCAAGCTGATTGATCGCGTCTCGGCGATCAACTGGAACCGCGTCCCCGACGAGAAGGACGCGGAGGTCTGGGAGCGCCTGACCGGCAACTTCTGGCTGCCGGAGAAGGTGCCGGTGTCCAACGACATCCCGTCGTGGAACACCCTGACCGAGAACGAGAAGCAGCTCACCATGCGGGTCTTCACCGGCCTGACGCTGCTCGACACCATCCAGGGCACCGTGGGCGCCGTCTCGCTGATCCCGGACGCGATCACCCCCCACGAGGAGGCGGTGTACACCAACATCGCGTTCATGGAGTCGGTGCACGCCAAGAGCTACAGCTCGATCTTCTCGACGCTGTGCTCCACCCGCGACATCGACGACGCCTTCCGCTGGTCGGAGGAGAACCCGAACCTGCAGCGCAAGGCGAGGATCATCCTCGACTACTACAACGGCGAGTCGGCGCTCAAGCGCAAGGTCGCCTCGACGCTGCTCGAGTCGTTCCTGTTCTACTCCGGCTTCTACCTGCCGATGTACTGGTCCTCGCGGGCCAAGCTCACCAACACCGCGGACCTGATCCGGCTGATCATCCGTGACGAGGCCGTGCACGGGTACTACATCGGCTACAAGTACCAGAAGGGTCTGGAGCAGCTCAGCCAGGCCGAGCGCGACGAGCTCAAGAACTACACGTTCGAGCTGCTCTTCGAGCTCTACGACAACGAGGTCGAGTACACCCAGGACCTGTACGACGGCGTCGGGCTCACCGAGGACGTCAAGAAGTTCCTGCGGTACAACGCCAACAAGGCGCTGATGAACCTCGGCTACGAGGGCCTGTTCCCCAAGGACGAGACGGACGTCAACCCGGCGATCCTGTCGGCGCTGTCCCCGAACGCGGACGAGAACCACGACTTCTTCTCCGGGTCGGGCTCGAGCTACGTGATCGGCAAGGCCGTCAACACCGAGGACGAGGACTGGGACTTCTAGGTCCACCTCCCGGTCAGAACAACTCCGATGAAGGGCCCCTGCACGCGTGCGGGGGCCCTTCACGTGTGCGGGGGATCGGGCTAGCGTCGGCATCGTCGGATGTTCACTTCAGGTGAGGAGAGACGATGAGTGGCAAGGTTGTGCACTTCGAGGTCCCGTTCGACGACGGGGACCGCGCGAGGACGTTCTACCGGCAGGTGTTCGGCTGGAACACCGTCGAGATGCCCGAGATGAGCTACACGGTCGTCTCGACCGGGCCGGTCGCGGAGTCGGGCATGCCCGCAGAACCGGGATACATCGGCGGCGGCATGTTCGAGCGCGTCCCGGAGTATCCGAAGGGGCCGGTGATCACCATCGACGTGCCCAGCATCGACGACGCCCTGGTCAAGATCGGCGAGTTGGGCGGCGCCACGGTGGGGGAGAAGCAGCCGGTCGGCGAGATGGGGTTCGCGGCCTACTTCAGGGACCCCGAGGGGAACGTCATGGGCCTGTGGGAGAACGCCGGCTGAACCAGGCCTCGGGCTCGCCGCGCAGGGCCTTCTCGATGCGCGGGGCCGAGCTCTCGGTGAGGTCGGCGGGCAACGCGTCCGGCGCGAACCACGCGACCTCGAGGTTCTCCTCGTCGGCGACGCGGGCCTCGCCGGAGACCGCCCGGGCGAGGAAGCACACGTCGAGGTAGCTGGCGACGTCGCCGTTCGGGTAGGTGATCGGCCCGGCGGTGTCGACGCTGGTGATGCGGACCAGCTCGGCCTCGACGCCGGTCTCCTCGCGGATCTCCCGCACGGCCGCCGGGCCGGGCTCCTCGCCGGGTTCGAGGATGCCGGACACCACCGCCCATCGGCCGTTGTCGGCCCTGCGGGTCAACAGGATTCGGCCGTCGTCGTCCACGACGACCGCGCTCACGCCGGACAGCCACAACGGGGCGTGTCCGACGTGAGCGCGCAGCGCCGCGACGTACTCGGGGACGGGCATCAGTACCGGAAGGTCACCGGGGCGGCCGGCTGGCCGGAGTACGGCAGCAGGACGCTCGGCGCCAGCGGCACCGAGAACCGGGCGGGCACGTCGGTGAACTCCCGTCCGCCGGCGCGGGTGTCCAACTGCGCGAACCGGATCCGGCTCGTCGTGTCGGTGCCGACCATGTTGCCGTCCGAGGTCTCGGCCGACAGGAAGGTGCCCTGGGGGGTGAACTCGACCCACGGGTCGGCCAACGCGATCTCGGCCAGGTGGAAGCGGGTGAACGAGACCGCCGTGCCGCGGTAGCGGACGGTCCCCAGCCCGGTCGCCGGGTCGACGTCCGCGGAGTCCAGTTCGAAGGTGAGCCGGCCGTCGCCGCGGACAGTCGCGCCGTCGCTGCCCACCACCGAGCCCTGCGTGGTGTTCTTCACCAGGTCGGTGTAGCCGGGTGCGAAGGCCCACAGCAGGTCCTGCGCGGGCGGTACCGGGGCGTTCGGCCCCGGTGCGGGGTCGAAGTTGACCGGGACGGCCAGCTCCTCCGCCGCGTTGACGGCGTCCGCCGCGGCGTAGGTGTACACCCCGTAGGCCGCGCCGTCGGCGGCCTTCGCGGGCTTCTTGACTGTCAGCGTGGCAGTGAAGGAGCCGTCGCCGGCCAGCGGCACCCACTGCTGGCGAATGGTGCGCCGGAAGTCGAACGGCGCGTCCGGAACCCGGTTCAGGGCGTCCTCGGACATCACCCACGCGGTGGCCGAACGCTGCTGCCCGACCCGCGCCTCGGCGGGCGCGTCCTCGGACGGACGCCACTGCGGGGCGAACGCCCCGAAGGCGACGAAGGTGCCGTGCGGGACGCCCGGCGGCACCGGGACCGGCAGCCCGCCGGTGTTGGCGTTCGGGTCGAAGCCGGTGCCGCGCACCACAATCCGATCGCCCTCGTGCACCGCGGTGTCGCCGAGAGGGGTGGCGCCGTCGGCGGCGAACACCTCGATCCGGGGTGCCGCCGCGGCGGGATCCGCGGCCGCCGTCGGGGCCAGCGTCAGCGCGCCGAGGAGCGCGCCCACGATGGCGACGGGAGCGAGGACTCTAGTTCGTGTAGCCATTGAGGGATGCCTTCAGGTCGTCGAGGATGCCGCGGGCCGCGACGACGCCGATTCCGGTCATCCAGATTTCGTCGTCCACCGCGAACACACGGCGGTCCTTGACGGCGCCGAGGCCCTGCCACAGCCCGCCGTTCATCACGTCGGTGCCCTGGCCGCGGGCCTCGTCACCGTAGAAGCTGACGTAGATGATGTCGCCGTCGGCCTTGGACAGTTCCTCGGTGCTGATCTCCGCGAACCGCTGGTCCTTGGCGCCCTCGAGGCGCTGAAACGGCGGACGCTGCACGCCAGCGTCCGCGAGCACCTGCCCGGAAAAGCTGTCCGGGCCGTAGGTGCGGACCACGCCGGGCATGAACCGCACCACCGAGGCCTCGGTCTGCGCGGAGTCGAGGCCCCGGCCGGTCTCGGTGGCCTCGGTCTGGTAGGCGTCGAGCACCGCCTTCGCGCCGGCGCCGCGGCCCAGCGCGGTGCCGTCGAGCAGCAGGTTCTCCTTCCACGTCTTGCCGACCTTCTCGGTGAACGTGGTGGGGGCGACGGCACTGAGCTGCTGGTACAGCTCCGGGGTGCGGAACTTCGAGCCGAGGATCAGGTCCGGCTTCAGTGCCGCGATCTTCTCGATGTTCGGCTCCTGCAGGGTGCCGACGGGCTCGACCCCGGCGATGGCCGTGCCGAGGTACTCCGGCTGCGTGCCGACCGCGCCGGTCACCGCGGCGCCGACGAGTCGGTCCTGCAGCCCGAGCGCGCAGACGGTGTCGAGCTTGTCGGTGTCGAGGACCACGATGCGCTGCGGATCGGCGGGCACCGCCGACTCGCCCGCCGCGTGCGCCACCTTGCGGGTGGTGCCCTCGACGCCGGCCGGGTCGACGGGAGCCGTTGGTCCGCAGACGTTCTCGGTGCTGCGGCCGTTGCCGAGCACGCCCGCCCCGGCCACGCTGGTGGTGCTGCGAACGATGCTGCTGGCGGCGTCTTCGGTGGCGTCGCCACCGCCGCACGCCGTCAGCATGACGGCGGTGGCGGCGAGCAGGGCCGCGGGCACGGCGCGGCGGATGAGTGCGGGCTTGCGCATGGTGGGGTCTTCCTCCTGAAGCTCGGGCGAGTCGAGACTAGCCGCGGCGGTTGTCGACGCCGAAGTGCGTGGCCAGGTCGTCGAGGATGCCGCCGGCGCCCTGGACGCTGACCGCGGACATCCACAGCGCGTCGTCGACGTCGACCTTCTGGCCCTGCAGTCCGGACCACAGCGGGTTGGTCAGGAACGGCTGGGCGGCGGCCTCGCTCTTCCCGTCGCCGGAGTGGTACGTGCTCACCACGATCAGGTCGGCGTCGGCCTCGGTGATCAGCTCGGGGCTGATGTCGTTGGAGATGCTCGACGGCTTGGCCGGGTCGGGTCCGGCGCTGGCCGGGCGGTTGATGCCGGCGTCGGCGAGGACGATGCCGCTGAAGGACGTGGTGCGGTAGATGCGGGCCGTCGGCTCGCCGGCGAAGCGGACCACCGTGACGGTCGGGTTGTCCGCCTTCGTGTTGATGTCCGCGCCGATCGCGGCCGCGCGGGTCTCGTAGGCGCCGATCTTCTGATCCGCCAGGTCCTCCTTGCCCAGGGCCTGGCCGAGCAGTCGGATGTTGTCCTTCCAGGTCGGGCCGGTGGTCTCCGACATCACCGTCGGCGCGATCTTCGACAGCTGGTCGTAGATGTCGCCGTGCCGGACCTTGGCGGAGACGATCAGGTCGGGCTGCAGCTCGGCGATCTTCTCGAGGCTCGGGGTGGTCAGCTCGCCGACCGCGACGGTATTCGGTGCGAACTCGCCGCGGGACTCGCCGAGGTAGTCGGGCAGTCCGGCGCTGCGGTAGGTGACGTAGCCGACGAGCTCGGTCTCCAGCAGCAGCGTCGCGTCGGAGTAGCTGGTGTCGAGCGCGACGACCCGCTTCGGTGCGGCGGGGATCTCGGTGCTGCCGAGGGCGTGGGTCACGGTGCGGGGGAAGGACCCCGCGGACTCGCCGGCCGCGGATGCGGACGCCGGGGCGTCGGTGGCGCTGGAACAGCCGGCGGTGGCGCCGATCAGGGCGACCGCGGCGCAGCCCACGAGCGCGACCAATGCATTGGTTTTGAACTTCACAAAGAACTCCCGTCGAATTTAGGCAAGGGAAACCTTAGCAATATCCTTAGCCGGGGTCACGTGTGTCGGGCCGAGGTGCCCTGTCGGGGCTCTCGCGCACCCGGCCCGGGCCGCGGCGGGGAGGGATCCCGCGTCGCGTCGCCGGGGCGGGCGCCGGGATTGTCCACGGATCGTCGGTCCCGTCGAGTTCGGTTGCGGGCGACTCACCGTGTCGGTGGAACCTCGACCCGGCCTCGGAGGAGGAAACTCCCTGCTCACGGCACTTCTGGACGCTGTACGCGACACGAAGTACGACAGTGGGTAGGACCGGCTCCGCGGATCGTGGGGCGACGGTCTACGATTCACAGAGCGCAAGCCAGAGGACGTTCGCCTCGCAGCGGGGTAGGACGCGCATTCAGGAGGATTAGTGACTGCCGTAGCGCCCCAGCCAGTCCCCGAGATAACGGCCGCCCGGCCATACCCGGCGCGACTGGGACCCAAGGGCTCGTACATCTACAAGATGGTGACCACCACTGACCCGAAGACCCTCGGGATCATGTACATGGTCACCTCGTTCGCCTTCTTCCTCATCGGCGGCCTGATGGCCCTGCTGATGCGGACCGAGCTCGCGGTTCCCGGGATGCAGTTCCTGTCGAACGAGCAGTTCAACCAGCTGTTCACCATGCACGGCACGATCATGCTGCTGCTGTACGCGACCCCGGTCGTGTTCGGTTTCGCGAACTACATCCTGCCGCTGCAGATCGGCGCGCCGGACGTCGCGTTCCCGCGACTGAACTCGTTCAGCTACTGGCTGTACCTGTTCGGCGCGATCATCGCGACCGCGGGCTTCGTGACCCCCGGCGGCGCGGCCGACTTCGGCTGGACCGCCTACAGCCCGCTGACCGACGCGGTGCACTCGCCCGGCGTCGGCGCCGACCTGTGGATCATGGGCCTGGCGGTCGCGGGCCTCGGCACCATCCTCGGCGCCGTCAACTTCATCACCACCGTGGTCTGCCTGCGCGCCCCCGGCATGACCATGTTCCGGATGCCGATCTTCACCTGGAACATCCTGGTGACCGCCATCCTGATCCTGCTCGCCTTCCCGCTGCTGACCGCGGCGCTGCTCGGCGTGTTCGTGGACAGGCACTTCGGCGCCCACATCTTCGACCCGGCCAACGGCGGTGTCCTGCTCTGGCAGCACCTGTTCTGGTTCTTCGGTCACCCCGAGGTGTACATCATCGCGCTGCCGTTCTTCGGCATCGTCTCGGAGATCTTCCCGGTCTTCAGCCGTAAGCCGCTCTTCGGCTACAGCGGCCTGGTGTACGCCACGCTCGGTATCGCCGCACTGTCCATCGCGGTGTGGGCGCACCACATGTACGCCACCGGCGCCGTGCTGCTGCCGTTCTTCTCCTTCATGACGTTCCTGATCGCGGTCCCGACCGGCGTGAAGTTCTTCAACTGGATCGGCACCATGTGGAAGGGCCAGGTCACCTTCGAGACGCCGATGCTCTTCTCGGTCGGCTTCCTGGTGACGTTCCTGTTCGGTGGTCTGTCCGGCGTGCTGCTCGCCAGCCCGCCGATCGACTTCCACGTCACCGACAGCTACTTCGTGGTCGCCCACTTCCACTACGTGCTCTTCGGCACCATCGTGTTCGCCACCTACGCCGGCATCTACTTCTGGTTCCCGAAGATGACGGGCCGCCTGATGGACGAGCGCCTCGGCAAGTGGCACTTCTGGACCACCTTCATCGGCTTCCACACCACGTT
>NZ_JBFUHZ010000042.1:0-52195 GCF_056402135.1 Rhodococcus sp. P4_C10 | reverse complement strand
GGTGACTGCAGTAGTGAGGTGACGCTGGTGGAGACTGCGAGCCACTCCGAAGTGCCACTCGCAAGCGCATTCACGCCGATCTCGCTGAGCGAGTAGTACTTCCGCGGCGGCCCTGACGGCGACGGCCGCTTCTCGGAAACCACGAGGCCGGCCTTCTCCAAGCGGGCCAGCAACGGATAGGCCGATCCTCCAGAGACGAGCAGATCTTGCTCGGCCAGTCGCTCTGTCAGTTCGTAGCCGTACACCGGCCGCTCTCTAAGTAATGCCAATAAGCAAAGGTCCAGCACGCCTCGAAGTACTAGGCTTCGTCTCTCCACCGCACTCATGCTTAACAAGCTAGCGACCGCTAGCTTGTTAAGCAAGAGACTCGGGTGACATTTCCTCAGAGGTACGGGATTGCGGGGACTGGTCCGACCGGTCAAGCCAGCCAATCCCCATGGCGCACCGCATCTCCCGCATTAGGTGAAACACTTCCAGTCCATCCGTGGAAGCCCTTGCCTCTCCGGATACCGGCCGTCCGAGAAGATCTCCGCCACAGCACAATCGGCCAGCACATAGGTCAGCCAGGTCGACCGCAGGCGCGGCATCGTCAACTGCGGCAACGAACGCGCGCGCTCGAACGAGTGCTACAAGTGTGGCGGCGTGGCCGAAAGCGACTCCTCCACAGGCCTCGGACCGGTTTCAGGTATTTGCCTCTCCCGGCGGGGGCACCCAGCTGCACACGGTGAATCCGATCGCCTACCGTGGCGGTCATGCAGGGTGGGAACAAGTACGTCACTGTGTCGGCAATACTCGCGACCATCTCAGTGGTGATCGCCGGATGCGGGGCGCCTCAACAGCCAGACGATCCGCGACCGCCGACGCCGGTCGCCGGCCCGCCGAGCGGAGCATGGCTCGAGGTCAGCGGAGCTTGGCCCGAGAAGGTCACCCTTCCGCCCGAAGCGAGCCCGGAATGTATCCGCTACACCGGCCCTCACACCGTTTCCGCCCGCAGTTTCACTGCGAAGACCAGCGATTTTGCGGACTACGACGCCGGTGGTGAAACCCCCGGACGAGATTTCGAGGTCGGCGTCCATGTCCCCGACGCCTCCCCGTACCCCGATGGCTCGCCCTCCGTGCCGTCCGTGATCGTCGTCTTCTCGGACAAGCAGGGCCGCCAATTCCGCCTGAGCGCAGAGGACGGCAAGGGCGCCACGATGACCGCGAACGACCACGACCCCATGGTCACGTTCGAGGTGACCGGCAACGCGGCCAGCATCGACGCAGAACCGATCCTGGTACGCGTCTCAGGTCAGATCGACTGTGAGTCGTTCGTCGACAAGCAATGAATGTCCGGCCCCGATGCCTCTCGAAGAGCGAGCGGTGGGCAGGTGCAAGCTCCAACGACTGCGACCACGGACCGCTGGCGGAACACATGCGCGACATTGCCGCCGATCAGGAAGGGCAACAACGAAACTGCCGTCATTGAAAGCTGGGGCGATCAGGGCGAAGCGCACAGAGTGGCCGGCCACCCTCGCTGCCGTCAAGCGCGACCGCCGGGCAGGGAGCTTATTCGCCCGGTGCCCGGAACGATCTCGTAGGGTGGCGCATCGCTGCAGCTACCTCCAGACGGTCACGTGGTCGAGCCACGACGTCATGAGGCTGCCCCCTGCGCTCGACACCTGAACCTGCCGAGGATCGGCGCCGTCCGGCAGAGGAAGCGACCACATGATCGTCCCGTCGCTCGCCCGGATCGCATGCGTGCCGGTGTAGTCGCCGAACACGAAGTACTCGCCGTCGGTGGCTCCGCCGCGCACCCAGTACGCGTCCTCCCACGGTGTTTGCCACATCTGCTCGCCCGTCGCCACGTCGAGGCCCGTGATGGTTTTCGAGTCCGGCGAGGTGACCAGTGCGGTGCTTCCGACGAGTGCAGCCAGGGAACTGGTCCTGCCAGCCCCGCTGTCCTGCACCAGCGCAGGGCTCCGCCACAGTTCGTCGCCTGTCACAGGGTCGTACGCGCCGTCGCCCAAGAACATCGGCGCCGCCTCCGAGGTCTTGCTGGGGTACATCTGTGCGCCGAACGCGGGAATGGGAATCGCGCGGACAGGTGAGCCGTCGGACGCGAGGAGGTCCTGCGTGCCGACCGTCCCCGACCGGGAGCCGCGACTGACGAGAAACAGGCCATCCCCGACCGGTTGGAGCGAATCGCCGTCGAAGGTGAACCGCTCGGCCCCGGAGTCGAGATCGAAGACGGTGAAGTGGTACTGCGGATCCCCCGGGCCCCGCGTCTGGCCGATGATCGTGCCGGTGTCGGGCACCGCGTAAATCGAGGCGGCGTCACCGGGGGTGTCGAAGGTGTGCCGGAAATACGCGGTGAGGTCGGTGACGGTTCCGCTGGTGAGCACCGATGTCGTGGATCCGCGGTCCGTTGTGGAACCCGACAGGTAGACGGTGTCGCCGCTGAATTGTGCGCCGTTGAAGTCGAAGTCGGTGCCGAGTTCGGCCAGCAGAGTCCCGGATGTGGTGTCCACGAAAGCTATCCGGCGGGCCTCCCAGCACGCGATGACCGGTCCCTCCACCATCGGACTGCATTGAGTTACGTGGCCGACCCGCGTCTTCCACTTCGGGGATCCGTCCGTCGGGTTGACCCCGACGAGTGTGACGGCGCCGACCGGGCGACCGGACTCCCCCGCGATTTCGGGGAGGGGCACGGCGGTGGCGGCGATGACGAGGTCACCGCCGTCGAGAACTCCGCCGTAGCCGTAGTAGGCGCCGAGCTGATACGGCATCGCCAACAGGACCTCACCGGTGTTGTCGGTGAGCCGTCCGACGTCGAGCGTCCAGGCGAGCTGCGGCGCAGTATCGAGTGAGGTGGTGACGACGGAACGCTCGGCGCCGGCAGGCGGTTCACCGCCGGTCGGGGAACGGTCCGTGCGAAGGAGCGTCACGAGCGCCCCGACCGCGACCACGAACACCAACCCGAGTACGACGAGTTTCCGGTGGTCCTTCACAGCTGCGCGCATCGCCACACGCTAACCGACCTGGCCCAACATGTTCTGAAGAGAGACAATCGTCATCCTCGTCGCGCAAAGCCGTACGATTGTCGACTCAGTGGACCTCGGGGCTGCTCAGGGCAGCAATGTCGGCGTTCCCCTTATCTTCCAGCGTTGGTTTGTCCAATACTGGTTGCGGCGCTACAGGATTTGGGAAGATCAACTTGCGGATTGCCCATCGACTTTTCGCTGATCACCTCTCCTCAGAAGAATTCCGGGATCGGACCATTGTCACCATCCACGCTGCAGCAAGAATCAACACCAGTGTCCAGCCAGCGATTGCCATCCCCGGCACATCAACGAGGACAGCGCTCAACACGCACAGCGTGATCATCGCGCCAAACAGTGGCGACAAGCGTCGACCATTCGATGCCATCCCGCCAGGCTGCCACAGCACCGGCAGCGCCCTGCTTGCCGGCTCTTTCATGCTTCGCTGCGCCGGTATCTGAGCCAGATCCACAGCGACGATGCTGCGCCGATCAGGCCGGCGATGGCGAGTGCTGACGGGCCCCATTCGATGACGAGAGTCGAGACGTGAGTGCCCGTAGCGGGGAAGGTCAGTTCACAGCGCGACGCGACGATGACAACCCAGGCCTTCTGGAAGAGCGCGGGGGACGCCACGACGGGGTCGCCACCGGCCAGCATCGATGGCGGGATGATCGGCTGCGAGATACACACTTCGATCGGGGCATTGACGAAGAACGCAGCGGTGTAGACGACGAGGCCGGCCGCGATGCCGAGCAGTGCTAGCGCGTTGCGCATCTGGCGGCTTCCCCTCGTGGTTGTGGGCGACCTACTCGCCGCCGCTGGCGGGCGTCGGGTCGTTCACTGCTCTGAGCTGTGGAGATGACATGTCCCGGTACTCGATGCCGTGCGTCTAGTTGATGCGCAGATTGATGTAGAAAATGGCCGCCGCGAAGGTTGGATAGGGATGCTCCAGGCGAGGCGCGCTCTTTGATGGCGAACCCAGGTTCGGGCGATCTCCCTGAAAGTCATTCCCCGTCAAGTGGGTTGATGGATCTGATGTCCCCTCATCTGCTTCTGATCGCCACCGTATCCCGTCGCCACCGGCACCGTGGGACAACGTCTACTCCGGAGCAGTGTGGTCAAGATGACTGGCCCCGCCGGCGTCACTCTCGGTGCCCTTTACTGCTGTCGGAGCTGGCCTTTCCACCGCGAAACAAGGAAGCGCTCCCCAGCTGCCCAAATCGCAACAGCCACCACGAGAATCAACACGGCGCTCCACCATGGAAAGCCCAGCAGGATCGAAACGAACCCGGCAACGAACATGGTCACGCTCGTCGCCCACATCCAGTAGCGATGAGGGCCACCCAGCTCGAGGCTTTCCTGCTCGATCATGTTCATAGGTTCGATGTCATCCACGATCGATCGACTCCTTCAAGCACCCGAGCCCCTACTAGCAGTTCTTCGCCCCGACCACGGGTACGTCACGCTGACACCCTAGTCAACTCCCGCGCGCGGAACCTGGGGTCAGCCCTACCCGGCGAGGTGATAATCCTCGTCCAGATCCAGCACGACATGCGCAGAATCGTCGAACCCGTAGGGGTTCAACTACTTTGGTCGATTCATTCAACATGACCGAGTTTCGGCAAATCGACCGTGCGTTCCGTTGCCCCTTCCCGCATCTCGACAACGGGAGGGCAGCACAGGCGTTCCAGCGACACTCCTGAATGTCAGTCCAGGGAACCTGGGCCCAACGGACTTCAACCGACATGAACCCTGGAACTCATCCAGATTTGTGTTATCTGGAGCCGTTCTCAAGTGTGATTTCCGACTGATCAACCTATCCGGTTCGCATGCAGCCCAGCACGCTCCGACATTGGTGAACACCCCTTCTCTCTCTGTGCACGGCGTCCACGCGTCCATGTACCAATGCCCGGCCGGTCTCCTCTGCTGCCTCGCCGGCCGTCTCGCTGGCCGACCGGTCTCGATCCATCCCTCTCTCTGGTCTGGCTGCAGGCCTGGCCGCGCCTGCTCTTCACTCGCCCCGCTCCGCTCGCATGTGGGTACTGGCGGGCGAGGACCTGCAATAGTTGCGCCCATGGAATCGGCTGCGACGTTGACGGTGAACGATGCGGGTGAACTGCTCACCTTGCAGCGTGCTGCTTACGTGACCGAGGCACAGGCCCACGGCGACCTGAACCTTCCCCCGTTGACGCAGTCACTGGACGAGTTGACGAGCGAGCTGTCCCGGCCCGAAGTGACTGCAATCGGGTTGCGCGACGATGCCGATCGTCTCGTCGCTGCTGTGCGCGTGTTCCGCTCCACGGCTGATTCGCATTTGGCCGAGTTGGGCAGGCTGGTCGTGGCCCCGGATGCGCAGGGCCGAGGGCTGGGCAGTCGGCTGCTCGAACTCGTGGAGAATCGTCTACCTGAGTCGGTCACCGATCTGCAGTTGTTCACGGGCGAACGCAGCGTCGGCAATCTCCGGCTATACGCCCGGTTCGGATACCAGGAAACCCATCGCACTCCGACTCCTGCCGGCTACGCATTGGTCCATCTCACGAAGCGGCTGCGCTGAGCTCTGCGACAGAGCTCGCTCCCCCCGCATTCACAACGCTTCGACGACTGGGGCCCGGAGTCGATCGGCCGAACTGCCTCGGCGCGGCGATTCTTACAATCGGACTCCCCGACCGCGACGATGTGGAAACTATCCAGATTGTGTGATCAGGAGCCACAGTGGAACGAGACCACCGACTGGTCAACCTTCCAATGCGCATGCAGCCCAGGATGAATCGCCATCGGCGAACATCCCGCCATCTCTCCCATCTCATCCATCTCTCTCATTCGTGAGACCGACTGGAGACGTTCGATGATCGTCCCGGTCGCCAAAGCGCCCCGCAGCACATCGCGATCAACGCAGTGGTGGCCCGCGACGCTCGAGTTCGTGCAGCACTGTGGTGATCAGTCGAGCGCCAGTGCTTCCGACGGGATGCCCGAGAGCAATAGCGCCGCCGTTGACGTTGACGTTGTCCCAGTCCGCCTTGACGACGCGCTGCGTGGCGGCGATCGGACCGTCGAGGTGTCAGTAGCACCCGCTACGGTCCGTGCGATGCTGCCGGACCGTCCGTGCCCGGCAGCCAGACGAGAGGACATCCTGATGGCACTGCCCACCCTGACCCCCGAACAGCGCGCTGCAGCACTCGAGAAGGCTGCGGCCGCGCGGCGCGCACGCTCCGAGCTCCGTGAATCGCTCAAGGCCGGGTCGATCACCCTCGACGACGTGGTGAAGCGTGCCGACACCGACGAGCTCGTCGGCCGCACCAAGGTGCTCTACGTCCTGGAATCGCTCCCGGGCGTCGGCAAGGTCACCGCCCGCGAGATCATCACCGAACTCGGCATCGCCGAGACCCGCCGCCTGAGCGGCCTCGGATCCCGCCAGCGCGTGGATCTGCTCAGCCGCCTGAACTGACCGTTTCCGCCCAACGGCCCCGGGGTTGATCTGATTCGCAGCGAAGGACGCAAGGCGGGTGGACAGCCGCGGGGCCGCGGCCGGCGTCCTGGAGTTGACCGGTGTCGTCCGTGGGCGATACAGGCCGACGCCCCCACTGCTGCAGTGCAGGCCCGGCGCACCTCTTCATCGCCGGGCCTGCAGAAACGGCGTCCCCACCTGAGATGCCGCGCACCCGGGGTCAGTAGCCCTCGCAGGATCGCCCGGTGACGGTTCCCTGCTGGCAGAGGTACTGCAGTTGGGTTTCGCCGCTGGTGGGGTCCTCACCGCACAGGGTCCCGCATCTCTCGTAGCCGCTGACGACTCCGTCACCCTCGCGGTCTTGGCTCGGGTCGTAGGGATAGCCGGAGGTGCCGGCCCCCGAGCCCGGGCGGGTGTCCGGGCACGCGGGATCGGTCGACGAGTAGCTGTCATCGGTGTAGACCGCCACTCCCCCGTAGTCGCAGTAACAGATTCTGCCGACCGACTCCCGCCTAGCGCTGCGGGTCGACGGCGTGCACGACTCCCCACCGTGATGGCGGAAGGACGATGAGCCGCACCTCGCCGATGATGTTCGACACCGGGACCGCACCTCCCAGGTCGTCGTTCATGTGGAATCGCGAGTCCTTCGAGTTGGCCCGGTTGTCGCCCATCACCCACACGCTGGCGTCCGGCACCACCACCGGGCCGAAGAACACCCCTTGGCACGGGACACCGTTGCGGGGCGATGTACGGCTGTCGATGTACGGCTCGACCAGCGTCTTCCCGTCGACTTTCAGCCCTTCGTCGCCGGGCCGGCATTGCACCGTCTGTCCGGCCACCGCGACAACACGTTTGACGAGATCGTTCTCGTCCGGCGGCACCAGACCCACTGCCGAGCCGACATTCTCGATCCCGCGCAGCACGGGGTTCCCCGACCGCCGCGACGAATAGTCCGTGTTCCACGACGGCGGCCCCTCGAAGACCACGACGTCGCCCGGTTCCGGGTCGCCGAAGCGGTAGGCGATCTTGTCCACCACGATCCGATCGCCCGTGCATCCCGCGCAGCCGTGCAATGTCGGTTCCATCGATTCCGAGGGAATCAGGTAGACCCGGCCCACGAACATCTGAAGGAGGAAGCTGAGCACGAGTGCAACGCCGATGAGGATTGGCAGTTCGTGCCAACCGGATCGGCGCCGCGGTTTCGGCGCCGCCGATTCCGTCGTCTCGCGCGGATCGTCGTCGACTCGGTCGCCCGTTTCCGGGTCGAAGGATGCAGGATCAGGCCCCCCAAATTCCGCCACCCGGCAAACCTATTCGAGATGTCGCCCCGGCACTCCCATTCTGCACTGACCGGGCGTCCTGTTTGACGAACGTCGGCAAGACTGGACCGAGCGCTTCCAGCGTTCCGCGGTCGCGCCCTAGCTGCACGTCAGCGTGCCCAGATCTGTGTGATCAGGAGCCCTCGCTGCGTGATTGCCGACCGGTCGCCCTATCCAATCCTCCTGCAGCCCATGATGAACCACCTTTGGTGAACACCTCCTGGTCCTCCAGGTAACGACCGTCCAGTACGGCGCGATGAACTGTGCATGACGAAGATGAGAGCTGCGATCACGGTGGGACTTGTCGGTGCGCTCGTGCTGCTCGGCGGCGGCGTGGCGAATGCGAGCCCGCCGGGGTTCGACCCGCTGGGTGGTCTACCGTTGCCGGTCGCCGACTTCCTTCGCGCCGTCCTCGCACCAGTCGTGCAGTTGGCCGTGGACACATGGAACTTCTTCGGCGCGCTTTCGTCCTAGCTCGCATACGCCTTCCCGGCGGAGCCGAATACTGACTCATGTTCCTTGCAGCCGTTGAAACATCACTGGATATCGATCGATTCAGGGGGAATGGAATGGTCATAGCTGGCCGACGGGTATTTGCGTTGTCCGCACTGGCTTTGGGAATGGAGATCGCGTTAGCGCCGGCCGCAGGGGCGAATCCCCCGCCCGCGCCGCCGCCGCTGTCTTCGGGGTCTTCAGCGCCTACGCTGCCGACCTTGCCTGGGGGCCTCACGCAGGGGGTGCTGACCGCGGCATTCGACGCCGGGATGCCGGTCGTCGAGGCCGCGGGAACCCAAAAGCCGCCGTGGTACTCGAATCCGACGGTCTTCTACCGCGTGGTCACCGACCGCAACGCGTTGTCGACGCCGTCCCCCAAGTTCGTCGTCACCGGTCAGCGGCCTCCAGAAACGTTCGGGGTTCTCCCGACCGGGGTCGCTGGGCCGATCGCCACCTGGGATCCTCGCGGAACCGACCCGAACGTTCAATGGGCATTCGCGACTACACCGACGGTGTGCGCAGCGAACTGCGCCGGGGTTGCGTACTTCAGGTACTGAGACGAGCCGGCCTTACCGCCAGTGACCAGTTCGCAGTGCGGTACCGGTGCGCCGTCGGCGCCCGTGGACGCTTTTCTACCGATCAGGCCGTGCTGAAATGTCTCTATCTCGCCACCCTGGCACTGGACCGACTGGGAAGGTCGGAGCGCGATGGGCAGCGAGGCGGAAGCCAGCGCTGAACGCGCGTCCGCGACCACGTTCGAGGCCCGGATCACCCGGGCGAGACCCGACCAACCGGAAATCTGACACTCCCGCCGTTGCGGGGCAGTGATGCCCCGAACGCGGGGTGCGCCGCCGACTGTGTCAACGGCGCACCCCGTTTGCGAGCTGGTGCCTGTCAGGAGGAACCGAACAGGTTACCGAGGCTGCCGAAACCGCCGCCGGGGTTGGTCGCGCCGGGCACGATCAGCGTCTGCGGCGCCGCTGACGAGCTGGTGAACCCCGCGGCACCGGTGAACTCCGCGGTGACGTTGTAGGTGCCGGAGTTGGCGAACGTCGTCGTGAGGGTCGCGACACCGTCGACCACGTCGACCGGTCCACCGATCAGTGCGTCACCGATCTTGAACTGCACCTTGCCCTTGGCGTTGGCCGGGTCGACCGTCGCCTCGAGAACCACCGGCACGTTCTTCTCGACCGTGCCGAGCGGGGCCAACGTGGTCGTGGTGTCCACGTCCGCCGGAGCGGGCGTGGTGACGCTGACCGGGTAGGCCAGCGAGGCGGACGGGGCGAATCCCGTTGTGCCGGTGAACTTCGCAACAACCTTGTGGGTACCAGTGCTGGTGAAGGTGTACGGCGCGACTGCCACGCCGTCGGTGCCGACCATGCCCGGAATGGGGGCACCGTCGTCGACCACGAAGTTCACTGTGCCGCCGCTGCCCGCGGGATCGACCTTCGCGGTCAGGTTGACGTCCTGGCCCACCTTGGCGTTGTTCGGCGCGGTCACCGTCGTGGTGGTCGGCGCGTCCGGGGGTGCGTCCGTGGTCACCGTGACGACCTTGGCGGCCGAGGTGGACGCCAGGAAGCCGGTGGCGCCGGAGTACTCGGCGGTGATCGAGTGGTCGCCGTCGGTGGTGAAGGTCGGCGAGATCGACGCGCTGCCGCCCGCGACGGTGACCGGGTCGCCGAGCGGGGCGCCGCCGTCCTTGAACTGCACGGTGCCGCCGTTGGCGCCGGGAGCGACGTTGGCGGTCAAGGTGACCGGGGTGCCGTTCTTGACGGCGCCGGGTCCGACGATCGTCGTCGTGGTCGCCTTGTCGGCCTCGACGATCCTCGTCGTCGCCAGCGCGCCGGCACCCGAGTTGAGGGGCGCGCTGGCGCCGTCACGCGGGGTGCACTGGGTGGGGGCCCATGCGGTGACGAACAGAGCCGTGGCCTTCGGCAGGAACGTCAGGAAGTTCGCATCGTTCGCCCACTGGCCTGCAGCGCCGGCGGTGCGCAGCTTGATGTCGACGTCGCCGGACGCGCCCGCCCTCAGTCGCGCCTTGACCTGGGGCAGCTGGAAGGTGGTGTTCGTGCCGGACACCGCCTTCGCGACGATGCCTCCCTCGGAGCTCTTGCTGGAATTGGGACCGTTTCCGATCACCGCGTTGTTGCCCGAGAGACGGATAATGGTCCCGTTCGGGTCGACGTTGCCGTTCTCGTTGACTCGCAATATGTTCGGCGTAACGCCGCTGAGCCCGAAGCCCGTACCGGGCACGATGTCGGCACCGAGGAACTCCGCGTTCTGCGGAATGGCGACGTCGATCTTGATCCGCGAGACGTTCTGCACGGTCGCCGCCGACACCGAGTTCGGGAAGGTGATCGGCGGCGGCGTGATGGAAACGTCGAACTGGTCGCCGGCGTTCACCTCGCCCGGGGCATCGACCGTGACCGAGGAGGGCTGCGCCTCTACGGTCGGTCCGGCAACGGCGGACGTCAGCTACCGAACAGGCTCGAGAGTGAACCGGTTCCGCCTTCGCCGGGCGTGCCGGCCGCGGCCACGTTGACCACGGTCGGGCCGGAGACGGAGTCCTTGAACGCGTCGCCACCGACGAAGTTGGCGGTGACGCCGTAGGTCCCGGCCGTGTCGAAGGTGTGCGTCAGGGTGGCGACGCCGTCGATGACGGGCACGGGGGCGCCGATGGCGGTGGTGCCGGTCTTGAACTGGACGGTGCCGTTGGCGCCGGCAGGTGCGACGGTGGCCTTGAAGCTCATGGCCTGCCCGACGACGGCGTTTCCGGAGACCGCCAGTGCGGTGGTGGTGGCCTCTCGGGTGTCCGGCGCCTTGACCGTCACGTCGAACTCGGTCGAGGTGGATCCGGTGAAGCCCTGGGTACCGGTGAACTCGGCAACGACCTTGGCCGTGCCGGGGGCGGTGAAGGTGTGCTGCAGGATCGCGACTCCGTCGCCGGTGCCGACCGGCACGGAGCCGACCTCGACGCCGTCGACGCGGAACTTCACGTCACCACCGGTCGGAATCGGACCGACGGTCGCGGACAGGTTCACCGGCGTGCCGACGGTCGCGGTAACGGGCTCGAGCACGGTGGTGGTGGTACCGAAGTCGGCGTCCTTGACGGTCAACTCGGCGGGTGCGGAGTTGGAGGCGTTGTAGCCACCGGCACCGACGAAGTTCGCGGTGACGCTGTGACTGCCCGCCTCGACGAACTTCCGGGTCACGCTCGCCTGACCGTTCACCACGTTCATCGGGCCGTCGATGTTCGCCCCGCCGTCCTTGAACTGCACCTGACCGGTCGCCGCCGACGGATCCACCGACGCAGTAAAGGTGACGTCCTCACCGACCACGGCGGTGGCCGGAGCGGTCAGCGTGGTGGTGGTGTCCGCGGTGACGTCGACCGTCTGCGCGGCCGACACCGAGTCGTGGAAGCCCGCACCCGCGGTGAACACCGCCGAGACGTTATGCGTACCGACCGTGTCGAAGGTGTGCGGCAGGGTCGCCACACCACCCGACACCGTCACCGGACCACCGATGTTCGTGCCACCGTCCTTGAACTGCACCGTGCCGACCGCGTTGGCCGGGCCGACGTTCGCTGCCAACGACACCGAATCACCGGTCTTGGCGTTCGCCGGGATCTGCAGATCGGTAGTGGTATCCACGGCGGGGTCGACGACGTCGATCTGCACGCCGCTGCCGCCTTGCGAGCCGGAGTAGGAGTAGACGTCGAACCCGACGCCGGTGTTGTAGCGACCAAAGGCGAAGTCCGCCGGGATCTTGTAGCTCACCGTGTAGCGGATCGGATTGCCGACCACGAAGCCGCCGCCCAGGACACTGCAGCCGGAGTTGCACTGGACCCTCACACCGTCCGCTTCGACGTTCGTGATCTTGAACCCGTAGTTGACGCTCGCGCTGCCCTCCACGTAACTGAAGCCGGGCGGGACGAGGCTCTTCCACGAGGTGACGTAGCGAGTGACGCCGCTCGGCTTCGCGATGTCGTACTGGAACGAGACCGTGTCACCCGGGTGGACGACGCTGGAGCCGACGACATTCGCGCTGAAGGTGAGGTTGGCGGCGGTCCCCGAGATCTGAGAGACCGGCGGGTCATCAGCGAGAGCCGCCCCGGTACCTGCGAAGAGCAGGCCCACGGCAGCGGTCACCGCGACGAAGGGTGTCGCAAGGCGACGCGACATGGACAGAAACACAGTTACCTCCAGGCAAACCATCAAGGTGGGCGATGCCAATGACTTGCATCACATTGGTGCGCCGCAGCGTAGCCGTTGTGAGCTCTTTTTGACAACGCCATTTTCAACTTCGAGTATGGGATTTACGCTCGGGGTCCCGAGCAGTCCCGGTAGTAAGCCTTGCGAATCACGGGCCCCGACTCCGCGGACTGGCAACTTCGCCACAACCACGAGGACTGACAAGGTGACTTCCGCAGACAAAGAGGCCGTCAACCCCATCGCTACCGCTGCCGTCGATCGGCTGTTGGGACGGCAGCGTGACGAATACCTCACGGAGGCGCAGCGCCTCATTCGCGCCTGCAGCAGCCTCATCGCCGAAACCGGTCAGGTGGATCGCCCTGTCGCCGCAATCCTCGAGCGAGCGGGTCTCGCAACCCGCGCGTTCTACCGGCTCTTCAACTCGAAGGAAGAGCTGATCATCGCAGTCCTACAAGATGGCACCACCACGAAAACCAGCTATGTCATCGAACAAATGTCATCGGCGAGCACACCGCTCGAACGTGTCGACGCATGGGTTCGGGCCGTCGTCGTCCCCTATACCCAGGACCCACTGCAGGGGTATCGAGCAATCCTGCTCCACACGTACCGATGGGAGACCGTGTTCCCCACCGAACTCGCAGCGATGCGCGAGCAACTCCTGCAGCCACTCGTTCAGGCAATCGCCGATCTCCGCGGCGAAGACGACACGAAACCCGCGCAAGCCGCGGCCGAGATCATCTTCGACTCGTTCTTCGGCGTCGCCTGCCGCGCAGAGGCACAAAAGCGACTCGTCGATCCCAACGACGTCGCTGGGCTCACCGAGATGGCCGCACTCGTCGCCACCTCTTTCAGCGCGACAACGGCGCCCGACGCGACCGATCCATCCGGTTGATCGGTCCCATGTCCGTGCAGGCCCCCGCCCCTCGCTCTGCGGCGTGGGCCACCTCGGCCAACCCGCAGGTTTGATTCGACCGACCGAGGCTTGCCACCGTTCACAGACAGGTGGACGGTGTCCGGATTCGACGACAGTCCCGCGCTGCACGGCTGCCGGCCGATTGTTCGCGTCGCCTCACAGGACTGGCGGGCCTGGCGAACGTCCCGTAGCCTCTGTCGAGACCGAGTGAAAATATCGTTTTCACGGAGAGTGGCGCCACGGCGCGACTGTCAGGCCTGGTCGACGGTTCGCCCTGGCTCCCGGTTCCCTCGGACCGGAAGCCAGGGCGAACGCGCGTCCGTTGCCGAGGCATTTGGATCCCCAAACGTCGCAACCACGCTGGAACCCATCCAGATTTGCGTGATCTGGAGCCCCCACAGGGGAGATCACCGACTGGTCAACCATCCAATCCGCATGCGGCGCAGAACGAACCGGCATTGGTGAACACCCCTCTCCTCTCTACCCACCGCCCCTCCACCCACACCTCACGAATGAACCTGTTAGACAGCATGATTGGACGGAGCGAACCGCATCCCCCCTCCGGCGCGCTCACGCGGCCCTCGTCCGAGCGGGTCCGATCGCCCACGGCCAAGCGGACTTCGCCATGGCCATCTGGTGCGCTGAACCTCGATGGCTGGGACAACCCGCATGTTGTCCCAGCAAGACGGTCCCTCCACTCCGGATCAGAGCTGTCGATTCCAATTCTTCTCGGTAATCCAGGCCGCGATCTGAGTCCGCGAGGTGAACCCGAGCTTGGTCAGGATGTGCTCGACGTGGCCCTGGGCAGTCCGCGGTGAGATCACCAACATGGACGCGATCACCTTGTTCGAATGGCCGGCTGCGACGAGGTTTGCCACCTCGGTTTCGCGGCGAGTCAACACGGATGCGGCTGATCTTGTCGGGGGCTTGTCGGCGCGGTGGTCTCCCAGTGCGTAGGCGACAGCGTCGCCGATGCCCATGGCGGCACCGGTGCGAAATGCCTCGCTGTAGGCTTGACTCCCAAGCGCATCCCGGGTGGCGGCCTCACATTCGTCGTGGTTCCCGAGCAGGTGCGGTTGGGTCACCGAAACACTCCCGAGCGTCTGCGAGATTCTCTCGGCGGCACCCATCAGGACGGCGGCACGCGTCGGCTTGTGTTCGCGTATCGCGACCCAGGCCAACGTCTCCAGGCACCAGCCAGCCACGAACGGGACGCTGACCTTTCCGATCAGCCGCAACGTCTGTTCCATCAGGGCTGCGGCCCGATCGGCCTCGCCCGCCCGGAAGGCTGTCAGGCCGAGAGCGCACAACGAGTACGCGCGGTAGTAGGCCTCACCTTGAGGGGTGGTGATCGCCAGCACCTGCTCATGGCAGGCATCGGCAGTCTCCTCGTCCCCCAACAGTCCGCTCGCGAGCGCGAGGCCGAGGAGACCGCCTATCTGTCGGGCGGTTCGGGACACGGTTCGACTCGGACCGGACTCGGCCGTGACCGGTGCACCTGCATTTGCGAGAGCGGCCCGGTACCACTCGACCGCACCAGCGAGATCTCCGCTGTACAAGGCGAGATGCCCTCTCGCAAAGTTCGCGACCTCGAGCGACTCCGCGTCTCCCAGCTGTGCTGCGAGCTCGAGGCACAGCGCGACCCGTGCCGCAGCCTCGCCGAGTTGACCCTGTAGTCCCGCCAACACGCTGTCGCCGTACAGCGAGTTCAGACGTTCCTCGGCCCGCGCGGTGCCGGAGCTTGCCAGGGCGCGGCCCAGCCAATGCCTGGCCTCCGACAACAGGCCCCGGCACGTCCAGAACTCGAACAACGCATTGACGATGCGCACGTTGACATCTGGATCGGTGTCGACGATCGGCTCGGTCAGACTGAACGCCATCGCACCCCGCAGGTTCGGCTGTTCCCGATCCAGTCTGGCAATCCAGTTCGCCTGGTGGGGGCCAATCCACTCGGACTGCGCACGCAGCACCAGTCGTTCGTACCACTCGAGGTGACGCCGCTGGGCCCGGTCGTAGTCGCCGGATTCACGCAACTTCTCCCGGCCGTAGTCGCGGATCATCTCGACCATGCCGAAGCGCACGACCGCCCCGGCCTGCTCACGGACCAGGACCGACTTGTCCACGAGCGAGCCCACCGCGTCGAGAAGATCGTCGGCGACCAGCTCCTCGGGGCAGATGCCCTCGGCCGCAGCCAGCTCGAAACCGCCCACGAACAGCGACAACCAGGCCCACAGCTTCTGTTCCCGGGCATCGCACAGCTCGTAGCTCCAGTCCACACACGACCGCAACGTCTGTTGCCGGGTCGGTGCAACCCGGGAACCGACGGTCAACAGCCGGTACCGGTCGGTCAGGCGCTGCAGGATCTGCTCGGCGGACATCGCCCGGATCCGCACCGCCGCCAACTCGATCGCCAACGGCAGCCCGTCCAACCTGTCGCAGATGCCCGCCACTGCAGCGCAATTGGCCTCGGTGAGCGCGAAATCCGCCTGGCGGTCAGCGGCCCGTGCGACGAACAGCGCCACCGACTCGTACCCGGGCATCGCATCCAGCGACGGGGCTTGCCCCGCGCCCGGAACCGTCAGCGCAGGCACCCGCAACACCCGTTCCCCGTCCACCCCGAGAACCTCGCGGCTCGTGGCCAAGATTCGTAGGTCCGGACATGATCGCAGCAGTGCCTGCGCCAAATCGGCGACAGCACCCACCAAGTGCTCGCAATTGTCCAGGACCACCAACGTCTGCCTGGTGGAGAGGTAGTCGATCAGCACACGAGACACGGGGCGGCCCGACTGATTCGGCAGCCCGAGTGCAGCGGCAACAGTCTCCGCCAACAAGGCAGAATCGTGCAGATCGCCGAGCGCGACAAACCACACCCCGTCGGCGAAACCCCGCCGCGAATCCTTCGCAACCCGCAACGCCAACCGGGTCTTGCCGGCACCACCGATGCCAGCCAACGTCACCAACCGCGTGGTCGCCAGCAACCTCCTCGTCTCGTCAATCTCCCGGCGCCGACCGATGAAACTGGTCAACTCCAGCGGCAGATTTCCAAGCTTGTCCTTCACAGAGATCATCATCGAGCGTTCCCTCAGTTCGCGACTTCCTGTGATGACGCTATACCTGAAATGTCAGGAAGCGCATCGTGGCCATGACCTTGCAGTCTTCAGTTGTCCACCACCTCGTAGGTATCCAGTCGCGAGTCCCATTTCGCCACCATTCGCGCATGGGCGGTCTGCCGATCCTCTCCCCATCAGAGCGCTCGGACGGCGAGCGACCTTCTGCCGCAGGTCTATTCACGCGGCTTCCGACGCGCCCACCGATTTTGGTCATAACGTTGCCGGATCCCAGACGTACGTATGTCCAGCGGAACGGCAGGCTCCGGAACAGAACCCCGTGCATTTTGTTGAGCGCTAAGGTAAATTGGCGGGTGCGGGCAACCCCGCCTCCCCAACCGAAAGTGAGCACGCAATGACCGAGGTCTCGGCTCAGCACCCGTACAGCCCCGCGACCGTCGCAGGCGGCCTGGCGTTCGTCTCCGGCGCATTGTCCATCGACGCCGAGGGCGCGGCCGTGCCCGGTCGCATGGCTGCGCTCGACGCCGCCGTGGACCGCATGTGCGAGCGCCTCGCGACCGTCGGCGGCGAACTGCAGGACGTCGTCAAGCTGACCTACTACGTCACCGACCTGACCCTGCGCGAGGAGGCCAACCGGCAGTTCGAGCGGATCTTCGCCGAGCCCCGCCCCGCCCGGACGTTCCTCGAGGTCAGCAGCCTGCCGTACGGCGCATCGGCGGAGATCGACGCGGTTGCGCGCGTAGCAGGCACGGGCAACTAGCCCGGACGCGTAATCTGATGAAAATCTTGGCACTCAATTGTCAGGTATGCCCCGGATGACGAGGAGTTCGCGTGGCACGCGATGCAGTACCCACTCATGACGCCGTAGACGACATCGTGAGCCAGTGGGCCAGTCAGTGGCCCGATCTCGACGTCTCCGCCCTGCACGTCTTCGGCCGACTGCATCGCAGCTATCTGCGCTACCAGACCTCGCTCGCCGCAGTCTTCGACAAACACGACATCAACATCGCATCCTTCGACGTCCTTGCGGCCCTGCGCCGTTCGGGCCCGCCGTTCCGGATGACCTCCGGGCAGCTCGCCGAGATGTCGCTGGTGACCACTGGCGGGGTGACCCTGCGGGTGGACCGGCTGGAGAAGGCGGGCCTCGTCACCCGAGAGCGAGACACCGAGGATCGCCGGGTGGTGTACGCCCAGCTCACCGACGAGGGCCTGCGGGTGATCCAGGAAGCGGCGCTCGAGCATTTCGCGAACGAGGCCAGGATGCTCGCCGGCCTGAGCGCAGCGGAGCGTGACCAACTCGCCGGGCTGCTGCGCAAGCTCGAGCACTCGATCGAGTCGAGCGAATCCCCGGACTCTGAGCAGCATTCCGCATAGCGCGTACACCGGCCCGAAGTTCCCTAATGTCACATTGAGTCACTCGAGGTGAGCCGATGTGACATTAGGGAACTTTCGGTTGGGCTATACGAGCGCCGGTTCCGTCGGCGCCATCGCGGCCGCCTGTTCCTCGGCTTGCGCGAGGTAGAGCCGCCGCAGCCGGATCACCCCGAGGTCGTGCTGGTAGAGGTTCTCGGCCTGGTCTGCGTCGTGGGCCATGCCCTCGAGCATCACTCTGTCCTGCTCGAGCACCACCCAGTGCCGCTCCTCGAGCGTGGTGCGGTACAGGAACCGCCACACATCACGTTCCCAGCCGCTGACGCGGCGGTAGCGCCAGAAGAACACCGCGGTGGTGTGCGCGTCGATCGGGGTGCCCATGCCGACGATGCCGAACGGCCCGCCGGGGCCGGCCGTCGCGGGGTACGGGATCTCCAGGTCCACCCAATCCGCGCCGGTGCGGCAGAACTCCACCCAGTCGAAGTTCACTCCGCGCTGGTCGGTCTTCTCGAAGAAGAAGCCGCGCTCGGTCTCTCGGATCCGGAATCGGGCAGAGGTCTCGCCACCGGACATCGAGTGCGACTCCCGGTGCAGGAAAGCGCCGTGCATCGGGTCGAGCAGGTTCTCGAGGGTGAAGCGCCATGGGGTTTCCCACTCGGCGTAGCACAGGAAGGCCGAAACACCCTCGTCGACAAGCGGATCGGGCAGCTGGAGCGGCGCCGGCTCGGCGCTGGGATCGGTGCCGAACCAGGCGAGGATTGCGCCCCCGACCTCCTGCACGGGCAGGCTGGTGACCAGGCGCTTGCCCTCCAGGTTGCAGCCCGGCATGCCGGGCACCGAGACGACGGTGCCGTCGCCGTCGACCTGGACGCCGTGGTACTTGCAGGCGATCCGGTCGCCGAGGTGCTGCCCCTGGGAGAGCGGGGCGCCGCGGTGCGGGCACCGGTCGGCCAGCATCCGGACCGTGCCATCGGCCTGCCGGAAGAGCAGCCAGTCCTCTCCGAGCCGGGTGACGCGGTGCATGCCGCCCCGCTCGACGAAGTGCGACGGACACACCGCATGCCACTGGTCGCGCATGCCTGTCGTGAAGATCTGCTCACTCGACAGCGGTCCGCGGTTGAGTACGTTCGCCATTACTGTGCTCCCATCCGGGCGATCTCGGCGGTGAAGGTCTCGCTGCTCCACGGCTGCCCGTCGGGGCCGTGGATGCCACGCTCGTTGAGGCCCTCGACGAGTTCCTCGAGTCCGTGACCGCCCTCCCCGAACACCTCCTCGATGGCGCCGGCGAGCTTCAGCTCGTACGGGGTGGGGCCCCCCGAACGCGACTGGTGTTCAACAAGATAGAGACTCATCGGGTTCCTCCTACAGGTCCAGTACGAGCTCGTCGGTGCGGGCCCGCGAGACGCAAATCATGACGGTTTTGCCGGAATTCTTTTCGGCGCTCGACAGCACGGAGTCCCGGTGGTCCGGAACCCCTTGCAGCACGCGCGTTTCGCAGCTGCCGCACATGCCCTCACGGCACGAGTTCGGCAGGTTCATCCCTGCGCCCTCGAGCGCGTCGAGGATGGTCTTGTCCGGTGCGGCGGTGACGCTGATCCCGGAGCGGCTGCACACCACACGGATCGGGCGGTCGGCGTCGGGCTCCTCGTCCCTGGCGCGCGCCTTCGGCTTGAATCGCTCGAGCTGGATGGCCCCGGCCGGCCAGTCCGCACCGATCCGTTCCACCGCGCAGAGCAGGCCCTCGGGCCCGCAGGTGTACACCAGCGTGTCGGCGTGTGGGGTGGCGAGCAGGGCCGCCAGGTCGAGGGCCCCCTCACGGTCCTCGCTGACCACGTGGACGCGGTCGCCGAACTCGCGGAGTTCGTCGAGGAAGGCCATGCCCTCGCGGCTTCGGCCGCCGTAGTGCAGTTCCCAGGCAGCGCCGCGGCGCTGGGCCTCGCCGATCATCGCCAGGATCGGGGTGATGCCGATGCCGCCGGCGATGAACACGTACTTCGGCGAGTCCAGCAGCTCGAAATTGTTGCGCGGGTTGCTGACGGGCACCGTGTGGCCGGGGCGCAGGACATCGTGCACGTGCCGGGATCCGCCCCGACTCGCGGGATCACGGAACACGGCGATGCGGTAGCCGGTCTTGTCGTCGGGATCGCCGCACAGCGAGTACTGCCGGACCAGGCCTTTGCCGAGGTGGAGGTCGAGATGCGCGCCGGGCGTCCAGGCCGCGACCGCGCCGCCGTCACCGTGCTCGAGCCGGACCGACATGACGTCGTTCGACTCCCACCGCATCTGCCGGACCACCAGCTCGACGGTTCCCGTTTCGAGTTTCATCCTCGCTACCTCTCGTCACCGACCGAGGTCAGTTCATTCAGTGCTCAATAGCTTAGCGCTAAGATGTAATCTGCGCCACAGCCCGCCCGAACATCTTTTTCTTCGGCCCTGAACGCGGAATGGCGGCGTGGCACCGACGCGACACCGGTGCCACGCCGCCATCCCGGTCGGGTTCTAGTGCGCCGCGGTCCCCGGCACCGTCACCGGCGGGGTGAACGGCGACGGCATCTCGCCATACGCGGCGAGGTCGACCTCGACGATCACCGGACCGCGCAGCGCCACCGCGTACTCGAGCACGGAACGCGCCTCGGAGGCACCGGAAATCCGCTGGTACGGCACCCCGATCGACCTTGCCAGCAACGCGAAGTCCGGGGTGACCAGGTCGACGGCGTACGTCTCCTGACCGCCGCCCTTCTGCATGTTTCGCAGCACGCCGTAGCCGCCGTCGTTGCAGACCAACAGCACAAGCCACGGCTGCTCCTGGGCCATCGTGAGCAGCTCGCCGAAGTGCACGGCCAATCCGCCGTCGCCGACCAGGCCCAACGTGGGCCTGGTCTCGTCGGCCAGCGCGGCACCGATCGCCATGCCCAGGCCCTGCCCGATGCCGCCGCCGCGCGGGAAGACGTTGGACTTCGGGTCGTGGATCGGCAGCAGCCGGTTGCCCCACGAACTCGACGCAATGGTCACGTCCCTGGCGATGACGGAGTCGAGCGGCAGCACCGCACGAACCGCGTCCGACAGCGCTGCGTGGTCGCCCAGGCCCGCGCGTTGTTTCGCGCGCACCTGCTCGCGGGTCTCGCGGGCGCGCCGCGTCCAGTCCGGATCGACGGCAGCTCCTATGTCCGAGGCCAGCACCGCGTCCAGGAACTGCGCCGTGTCCGCGACGACCCCCGCCTGCGTGGGGTACACCCGGCCGAGCGCCTTCTCGTCGAGGTCCACCTGCACGTGCACCGCAGGCACCGGCATCGAATAGTCGCCGGTCTCGTTGGACCGGAAGTGGGTGCCCAGCGAGAGCAGCACGTCGGCGTCCGCGAGCAGCGCCCGGCCCAGCGGCGAGCTCCCGTAGTTGCCGATGCACAGCGCATTGTCCTCGGCCACCGCGCCGCGACCGGAGTTGCTGGTCAGCAGCGCCGCCCCCCAACGCTCGACCAGTTCGGTGAGCTGCGGGCCGGCCTGCGCGACGCCGCCGCCCGCCCAGATCACCGGGCGCTTAGCCCCGCGCAGCAGCTCGACCGCCGCTCGGACCTGGGTCGGGTCGGCAGGGGCCGGGGCCGTCGCGGCGAGCTGCTGCGGGGTGAAGGTCTGCGCGGCGTACTGCAGATCGATCGGCCACTCGATGCTTGCCGGGCCGCCCGGCTTCTCGAGCGCCCGTGCGATGCCGTCGCGCAACACCTTGCCCGCACTCTCGGCGTCGAGAATGCTTGCCGCGTAGCTCGACACCGCCTCGAGCATGCCGAGTTGGTCCTTGGTCTCGTGGATGAAGCCGCGACCCGAGCCCAGGTACCGGCTCTCCACGTTGCCGGTCACGTGCAGCACCGAGGTGCCGGCGCTGAGCGACTCGATCAGCGAGCCGGCCGCGTTGCCCGCGCCGGTCCCGGTGCTGGTGAGCGCGCAGCCGAGCCCGCCGGTGGCCCGGGCGTAGCCGTCCGCCGCGCTGACCGCGGTGGCCTCGTGCCGCACCGGCACGAACCGCAGGTGCTTGCTGACGGCCTGCACCAGCGGCTGGTTGTGCACGCTGACGATGCCGAACACGGTGTCGACGCCGGCCTCGCGGAGCACCTGCACGAGCAGGTCCCCGCCGTTGCCGGTGATCTCGGAGGTCATGATGGTGTTCCCTTCGGGGCGTACAGATTTCGTGAACTCAGACATAGCGCGCCACTCCCCCGTCCACGTCGACGGTGGTGCCGGTGACGTACGACGCCCGCGGCGAGAGCAGAGTGGCGATGATGTTCGCCACCTCGTCGGCGCGGCCGAACCGGCCGAGACCGATACCGCGGTCGGCGGCGATCTCTGCCTCCCAGTCGGCGAAGGTCGCTGCGGCGCCGGACTTCTCGTAGCGGCGGCGCCACTGTCCTGTGTCGACCAGGCCGAGCGCGACGGAGTTCACCCGAACGCCCTGACCGGCCAGCTCGAGCGACAGCGACTTGCTCAGGTTCAGCAGTCCAGCCCTGGCCGCGCTGGTGGTGACCAGGCGCGGCTCGGGCTGGCGGGCCAGCACCGCGTTGATGTTGACGATGGACGCCACCGGCGACACGGTCAGGTAGGGCAACGCCGCCTCGACGGTGTTGATCACACTGGAGAACTTCAGGTCCAGCTCGTCGCGCCAGTCGTCGAGGGTGACCTGGTCGCGGGGTTTCATCCTGGATCCGCCCGCGTTGTTGACCAGGCCGTCGAGGCCGCCGAACCGGTCGGTGCCGTCGGCGACCATGCGCTGCACCGCGGCGGTGTCCCGCACGTCGCACGCCGCGGTGTGGATCCGATCGCTGTCGCCGAGCGGGGCGATCGCCGCTTCCAGGCGACCCAGGTTCCGCGCGCAGGTGACGACGTTGGCGCCCTCGGCGAGCAGCAGTTCCACCGTGGCGAGCCCGATGCCGGAGCTGCCGCCGGTAACCAGGTAGGTGCGGTCCTTCATCTGCAGGTCCATCGAGCAATTCCTCTGCGGTGTAGACGATTCGGTGCGGGGTCGGTCTGGGGGGTGTGATCAGTTGAGGACGAAGCCGCCGTTGACCACCAGCTGCTGGCCGGTGATGTAGGCGGCCTCCGGGCCCATCAGGAAGGCGACCGCGCCCACCAGGTCCGCCGGCTGCTGGGGGCGGGTCAACGCCCGGTTCAGCCGGTACAACTCGTGACGATGTCCGGGAACCATTGCCGCCGACTCGGATTCGGTGAGCCCCGGCGACACCGTGTTCACCGTGATGCCGTACGGGCCGAGGTCGCGGGACATGGCGCGACTCAGCGCCGCGACACCGCCCTTGGAGGCGATGTAATGAGCCAGCCGAGGCGAGCCGTACAACGCGGCGTCGGAGCCGATGGTGACGATCCGGCCGTCGCCGTGCTCGATGATCGAGGGCACCAGCGCCCTGCTGACCAGAAAGGTGCCGCGCAGGTTCACGTTCAGCACCCGGTCCCAGTCCTCGACCGCGAGCTCGTGAACAGCCTTGCCGCCCACGCCGTCCGCGAGGGCGGCGTTGTTCACCAGCCCGTACAGCGGCCCGTCGGCAGTCACCGTGTCGGCCATTGCCTGCACCGAGTCCGCGGCCCGCAGGTCCACGTGGACAAACCGGGCCTTGACGCCGTCCGCGCGCAACTGCTCGGCGGCCGGCTCGCCCCAGTCAGCCCGGACGTCGGCAAGCCACAGCGTTGCGCCGTCCGCCCCGAGCCGCCGGGCGATGGCCAGGCCGAGGCCGCGGCCTGCGCCGGTGACGACGATGGTGCGACCGTCGAGGCCGGATTCGGCGGCGGTCATCAGCCGCGGGTGATTCCGTGCATGACCGAGGTCTCCGGGTAGGTCGGGATCTGCGGCTTCTGGGCGCCGATGATGACGCAGAACAGCGCGTCGACGTCGCCCGTGTTCTTCAGGCTGCGCGGCACCCCGGCCGGCACCACGATCATGTCGCGGTACCCGAGGGTGCGCTTCTCGACCTTGCCGTCGCGGTGGATTCCGACCTCGACCTGGCCCTCGAGGACGAAAAAGGCCTCCTCGACGTCGTGGTGGGTGTGCTCGGGGCCCTCGCCGCCCGGCGGCAGCAGCATGTTCGAGAAGGTGAAGCCGCGGGAGGCGATGGTGCGGGTGTCGCCCTCGTGGTTGCCGGTGGCGCCGGACCCGACGTAGCGGATCTGCGCACGCCGGAACTGCGGGCCAGCCTTCTCCTGGAAGCTCAGGGTGTCGAAATCCTCGTGCCGGGTGGCACGGGTGAGGATCAGCGAGTCGGTGTAGTCGGCGAGGTCGGCGGAGTCGTACTCGAGCGTGCCGGGGGCGGGTGCGGCGGTCTGGTTGGACATGGGTTCTCCTTGCTTCGGTTGTGCGTCAGTGGTTGTGAAGGCGCTCGGTGATGTGGACGAATGACTCGAACCACGCGTTGAAGGCGGCGGGGCGTTCCTGGTTGGCGAGGTGGCCGGCGCCGTGCACGGTGACGAACACGCTGCCGGGGATGCCGCCTGCGAGAACCTGGCTCGAGGCCTCACCGGTGACGGTGTCGGCGCCGCCGCAGAGCACCAGCGTCGGTGTGTCGATCCGGGTCAGGTCCGCGGTGTGGTCGGTAGCGGCCATCGACTCGGCCGCGTGGCGGTAACCGGGCAGCCGGATCGCGTCGGCCATCGCCGCGACGGCCGCCCGCACCTGCTCGTCGGATGCGGTGCCGGACAACAGCTTGGGTGCCCTTTCTGCGGCGAACTCGGCCGGACCGAGCTCGGCGAGCTGGCCGGCGCGCGAGCGCATCGCCGCCGCGGACTCGGCGGTCGCGGCGGAGCCCACGGTGGAGTCGCCGAGGATCAGGCTGCGCACCAGTTCCGGGTGCCGCAGCACCAGCCGGGTGGCGATCACCCCGCCCCAGGACATCCCGAGGACGTGCGCGCCGCTGTCGCCGCAGCGGTCGCGGATCACCTCGGCGGCGGCGTCGGCGTAGTCGTCGAGGCTCAGCGGGCCGTCCGGGTCCGCGGAGCGGGCGTAACCCGGTGCGTCCCAGGCCAACAGCCGAAGCCGTCCGGCCAGCTCGTCGAACTGCGGAGCGAACGAGTCGGCGCTGCCGCCGATCCCGTGCAGCAGCAGCACCGCGGGTCCGGTGCCGACGTCGGTGACGTGGAGGTCTGCCATCACTTCTATCCGATCAGTCCGGGTCGCCCGAGCAGCGTGGACAGCGACCGCAGCACCGCGAACGGGACGATCCCGCTGGTGCGCGGGTTGTCCGGGCTGGGCAGGTTCTCGATCTGGAACTCGTAGCGTCCCATCGGACCCCGCGCGCTGATCACGTGCCGGGTCAGGTCCGCGCCCGGGTCGGCGACGAGCTCCACCCGGACCAGGTGCGCGTCCTGCACCGCGAACGACACCGCGGCCGCAACGTTGAGCGAGCGCGGGAACAGCCGCGCGGCCTGTGTCGCGTCACCCTCGAACACCAGCATCGGCAGCGTCGCCGAGGTGATCTCGGCGGCCCGCTCGGCGTCCATCCACGGCTGCACCAGCGCGGCGGGCTTCTTGGTCGTCCGGACCGTCACGGTGTCGAATGCGGCGGCGTCGGAGGCGGCGGCGAGCAGGTCGAGTCCGCCGATCGCGCCCGTGGTGCACAGCACCCGCCCCGGACCGGTCTTACGCAGCCGCTGCGCGAAGTCCGGGTCGGTGAGCGCGCCGGCCGAGGAGATCAGGAGGTCGCGGCCGGCCTCGAGGATCGCCTCGCCGTGGTCGACGACCACGGACTGGCCGGCACACTCGACGACGACGTCGCTGACCGTGACAGCCTCGTCGAGATCCACCTGCGGGACAGGCGGATTCGTGATCGGATCCTGGTCGACGATCGCGACCAGCCGGGCGTCGGGGACCGCGCCGAGCAGCAGACGCTCGACCACGGTCCGCCCGATGCTGCCGTACCCGACGACAGCGATTTTCGCCGGCGCGGCGGTCAGGCGGGTCATCGGGTCGCCTCGGCGGACAGCGCGGCGACCCGCTCGAACGCACCCGGGTCAGCGACGCCTGCCATGTGGTCGCGAACCTCCTTCGACGGCGGACCGGCGGTGCCCCACAGGTCGGACAGCTCGGGAACCCGGCGCCACACCTTGCACAGCCAGCGGTCCTCGTCGACCTGCGCGATGCCGGAGGTGTACTCGCACACCAGGCCCGCGGGATCCGCGAAGTAGGAGAAGGTGTTGTCGCCGGGGCCGTGCTTGCCCGGGCCCCACAGCGGCAGCACGCCGTGCTGACGCAGCCGGCCGATGCCCCGCATGAAGTGGTCGACCGTCGACATCTCGTACGCGACGTGGTTCACCGACGTCCACTGCGCCTGGTTGAAGGCGATGCTGTGGTGGTCGGAGTTGCAGCGCAGGAACGCCATCTGGTGTTCGGACCAGTCCGAGACCCGCATGCCGAGGACGTCGCCGTAGAAACGCACGGCCGCGTCGATGTCGACGGTGTTGAGGACCACGTGCGTGACGCCGACCGGGACCGCGTCCTCGCGGCCGAGCCGGGGCACCGCGAGGGTGTCGGCGAGAAGCTCGATGACACGGCCCTCGAGGTCCACGAACGCCAGCCCGTATCCCCCGCCGACACCGCCGGAGGGACCGGGCCCGGAGACGAGCGGGATGCCGCGCAACTCGAGGCGTCGGGCCGCCTCGTCCACCTCGGCGGGCGTGCCGACAGCAAAGGTGATCCGGCCCAGTCCGTTGCGGTCGGCGGCGGTGAGCTGCAGAGCGTGATGCTGATCGCCGGTGCCGCGGAGCCAGGCCGCGTCGGTGCCCTGTTCCACGACACGCAGGCCCCAGACCTCCGAGTAGAAGTCCGTGGAATCGGTGCAAGCCGTGGTCCGCAGCTCCACCGAGCGCAGGGACCGCAGGCGCGCGATCGGTTCGTTCATGGCCTTGCCTCCAGTGACTTAGGTCTCAATATCTTAGCGCTTAAATATATAGGTGTGAAGGGGTCCCGAGATTTTCTTCTCCCCACCCCGGGTCAGGTCAGTCGGCCCAGGGGTTCGGCTGGTCGTCGAGCCCGAGGTAGATGCTCTTCTGCCGGGAGTAGGCGGCGATGCCGGCGCGTCCCTTCTCCACCCCGAGCCCGCTCTCCTTCACGCCGCCGAACGGCGTGGAGATGCTGAACTGCTTGTAGGTGTTGATCCACACGGTGCCGGCCTGCAGCCGTCGTGCCAGCCGCCACGCCGTGCGGTAGTCCGCGGTCCAGATCCCCGACGCCAGGCCGAACACCGAGTCGTTCGCCTGCGCCAGCAGGTCGTCCTCGCCGTCGAACGGCAGCGCGACCAGCACCGGACCGAAGATCTCCTCCTGGCAGGTGCGCGAGTCGTTGGTCAGCCCGTCGATCACCGTCGGCAGGTAGTACGCCCCGTCGCGCAGCCGGTCGTCGTCGGGAATTCCTCCACCACAGAGGATTCGACCACCCTCGGCGCGGGCGAGGTCGACGTAGCGGGCGACGGAATCGCGGTGCTTGGCGTGCACCATCGGCGCCACCTGGGTGCCCGGTTCGCGGCCGGGCCCGACCCGCAGCCGGGTGGTCTTCTCGACCAGCCGGGCAAGGAAGTCGTCGTAGATCCGCCGGTCCACGAACAGTCGGGAGCCGGCGATACAGCTCTGCCCGGTGGAGGAGAAGATCCCGTGCATGATCCCGTTGACCGCCTGCTCGACGTCGGCGTCGGCGAGCACGATGGTCGGCGACTTGCCGCCGAGCTCGAGCGAGACCGGCATCAGCTTCTCGGCCGCGGCGTGCGCAACCATCCGGCCGGTCCTGGTGCCGCCGGTGAACGTCACCTTCCCGACGCCGGGGTGGTTGACGATCGCGTCCCCGATCACCGACCCCTTTCCCGGCAGCACCGACAGCAGGCCGCTCGGCAGCCCGGCCTCGTCGATGATCCGTGCCAGTGCCAGAGACACCAGGGGCGTCCACTCCGCCGGCTTGAGGACCACCGCGTTGCCTGCGGCGAGGGCGGGCGCGATCTTCTGCGCGTCGCTTGCGACCGGGGAGTTCCACGGCGCGATCGCCCCGACGACGCCGATCGGCTCGCGCACGCTCATCGTCAGGTAATTACCGCGCTGGGTGGTCAGGTCCTCGTCGGCGGTCTCGAGCACCGCGGCGAAGTACCGGAACGTTCCTGCCGCGCTGGAGACCAGGCCCCGCGTCTCGGCGAGCGTCTTGCCGGTGTTGTAACTCTGCAGCAGGGCGAGCCGCTCGGCGTTTCGGTCGATGGCGTCCGCGATCCGGTGCAGGAACCGGGCCCGCTGATGCGGGAGTAGGGCCCGCCATGCGGGGTCCGCGGCGGCGGCCGCGCCCTGCGCCACCGCGGTGTCCACTTCGTCGAGAGTGGCCTGACTGACGGTCTGCAGGACCTGGCCGGTGCCGGGATCGACCACCGCGCCGTCGGCCCCGGCGCCCCGCTTCCAGCAGCCGCCGATGAAGATCTCGTTCTGCACGGGTTCGAATGCCCCGGCCACCTCGTATGACGTGCTCACTGGGAGATCTCCTCGAGGGTCTTTTCCTTGGTCTCCACCGCGAACGCCGCGACCACGGCCGCGCCGACCAGTGCGACGACCCCGAACATGGCGAACAGCACGGTCAGCGAGCTGCCCCTGTCGAGGACGAAGCCGACCACCAGCGGTCCGATGACGATCCCGAGCCGGCCGGCGGCCCCGCCGAACGCGCAGCCGAGGGCGCGCATCCGGGTCGGGTACAGCTCGGCGGTGTAGACGTACAGGGCCATGTTGACGGCGAACACGAACAGCGCGGATCCGGCGGACCAGAACAGCACCTTTGTCGCCGAGTCGGTGCCGGTCGCGGCCAGCATGAACAGCATCGTGCTGCACAGGACCATCGACACCGAGATGCAGATCCGGCGACCGAGGTTGTCGATCAGCAGGGCCACGAGGACACAGCCGACGAGGCCGGCGACCGAGGTGACGATGCTGTAGTGCAGGGCGGTGTCCACGCTGAGGTGGAACACCTTGCTGTAGAGGGTGGGCAACCAGGCGGCGATGCCGTAATTGACGAAGTACGCGGTCAGCCAGATCGACGCGAGCATCAACGTCCGCCGCCGGTAGACGCCCTGGAACAGCTCCTTGAACTTGGCCCGCTTGATCTGCACCGGTGCGGCCGCGAGCGGTACCGGCTCCGGGAGCGCCTTTCCGTACTTCGTGGTGATCTCGTCCTCGATCACGGTCATCGCGCGCTCGGCGTCGTCCATGCGGCCGCGGGAGGCGAGCCAGCGGGGTGATTCGGGGAGCCTGCGCAGCAGCGGCAGCAAGAGCAGCGGCAGGGCGCCGAGCGCAAACAGCACCTTGTAACCGAAGTTCGGAACCACCCAGGCGGAGACCACCGCCGAGACGACCAGGCCGATCGGGAAGATCACCTCGTACATCAGCACGAACCGGCCGCGCTTGTGGGCCTTGGTGATCTCTCCGATGTAGCTGGCCGCGACCGGGACCTCGGCGCCGAGCCCGATGCCCTGGATGAATCGGAAGACGAGGAACAGCTCGAGGCTGTCGGTGAACGCCATTCCCAGGCTCATCACTGCGTACAGCGCGAGCGAGCCCATGATCACGTTGAGGCGGCCCACCCGGTCCGCCAACCAGCCGCCGCCGAGCGCACCGAGCAGCATGCCGATGCCGCCGATCGCGATCACCCAGGCGATGCCCGAGCCCGACAGTCCCCACTTGGGCGCCAGTTGCGGCAACGAGTACGCGATCATCAGCTGATCGAAGCCGTCGAAGAAGGTGACGGCGCCGACGATCACGCGCGCTTTGACGTGCCACCGGCTCATCGGCAAGCGCTCGAGTCGAGCACTGATCATCTCGGCCGTGCCGGCCGTGAGGGGCGAAACCATGGTCATGGGGTTCCTCTGACGGGTCGATGACATTTATCTAAGCGCTTAACCACTTAGGGCTTAGATGTAATCTGACCCACATGGGCTACGTCAAGTGTTGACTTCATAGAGTACGCGGTGATAAGGCACGGCCGCCGTCTTGCGGCACCTCCTTCACGCGCGGCGGAGGAACTACGTCCGCTGCAGCCCGCCGGCGAGTCCATCCCATTCGCGCTGCTGCTGGTTGGCCACCCCCCCCGGCCAGCGACCCATTCCCCTCCGGCGCACAGTCCGGTAGCCTCGGCCAACGTCAGGGCGAAAATGTCGTTTTCGGTCTGACGTGACGCCACGACGTGAGCGGTCGTGCGACCGCCGATGCCACACGACAAAGGGAGAACACCATGGGGTTGAAGGCTGGAGTCAGGCGGTTCGTCGCGACACTGGGAGCAATGGTCGCCGTCATTGGGGTCACGTCGGGCGGGTCCGCATCGGCATCCACACCGGCCGATCCCCAGCCAAGTCTCGAGTACGTCAATCTCGGCGACAGCTTCAGCGCCGGATCAGGCATCTTCCCGATCGCACCCAGCCAAGAGCCGAAATGCTTCCAGTCCGAGCAGAACTTCTCACACATCGTGGCCGCGCAGCTCGGCTACCAGCTCACCGACGTGAGCTGCGGCGGCGCCGATACGGACGCCTTCTACCGCGCCCAGCACGAGGGCATGCGACCGCAGCTCGAGGCGCTCACGCCGACAACCGAACTGGTCACCCTGATGATCGGCGGCAACAACAACGACACCTTCTCCGGCGCGATGGCCACCTGCATCCGCACAACGGCGACGCACCCCGGCGCGGTCGACCCCTGCAAGACGCAGTACGGGACCAGCCTGACCGATCCGATCGTCAACCAGACCTACCCCGCGCTGGTCACCGCGCTGCGCGACATCCATGCCAAGGCACCGCGCGCCCGTGTCGTCATCGTCGGCTACCCGTGGGTGCTACCCGCCAGCGGCGGTTGCTTTCCCCAGATGCCGGTTGCCGAGGGCGACGTCCGCTACCTGCGCGAGATGCAGGCCATGCTCAACGACGCCGTCAGGCGCGCGGCTGCGGAAACCGACTCGACCTTCGTCGACATGGCACAGGCGTCCGAGGGCCGCGACGCCTGCAAGCCGGTCGGTCAGCGACTGGTGGAGCCGCTGATCGGCTCCACACATCCGATTCCGGTTCACCCGAACGCCGACGGTGAGCGCGTACTCGCGGATCAGGTCATGGCGGCGATCGGGCAGTAGTCCGGCCCGGCCGACAGTTCGCCGACGCGCCCAGCTCCCTCGGGTCGGCGAACCAGGGCGCAAGGCGCCTTGCGCCCATCAGTTAAACAAGCGTCCAATTGTTTTTTGAATTCCAAAGGAATGTCATGCGCAGATTGCTCGCGACAAGCATCGCGGTGCTCGGAACACTGTTCGCATCCACGCCGGCGGTGGCCGGCGCCGACGAAGCACCGACGACACCGGTGAGCCAGGTCCGCGTCGAGGGCCGGTCCCTCGTCGACGGGCACGGGCGCACGCTCCTGCTGCACGGGTTCAACAACGTCGACAAGGAAGCGCCGTACGTCACCCCCGGGGACGGACTGACGCTCACCGCCGCCGACGCCGATCTGCTCGCCCGGCACGGGTTCAACACCGTTCGCCTTGGCGTGTCCTTCGACGGCCTGATGCCCGAGCGGGGCCGGATCGACCCTGAATACCTCGATCGGATCGCCGACACGGTCGACGTCCTCGGCACCCGCGGTATCTACGTCCTACTGGACAACCACCAGGACGGACTGAGCCCGGCCTGGGACGGAAACGGATTTCCGGAGTGGTCCATCAAGGCGCGACCCTTCCCCGGCGAACCGAACCCGGGATTCCCGATGAACTACCTGATGCCGAGCATGAACATCGGCTGGGACGAGGTCTGGTCCAACAAGAACGGGGTACTCGACCACCTCGGCAACGCGCTGGCGGCGCTGGCCACGAAGGTCGAGGGGAATCCGGCGGTGCTCGGCATCGAGCTGATGAACGAGCCCTGGCCGGGTTCGCCCTTCGTGACCTGCTTCCCGAACGGCTGCCCAGAGTTCGACGGGAAGTACCAGGCCGCGATGCAGAAGCTGACCGACCACGTCCGGAATGCGAGCGCCGCGGTTCCCGTCTTTTGGGAGCCCAACGTGACGTGGAATCAGTTGATGCCCAGCAACCTGGGCAATCCGCCCGCGACGCCGCCGATCGCCGATCCCAACGTCGCCCTCTCTGTGCACGACTACTGCATCCCCAGTCAGATGAGCATCTACAGCGGATTCCCGGAGGGCGTGAAGGTGTTGTGCCCGGCCCAGCACGACAGCACATGGGCCAGAACCGACTCCCTCATGCGCCGCACCAACCGACCGGCCCTGGTGACCGAGTTCGGCGACGTCGACCCGGACACGCTGGAAGCCACCACGTCTCGCGCCGACGAACGCTTCGTCGGCTGGCACTACTGGCAGTACACGTCGATCTTCGGCCCCCGCGGCGGCGCGGATCCGTTCCACGGGGAGGTCGGCGATCAGCTGGTGCGCACCTACCCGCAAGCCACCGCCGGCACCCCCGGCACTCTGAAGTTCAACCCGGAAGGCGGCGACTTCAAGTACTCGTACACCCCGCGGCCGTCGAGCAGGCCGACCGAGATCTACGTGTCCGACCGGCACTACCCCGCCGGCTACGTCACCGAGGTCACCGGCGGCCACACGACCTCCCCCGCGGGCGCCCGCACGGTCACCGTCGAGGCAGACGGCACGGGCCCGGTCACCGTCAAGATCCACCGGCCCGACTCGGACGGCAACAACCTGCCCGGCGCGGCCGGTTCCGCCGCGGACTCGGCAGGCAGCTCGGATCTGGCCGGCACCTCGGGCTCGGCAGGCAGCTCGGGTTCCTGACCGCCCCGGTTCCCCAGAGTTGGACTTCGAGGACGTGCGCGTGCCGGCCGAAACCTGCTCGGAACCGAGGGCCGGGGATGTCCTCACCTGATGGAGAACCTGCCGCTCGAGCGGATCTCCATCGCCGTAGCTGCAATCACCGCTGCCCGCAGTTGCTCGGCGGCTTCGGCTAGATGACGGAGTACCCGATCGGCCGAGGCATCGCCGCCGAGTTCCGATGATGCGAACTCCCCCGAACCCATACGACGGACAGCTCGGCAGGGAATGAGTTCGCCTGCTGAACAGACACGTTCACCGACACCGACGCCGCACACGAACCGAAGACGGCCGCCGACCGTCAAGTGCCCAGCGTCGCCTGACCACAACGATTCCGAGACGTGGACGGCGGTCGGCGGTCGGCGGTCGGTGGCGTCGGCTACCTCACGATGAAGGGCTGACCGAAGGATCGGTGTACCCGTGTGCGGACTCGGCATCGCCGAAGTCCAGACCGAGCGCACCGATACACATCTGATCCAGGGTGTCGAGCAGGCTCTCCTCGTCCGCCTCGTCACCCTGGACAAGCCACAGGTACAGGCTGTGGTCGACCATCGCGGCCATGGCACGAGCAGCCATCACCGGATCGAGGGACGATCGGACGTCGCCCTGCTCCTGCCAGCGAGCGATGGCACGGGCCGTCCGATCGATCAGCCCTCGACGATGCTCGTGGCGAAGTTCGCGAAATTCACTGTTGAACGTCGCGACCTGCTCGACGATGGCCATCAGCTTCGCGTTACGCCGGTACGCCTGGTAGTACGACCGGTTCGTCGCAGTCAGCCTGGCGGCCGGCGACAGGTCGGGGTCGAGAGGTTCACGGCGGTGCACATCGTCGAAAAGCCGGGTGCTCAACTCCTTGAACACATCTTCCTTCGACTCGAAGTACCGATAGAAGGTCCCGTAGGAGACGGACGCTTCGTGCGCTATCAGCTCAACGCGGGTGTCGAGAAACCCGACCTCCTCGAAGACCTTGCGCGCCGCATCGAGCAAGCTGTCCCGCGTCTTTCGGCCCCGCGCGGTCAGGGTGTCGACGGGCGGCGGCACGGAGGGCGTACTGGCAGATGACTTGCTCACTCTCCCGAGTGTCCAACAACATGACATGACTGTCAAGTCAAGTCATGTCGTGGGGCCCACGACGCACTCAACCCCTCCAGCGTAGAGACGTCTCGCGGGAGGGGTTGAGTTCGGTGTGGAATCAGTTTCGTGACGGCCGGAGCAGGTGACGGGGGTTCGCCACTCGCAGCCGGGCGAGCACCGCGGTCGAGATCGGCCGACGGACGGCGACGTCCGCGTAGGAGTGGGTGCCAGTGCGGATTCGATCGGCAAGATCGGCTTCGGAGGTGCAGTCGAGGGCCGCAAGCTGTTCCGCCAACTCGCCCGCGCAGTCTCCGGCGCTGAGCTCCCGTCGGGCTGTACCGAGCAGGTTGACGCAGATCCGCAGCAGGTACCGCTCCCGTTCGTGCGCACCGTCGAGCACGGGGGCGACATCATCGTTAAGAGTGCCGGTGACGAGGTCGAGGATCTCCGACAGGCTCGGACGGTCGTGCAGCGATGGCGCCGTCACGTCCGGGGGCGGCTCGACGTCGTCGAGCAGACCGAGGATCAGGAGCAGGTCGTACTCGGACTCACACACTCGCCGTCCGATCGCGGCCAGCTCGATCGAGTTCTCGGCGCCGCCGAGGTGCCGCTGAGACTGGAACTGACTCAGCACCAACCACCGCAGCGTGCCGTAGGCCTCCCACCAGTGCAGTTCGGCGTCCGACGGCCGGATGCCCGTGGCGCGTTCATAACCGTCGAGCAACTGTTGCCGGGTGCCGATCCCGGCGACCGGCGGCTGTGCGCCGAAACGCCACGCACGCACGCAGAGCCAGCCGAGGTCCTCGATCGGATCACCGAGGTGAGCAAGTTCCCAGTCCAGCACCCCGCGAATTCCGGCGCCGTCGACGAGCACATTGCCGAGCCGGAAGTCGCCGTGCACCAACGCGTCCGGACGCTTGGCGGGCCGGTTCTCCCGAAGCCATCGAAGTCCGACCTCGACAGCGGGACGGGGTTGGTCCAGGTCCCGGTACACGGCCTCGATCGCGTCCAACGGGTCGCCGGAGTCGAGCATCCCGAGAGTCCCGGTGTCGGCACTGTGAATCTGCCCCAGCGCGTAACCCATGTCGTCGGCGAGATGCTTGCGTACCTCGTCGAGTTCGGGGTCCCGCTGCAATTTACGCGGGATCGACTCACCGACAACCATGTCCATCACGAGGTACGGAGCATCGATGCCCGGCGCCATGTCCCCCGATGCGAGGACGGCGGGCACCGGAACCCCGACTGCCGAGGCGGCCCGCAGGCATGCGACCTCCGCCCGCATCCGGTCGGCGTCGCCGTGCCCGGGCGGGTCCCGGCGCAGCACAACCTCCTGCGATCGGCCGTCTGCGCCGCGAACCTCGACCGCCCATACCTGTCGGCTCGCCCCGCCGGTCAGCTGCCGGGGTTCCCCCACTGTCACCTCGGCGCCGAGGGTGTCGCTCAGCGCGACGCGGATTCCGTCACCGAGGCTGCCGGCAGTGTGAGTCACAGCCATGGTGCGGCACCGGGGTCGCGCAGCAGTCGGCGTGCGGTCGACATGCGGTGCACCTCGTCCGGCCCGTCGTAGATGCGCGCGTAGCGGGCCTGCCGGTACATCCGTTCGAGCGGGGTGTCAGCGGTCAGACCGAGCGCGCCGTGCACCTGGATGGCGCGATCGACGACATCGTGCAGCATCCGGGCACCCCAGAACTTCACCAGACCGATCCGAACCCGGGCGTCCTCGCCGGCATCCATCGCGCGGGCCGCATCGAGGGTCATCAGGCGGGCGGCGTGGATCTGCGCCGCGGATTCCGCGATGTACCGGTGGACCTCGCCCTTCTCGGCGAGCAGCGACCCGTGCACGTAGCGGGTGTTCGCGCGCTCGCACATCAGCTCGTACGCCCGCTGCGCCTGACCGAGCCAGCGCATGCAGTGGAAGATCCGACCGGGCCCGAGCCGGTCCTGGGCGACGACGAAGCCCTTGCCCCGCTCGCCGAGGAGGTTGGCGGCCGGCACTCGGACGTCGGTCAGACGGACCTCGTAGTGGTCGCTGGGGTCGTGCCCCATGGTCGGGATCGACCGGACGATCTCGAACCCGGGGGTGTCGGTCGGCACGATGATCGCGCTGATCCGGGAGTGCCGGGGGGTCGACTCGGGCTCGGTGCGAGCGAAGACCGAGCAGTAGCCGGCATCCGCCACGCCTGTGGTGAACCACTTGTGGCCGTTGATCACCCAGGTGTCGCCGTCGAGTTCCGCGCGGGTCTCGATCAGTGTGGGATCGGAGCCCGCCGTGTCGGGTTCGGTCAGACCCACCGACGGCAGGAACTCCCCCGCGAGAATCGGCGGGATCCACCGCTGCTTCTGCTCTTCGGTGCCGTGCTTGTGGAGCATCAGGGTGTCCTGCATGGACACCGAACCGACTGCGAGCTGGCCGAATTCGGACCGGCCGATGACCTCGTTGAGGTAGACGAAGTCCAGGAACGGAACTCCACCGCCACCGACGTCAGCCGGGTGCCCGAGTGCCCACAGGCCGAGTTCCTTCGCCCGGGAGCGCAGTTGCCCGAGAGTCTTGTGGGCGGCCTCGTCCTCCTTTGCGAGGACGGGTTCCGCCGGGATCACCTCGTCGTCGATGAACGCGCGCATCCGGGCGCACAGGTCGGCGATGTCGCCTTCGGGATGGTTCGCAGTCATGAGTGCCTCCTTGTGGCAGCGGCGGTATGCAGGGGTCGAGTGGCGGCCGAGTCGACGTACTCGTCGATGCGGGTGATCCGCCCGTCCTCGACGCGGACGAACAGGCTGGCCGGCACCTCCAGAGGGCCGTGCCCGGGGAGGGTGCCGCGCACGACGTGCTGTTGAACGAATCCGTCGGGCAGCACGTGGCGGCGGATGTCCTCGTAGCGGAAGTTCTCGAGGGTGCGGGAGAGCCAGCGCAGGACGCGGAGGTTGTCCGCGACCGTCTGCTCCTGGCCGTCGTCGTTGTGCCAGATGCGCGCGTCCGGCGAATACAGGTCGGTGAGTGTCGCTTCGTCGCCGCCGCAGACGGCGGCGAAGAAGCGATCTGCGAGGTCGTTCATGCGAAAGTGCTTCTCCTCACGGCAGTAACACGGGTGCAGCGCCCGGGCCGGCAACAAACGTGCCGAGACACGACCAGGCGTGGTCGACCGTCGCGACAGCGCGCAGGCCACGACCGGGACGGAGCTGACCCACACGGGCCCTCGCCCCCACCGACCGGGAACGCGGTGTTGACAGATGACTTGGCCATGGAGAAACTATTCCAAGAACATGACATGACTGTCAAGTCAGATTTCTCCCACTTCGCGCCACGCCGTTCCCAGAAAGGACCGCAATGAACGCCACCAATCCGAAGTTCGAATTCCGCGGAATCAATCACCTCGCACTCGTGTGCTCGGACATGCAGCGCACCATCGACTTCTACTCGGGAACCCTGGGTATGCCGCTCGTCAAGACACTGGATCTTCCCGGCAACCTCGGGCAGCACTTCTTCTTCGACTGCGGCGGCGGAGACACGCTGGCGTTCTTCTGGCTGGCGGACGCGCCGGACGCAGTTCCCGGAATCTCCGCCCCGGCGGGACTGCCCGACCGGGACGAGCTCGTCAGTGCGGTCGGCTCGATGAATCACGTCGCGTTCGCCGTCCCGCCGGAGAAGTTCGACGAGTACCGCAAGCGACTCAAGGCCGACGGCGTGCCGCTGAGCATCGTCCTCAACCACGACGACAGCCCGGAGGGCGCGTCGCGAGAGATCCATGCCGGCACCTTCGTCCGGTCGTTCTACTTCCAGGACCCCGACGGCGTCCTTCTCGAGTTCGCCTGCTGGACCCGCGAGTTCACCGAGGCCGACGTCGCACACGAGCCGAAGACGGCCGCCGACCGGCGCGTGCCCAGCGCCTCCTGACAACCCGAAAGGAACCCACCATGCCCCGACTTCGCGAGGTCCCCCGCGCCGAGGTGACCGACGAGAAGATCCTCTTCTTCTACGACCGGCTGTTCGGCCCCGACAAGGACCCCGCCGTCGACCACGGCACCATCCACGCCACCCCCGGCGACTGGTGGACGGTGTTTGCCCAGTCCCCGGACGTGTTCCGCCACGCCGTACGAGGATTCGCCCTCTACCGCAACGCCGACCTCGACCCCCTGCTGCGCGAACTCGGCCAGGCCCGCGCCGGCTACGCACGCGGCAGCCAGTTCGTCTTCTCCCAGCACTGCAAGCAGATGCGCTCCCTCGGCATGACCGAGGAGAAGATCGCCGCCCTCCCCTACTGGCAGATCAGCGACCAGTTCTCCGAACTCGAACGCGCCGTCCTGGCATACACCGACGGACTCGTCCACGACGGCGGCCGGGTCCCCGACGAGGTGTTCACCGTCCTCCAGGCGAGCCTGTCGGACAAGCAGATCATGGAACTGACGTACATCACCTGCATGTACGACATGCACGCCACGATCTGCCGAGCACTGCGACTCGAATTCGACGACCGCCCCGAGCCCATCGAGGAGGTCCGCATCCCCGAAGGCGTCGTGGTCGCCGACCTGTCCGCGGACCTGTCCGGGGAGTAACTTCCTCGCCTGCGGAAGTCAGACGACTCTTTCGACCCGCTACCTAGGAGTGAACATGGAACAGATTGCCGTCCTGGAACTGACGTTCAAGCCGGATTCCCTGGAGTCCGCACGCACCGTGATGACCCGGGTGCTCGAGGAGACCCGAGGATTCCCCGGCTGCCTGCGCGTCAATTCGGTCGTCGACAGCAAGAACCCCAGCACCTGGCGTTTCGTCGAGACCTGGGAATCGGCCGAGCACGAGGCCGAGTACCGCAAGTTCCGAGCCGGTGAGGGAGCCATCACCGATCTCGGTCCGCTCCTCGCCGGAGCACCGTCGCTCACGACGGGAACCGTCGACCCGCACCTGTGATCGAACAGCCCTGGCTGTACCGCTAGGGCTGGTTGCACGAAAGCACCGACGGGCAACAGTCGGTCGCCGAACAACGAAGGTCTCCTGTCCGACATCGTCGGGCAGGAGACCTTCGTCGTCCACCAACCTTTCGTGCACCGAACAGGCCCTCGGGCTCGAGGAGCAGGACGCTGAGGATCAGGACCAGCGCCACTGCCCGCTTGAAGTCGTGACCGATCCACGAGATGTACGTGCCTGCCAGGTTTTCCGCCACACCGAGGCCCCACACAATCGGTGTGGGGCCCACTTCGGCCGACGCCGCGCAAGCGGTCACGTACGTCCGCGAACGACGTCGGCAATACCGCAGCCGGACCGAATGTCAGCCGTTCTCCTGCATGGCGATACCGGACGCCTGCAGGTCGGTCCAGCGGCCGTCGTCGATGCCCGCCAGCGTGGCGAGAACTTCGCGGGTGTGCTCACCGAGACCCGGCCCGGGAACCGGTTCCGTCGGCTGAGATCGGGAGAACTTGGGCACGACGCCGGCGGCGGGAACTGCCACACCGAACTGGTTGACGAGGCGCACCACCATGTCCCGCGCGGCGTAGTGCGGGTCGGTGAGCATGTCCGGGGCCGTGTAGATCCGGCCGGCCGGAACGCCGCCGTCTTCCATGGTCTTCAGCAGCACATCGCCACTCATCGTCGACGTCCAGGCGCCGATGATGGCGTCGATCTCGGCCATGTTCTCTCCTCGCGGCCCGTGTTCGGCGAACCTCGGGTCATCGGCCAGTTCGGCCCGGCCCATGGCGGCGCAGAGCCTGCGGAAGACAGTGTCGGCGTTGGCGGCGATGATCACCTCGGCTCCGTCGGACGTGGGATACACGTTCGACGGCGCAACTCGGGGCAGTACGGATCCGGTGCGCCCGCGAGTGACTCCGGCGATTTCATGGTCGGCCATCGTCGATTCCATCAGCGCAGCCACCGCCTCGTAGATCGCGACGTCCACCTCCTGCCCCCGGTCACTGACCGACCGCTCGTGGACCGCCGCGAGGGTCCCGATGACGGCGAACAGTGCCGCCAGGGAGTCCCCGAGGCTGATGCCGACGCGGGTGGGGGGCAGTTCGGGATTGCCCGTCGTATGCCGGATGCCACCCATCGCCTCGCCGACGCTGCCGAAACCGGCATCCGTCGAGCGCGGCCCGTTCTGACCGAACCCCGAGACGTGGACGAGGATGATGCGGGGGTTGATCGCCGAGAGGGACGCATAGTCCAGTCCCCACTTCGCAAGCGTGCCGGGCCTGAAGTTCTCGAGGACGATGTCGGCCTCGGCAACCAGTTTGCGAACCAACTCCCGACCGTCGGGCTGCCGCAGGTCGATTGCAACCGACTTCTTGTTCCGCGCGATGGAGGGCCACCACAGGCTTTCGCCGTCGACCGTGACACCCCACCGCCGCATCGAGTCACCGGATCCGGGCGCCTCGACCTTGAGCACCTCGGCTCCGTAGTCACCCAGCAGCTGACCCGCAAAGGGGCCGGCGATGAAGCTTCCCAATTCGAGCACGCGCAGACCGCTCAGCGGACCAGTTGATGTCGTCATGAGTCGATTGTACACAATTGGTCCCCAATTGAACTGCATGTGCTCGAAATTGACATGTTCTGCATACAAAGATGGACGGCTGGCCGGGATAGGCTTGCCGCGAATCGATTCCCACACAACGAAGAGGCACCGTGGCAACCACACCGCAGGCACCGGGTCAGGCCGCCTACTCGCAGATCCGCCAGGCAATCGTCGAAGGTCGCTACCGGCCCGGTCAGCGCCTGATCGAACAGCGGATTGCCGAGCAGTTCTCACTGTCGCGCACGCCCGTGCGTGAGGCGCTCCGCCGACTCGAGGCGGAGGGTCTCGTGCTCAGCGAGCCCAACCGGGGAGCCATCGTCCGAACCCTGTCGACGGCAGATGTGTCGGACTTGTACGGGCTTCGTGCCCGACTCGAGGCCTATGCCGCCGAGCTGGCGGCCGAGCGCATCGATCTCGCGACACGGGAGGTGCTCGACGCGGGGATCGAGGCTTTCGCCCTGGCCCTGACCGCGCCGCAGGTGGACCCGGTCGACCGGGTTCGGGCCGTGGACACCGCGAACAGCCAGATCCACCGAGCGATCACGGCCGGCGCCAAGCACGAGCGCCTGAGCCGCCTGCTCGAACGCACCACCGACGTCCCGCTGGTCTTCCAGGCATTCCGCCAGTACGACCGCGCCCAAACCGAGCGGTCACACCTGTTCCACCAGCTCATCCGCGACGCGATCGTCGCCGGCGACGGACGCCGGGCATCCGCCCTGATGCACGAGCACGTCCTCCAGGGCCGCGACGTGCTTCTCGCCCACCTCGCAGCAACCAGCAGCGACGAGGTGGACGAGTTGTTCGGCGTGTCAGCCCGGGAAGCCGCCGGCACGAGCGAGCTGGCCGGGAACCGTCGCACCGAGCACCCCGCCGAGCCAGTCTGACGCTTCGATCAGTTCGGGCAGCCGCGCGCCCGAGGCGATGCCACTGCGGTCGAGGAGATAGACCAGATCCTCGGTCGCGATGTTCCCGGTGGCGTCCGGAGCGAAGGGGCATCCGCCGATCCCACCGATCGAGGAGTCCAGCACCGCCACCCCCGCGTCGATGGCCGCAACCGCGTTCGCATAGCCGGTGTTGCGAGTGTTGTGGAAGTGGGCGCGCAACCGGATTCCGGGCGCGGCCGCGGCGGTCCCCGCGACCAACCGGGCAACCTGGGCGGGCACCCCGACCCCGATCGTGTCGGCCAGTGAAATCTCGTCCACCCCGAGATCGGCCATCTGCCCGGCCAGGGCGAGGACCGCGGACTCGGCAACCTCCCCCTCGAACGGACAACCGAATGCGGTGGCGATGGTGACGGACACCCCGACGCCGGCAGCGCGGGCGTCGTCGACGAGATCACGCACGGTCTGCACCGAGTCCGCGACCGACATGCGCTGGTTGCGCAGACTGAAGGTCTCGGACGCCACGACGACGAAGTTCACCTCGTTCACGCCCGCCGCCACTGCGCGATCGAAGCCGCGCCGATTGAGCACGAGGCCGCTGTAGGAGACGTCGGGGCGCCGCGGCACCCCGGCCATGACTGCCTCCGCATCGGCCATCTGCGGCACCGCCGCAGGGTGCACGAAGCTCGTTGCCTCGATGCGACGCAGACCCGATGCGATGGCGTGCTCGATCAGCGCGATCTTGTCAGCAGTCGAAACGTGCACCGCCTCGTTCTGCAGCCCGTCGCGGGGGCTCACCTCGACGATCTCCACGGCGTATCCCCTTCCGTCACAACTCCGCTCGGCAACTACACGCCGACCTACGCCACTATTGTATACAAACTAGACACCCGGCCAAGGGGTCGCGTACCGCGGTCCGGCGGGAACACCGACCGCCGCGGGCGGCATCACGGTCCGCGACAAGGCAGGCACTGCTTGCGTGGCAGCCCGTAACGCGGAGCCTTGCGCCGCCGCCGACGCCGCGCAGCGGATGGACAACCCGAGCGCCGACGAGAGCCCGCACGGACTCCGGCCAGGTACTCAACATCCCTAGTGATGCAACATTATTGCGTTTCACACGACGAGCGCCTCGGCGGCCGGCACCAGCGCATGCCGCGCCGCCCCGGCCGCGGTTCTACCAGCGCCCATCCCCCGCCCGGCGGATCGCCGTACACCGCGCGACGCCGACTGCCCCGACGGCCGGCCGCCCATCCAAGATCCCTACACGCTTTCCCCCATCGACCCGGGCGATTCGCCTGTTTCGAAGAAAGTACTTGTGACCTGTCGCACTTTCACGCTAGATTGTGTGCAATCCAAGCCACACGGCCTCGTTCTGACTGGAGCCCACATGCTTTACAGCGACCTTCTGCGGCGGAACGCCGCTCGCTACCCCCGTCGGACCGCGCTCGCAATGGACGACGGATCCGACGCTCGGACCTACGCCGAGCTCTACCAGCGCGCCCTGCGACTGGCCAACGGCTTGAGTGGCCTCGCGGCCCCCGGTGACCGCGTGGCACTGCTGTCCGAGAACAACCTCGAGTACGTCGAGGCCTACTACGGGGTCCCGACTGCCGGGATGGTTCTGACGCTGCTCAACTACCGGCTGCACCCCAAGGAGTGGGTCTGGATCCTCAACGACTCGGGGGCCCGCGTGCTGATGGTGGAGTCGAAGTACCTCGAGATGATCGCCGACTGTCGCTCCGAACTCACGAGCGTCGAGCACATCATCGTGATCGGCGAGGGGGCCGCGGGCTTCACTGCTTACGAGAACGTCCTGCAGTCCGCGTCGACGGTTGCCCCACGGCTGGCGATCAGCGACGACGACGATGCCTGGCTCCTCTACACCAGCGGAACCACGGGCAAGCCCAAGGGCGCCCGGCTGAGCCATCGCAACCTCAACACCGCACTGATCCAGTCCGCGATCGAGTACGACCCGAAGCCGGACACCTGCTTCCTCAACGCCATGCCCCTCTGCCACATCGCCGGATACCTGACCCCGCTGCACCAGTTCCATGGCGGCTCGGTGCTGATGATGTCGGGCTGGGACCCCGAGCGGTGGATGCAGTTGGTACAGGACAACCGCGTGACCAGCGGCGGCTTCGCCCCGACCATGATGCAGATGCTGCTCGCGCACCCGAAGATCAACGACTACGACCTCAGCAGCCTGGAGTGGATGGGCTACGGGGCGTCGAAGATCCCCGCCGATGTTCTGCGCCAGACTCTCGATCGATTCGGTCCGGTCGTCTACGCGGGCATGGGGATGACAGAGCTTGGCGGCAACATGCTCACGCTCGACAAGGCTGCGCACGTCCGGGCGGCTCAAGGCGAGGAACACCTGCTCGACGCCGTCGGCAAGCCGATGTCCCTGGTCGATGTCCGCGTCGTCGATCCGCTCGGCGACGACTGTGCTCGCGGCGAGGTAGGCGAGATCGTCGTCCAGGGCGACCAGGTGACCAAGGGATACCTCGGCAACCCCACGGCGAACGACGAGGCCTTCGAGGGCGGCTGGTTCCACACCGGCGACCTGGCGCGCCAGGACGAGGAGGGCTACCTCTACATCGTCGATCGCGCCAAGGACATGATCATCACCGGCGGTGAGAACGTGTACTCCAGCGAGGTCGAGAACGCGATCTACACCAACCCCGACGTTCTCGGGGCAGCCGTCATCGGAACGCCCGACGAAAAGTGGGGTGAGCTCGTCACCGCCGTCGTCGTCCGCAAACCCGGCACCGAGCTGACCGCGGACGGGGTTGTCAGCAGCTGCAAGTCGCAACTCGCCGCCTTCAAACAGCCCCGCAAGGTCATCTTCATCGACGAGATGCCCCAAACCGTCAGCGGCAAGATCCGCAAGAACGTCCTACGCGATCAGTTCACCACCAACTGACGTCACCTCCCGCAACACACGAACCGAGGAGAACCCGATGGCTTTCACCGTAGTAACCACCGGACTGAAGTTCCCTGAAGGACCCGTAGCACTGCCCAACGGCGACGTGTTGGTCGTCGAGATCCACCGGGGCACGCTCACCCGGGTTACCCCCGAGGGCACCACCACGGTGGTCGCAGAAGTCGGCGGCGGACCCAACGGCACCGCGATCGGCCCCGACGGTCGCGCGTACATCACCAACTGCGGCGGAATGAACGCCACCGAGGCCTACGGCTACGTCTTCGCCGGCGGCACCCCGGAGGACTACGCCGGGGGCAGCATCCAGGCCGTCGACCTCGAGACCGGCGAGGTCGAGACGCTCTACACCGAGTGCGACGGCACCCCGCTCCGCGGACCCAACGACATCGTCTTCGACGCGCACGGCGGCTTCTACTTCACGGACCACGGCAAGAGCAACGACCGGGGTAGCGATCATGGCCACGTCTACTACGGCACCAGCGACGGCTCGTCCATCCGCCGCATCACATCGGAAATGAACGGCCCCAACGGAATCGGCCTCTCCCCCGACGGCACCCGCCTCTACGTCAGCGAGACCTACACCGCACGCGTCTGGTGGTGGGAGGTCACCGGACCGGGCGAGATCGCCGGTGGCCTCACTCTCGCCGGCTCCGGCGGCGGCAACTTCCTCTATGCGTCGCCCGACTTCCGCTACTTCGACTCGCTCGGCGTCGAGGCCAACGGCAACATCTGCGTCGCATCGCTGGCCACGCCCGGCATCAGTGTGATCAGCCCGGACGGCCAACTGGTCGAGTTCGTCAGCATCGACACCGACGGCGACCCCGGCATCACGAACATCTGCTGGGGCGGACCGGACATGCGAACGGCGCACGTCACCGCGTCGAGCACCGGCAAGGTGCTCCGATTCGACTGGCCCCGAGCCGGTCTGGTTCTCCACAACCAGGCAGCTCTGGTCTGACGACCGCGTCGTCGGGAGACCATCGATCGGTTCGACTGGGCGTTGCACACGGCGACAAGCCATGTGCAACGCCCAGCGCTGTATCTGGCGCCTGTCCTGCTGTGACAGGCCTGCCGAGTATGTCCAGCTGCCGCCGCTACCGGGTCACACGCCACCTCGGTGTCGAGTGCTGCACCCGCGGCGTCGCGATCACCCCTGAGCAGTTGGACTCCTGCACCGTGAGCGAGTTCTGGTCTGCGGGCGTGCCCGGACTGGGCATGGAAGCGGCGTCCTGGATCCACGAGAAGGAGATCGCCGCGCGGGCCGTCGACAACGTGGCGGTCGAGGTGGATCCGCAGCAGGATCCCGATTCACCGGTCTGCCCACTACAGGAGAACCGGTACGAGTTCTTCCTCACCGCGTCCCCGCTCAACGTGACCGGCGGAGCAGGGTCCGATTCGCCGGTAGGCTGGGCGCTGTCCGGATTTCTCCTTCGGGAAGGCTCCAGTGGAACTCCTTCTGATCGTCGCCATCATCGCCGTCGTCGTATTTCTGGTCATGCGGAGCCAGAAGCGTTCGGCCGGCCACGCCGCCAACCAGCTCGAGGACGCGATGGCCGACGCACGCCAGGCCATCGAGCGGCTCGCCGGACAGGTGTACATCCTGACCGGCACCGACACCGCCTCCAAGCAGGCCCTGGCAGACGCCTCCGAGCGGAACATCGCCGCGGGCTCGCAGATCGACCAGGCCACCACCCCGGCGCAGGCCCGACTCGCCAAGCAGACCGCGCTCGAGGGGCTCTACTACATTCGCGCCGCCCGCACGGCCATGGGCATGGACCCCGGCCCCGAGGTGCCCAGCATCGACGGCCAGCGCGCCGCCGGCCAGGTCACCGAGGACCGCGAGGTCGACTTCGAGGGGCGACGGGTTGCCGCGTCACCGAACCCGTCGCAGCGCACCCCGAACTACTACCCCGGCGGCCGGGTCGCGGGCCGTCCGGTGCCCGCCGGCTGGTACTCCGAGCCGTGGTGGAAGCCGGCACTGGTGGCGGGAGCATGGGGCGTCGGCTCGATGCTGCTGTTCTCGACCATGTTCAGCGGCATGGCGGGCGTGCCCTACGACGCCCAGCAGTTCGAGGACGGCGCGGGCGCCGAGGGCGACGCCGGTGCCGACGCGGGCGCGGACGGCGGCGACGGCGGTGCTGACGGGGGCGGCGACGACTTCGGCGGCGGTGACAACTACGCCGGCGGCGAGGACTTCGGTGGCGGCGGGTTCGACGGCGGTGGCTTCGACGGCGGGGGCTTCGACGGCGGGGGCGACTTCGGCGGCTTCTAGTTCCGCCCACGCATCTTCGGCAGGATTCCGCCCGGATCCCGGGCGGAATCCTGCCGAAGTTCGTTCAGGCCGGCTGACAGGTGGGGCACCAGAACAGGTTGCGCGCCTTCATGACCGAGCCGGTGACCGGCGTCCCGCAGACCCGGCACGCCGACCCCGTCCGGCGGTAGACGTACGTGCGGGGACGGTTCCTGGCGTAGGCCGGGTCGCCGTTGTCGTGCTCGGGCCGCACCACGTGCATGACGCCCTCCCGCACACCGACGTTCATCAGCGTGACCAGGTCGGCCCACAGCGCGGTCCACTGCTGCTCGGACACCTCGACGCCGGGCCGGTTCGGATTGATCTCGTGGCGGAACAGGACCTCGGCCCGGTAGACGTTCCCCACCCCGGCAAGCACCGCCTGGTCCATCAGCAGTGCGCCGATCGCGGTCCGCGACTTGGAGATTCGGCGCCAGGCGCGGTCCGGGTCGGCGTCGACGCGCAACGGGTCGGGTCCCAGCCGGCGCTCGAGCGCGTGCAACTGTTCCTCGTCGTAGATCTCGCACGCGGTGGGCCCGCGCAGGTCGGTCCCGATCGCGGCCCCGACAATCCGCATGCGTACCTGCCCCACCGGTGCGCCCATCGGCAGCGGCAGGTCGGTGAACTTGCCGTACAGGCCGAGGTGCACGTGGACGATGCGGCCGCCCTCGTAGTGGTGCAGCAGGTGTTTCCCCCACGCCTCCGCGCGGACCAGCACCCGGCGGTCGACGAGGGCGGCCCCTGCCTCGAACCGGCCCTGCGGGCTGGAGACGCGGACGGGAGCACCCGCGAAGTCTCGCTGGTGCTCCCGTGCCAGGCGGTGGAGGGTGTGTCCCTCAGGCATGCTGCGAGCTCACGCCTCCGGCAGCGCCGGCGGCACGCCGGTGCGCTCGTACTCGGACAGGATGTCGATGCGACGCTGGTGCCGCTCCTCCCCCGACCACGGGGTCGCGAGGAAGGCGTCGACGATGGCCAGCGCCTCCTCCAGGGAGTGCATGCGGCCGCCGATGCCGATCAGCTGCGCCTTGTTGTGCTGGCGGGCCAGCTGCGCCGTCTCCACGCTCCAGGCCAGGGCGCAACGGGCGCCGGGCACCTTGTTCGCGGCGATCTGCTCGCCGTTGCCGCTGCCGCCGAGGACGATGCCCAGGCTGCCCTCGTCCTCGACCACCCGGCGGGCGGCCTCGACGCAGAAGGCGGGGTAGTCGTCGACCGCGTCGTACACGTGGGCGCCGCAGTCGACTGCCTCGTGTCCGTTGGCGGTGAGATGGTCGATGATCTGGTTCTTGAGTTCGAAGCCAGCATGGTCGGCACCCAGGTATACGCGCATGACCCAATTCTGACAGGTCGCGGCGACGTCACCGGAACCGACCACACATAGGGTCACCGTCATGGAGCAGATCCCGCCCCTGGCCCCGCATCCCGTCCAGCCTGGACACACCCAACCGACCTACGGCCCGCCGCCGATGCTGCCGCCGCGCGGACTCTCGCCCTGGGGCATGCCCGCGCGGCACCGGTTCGAGAACGCGCTGCTGGTCCTCGCGATCACCGTCACCGCGCTCGCCTACCTGGTCTCGATCGCGCTGCTCGTCAGCGGGCGGCTGGACACCTGGATCGGAATCCTTCTGCTGGCACCGCTTCTGGTCTACCTGGCCCGCGGACGGATGTACGCCGCGCAGCGGGTGAACGGCGTGAAGATGAGCCCCACCCAGTTCCCCGACGGGTACCGGATGGTCGCCGACGCGGCGGCCCGGTTCGGCATGTCGCGGGTGCCGGACGGCTACGTGGTCCTCGGCAACGGGCAGATCAACGCGTTCGCGTCCGGGCACGGGTTCCGGCGGTACGTGGTGGTCTACAGCGACCTGTTCGAGGTCGGCGGCCAGGCCCGCGATCCCGACGCCCTCGCGTTCATCGTCGGCCACGAGGTGGGGCACATCGCGGCCGGGCACACGTCGTACTGGCGTCAGCTCGGCATGTTCGGCGCCAACTACGTCCCGGTGATCGGCTCGTCGCTCTCGCGGGCACAGGAGTACACCGCCGACAACCACGGGCTCTGCAACCGGCCCACCGGGGCGGTCGGGGCCATCGGGGTGCTGGGCGCGGGCAAGTACCTGATGGGGCTGGTGAGCTTCCACGAGATGGCCGAGTTGACGGGTCCGCGGACCCGTCAACCGCGCACGAGCCGGACTCGGGCAGGAGTCGCTAGGAGCGGACCACCCGCTCGCAGTGGGCGCGCACCCGCCGGTTCTCTCCGTCCACCCAGCCCTTGGACTCGGCGTAGTCGATCATCGACACGAACCGCGGCAGCCAGTCGGTCACCCGGTCGGGGTGCGCCCGTACCGCGCGTTCGAGCTCGGCGATCTCGAGCCAGACATGACCGCCGTCGACGATGCCCCACCCGCCGAGCACCGAGGCCATCCGATCGGTGTCGGGATCCCCGGACACCGTCACCGCGAGCCGCGTGAACTCGTCGACACCGGTCAGTGTCACCGCCGCGACGTCCGAATCCAGGTCCACCTCGAGCTGCATGGCACGCACTCCTCCGACATCGGTGTCACTAACTGGATCAGCCGATCCAATTAGTGCCATTGGAAGCCATCGCCGGGCCGCAGTCAAGATGTGAAATGCTCGGCGCATGTCCACCGCCTCCGGGAACCGACAGGGCACCGCCACCCGCCTGCGTCTGATCAAGACGGCCGAACGACTCTTCGCCACCCAGGGCGTCGACGCCGTGTCGGTGCGTGCGGTCAACGCCGCCGCCGGACTGGGCACCGCGTCGGTGCACTACCACTTCGGCACCAAGGAGGACCTGCTCGCGGCGGTGCTCGTCGATCTCGGCGGCGCGGTGCACGACCAGATCACGGCGAACGTCGCGGAACTGGCCGCGGGGCCTCGGCCGGCCGACGCCGACGCGCTGGTCCGCGCGGTCACCGGGCCGTACCTGGAACTCCTTCTGCGCCAACGCACCCGGGGCATGCGCTGGGTCAAGATCATCGCGCAGATCTCGCCGGAAGGTCACCCGACGCTGGAGGCGGCTGGACGGGAGCTGCAGGTCGCACTGCTCGGCGAGGTCCGCCGGACCTACCCGGAGGCCGACCCGGCCCGACTGGAACGGCGCTGGGCGATCTCGGTGACCAGCTTCCTGCAGTCCCTGAGCCGCGCCGACGAATGGCGCCGCGACGGCGGCCGCCTGTCCCCCGACGAGCTCGCCACGTTCCACGAGGACCTGGTCGTCTTCGTGGTCGGCGGACTCGAACGGCTGCTCGGCAGCTGAACCCGACCCCACCCACACCCGGCCCCTGACCGCCGACACATTCGGATCATCTGATCCAGAAATCCCGGTGCCCACTGAGCGGGATATTTTTGGATCATCTGATCCAATTCGGTGATAGGAATCGACCGAGCGCATGTGATGCCGCTCACGTCACGACCTTCGCCGTGTCACCAGTCGCCCGTCAGGAGATGACGCTCGTGTGGACCAGAGATTCCCTCGAATTCGGCGCGTTCCTCGCGCCCTACCACCCACTCAACGCCGACCCCGCGCTGCAACTGCGCCGGGACATCGACCTCATGGAACACCTCGACCACCTCGGCTTCGCCGAGGCGTGGATGGGTGAGCACCACTCGACCGGGGCCGAGATCGTCCCGGCGCCCGACATGTTCATCGCCGCCGCGGCCGAACGCACCCAGCGGATCCGGTTCGGCACCGGCGTCACCTCGCTGCCGTACCACCATCCGCTCGTCACCGCGGACCGCATCACCCAACTGGACCTGCAGACCCGCGGGCGCCTGATCTTCGGGACCGGCCCGGGCAAGATCCCGCTCGACGCGCACATGATGGGCATCGACCCGTCCGACCAGCGCCGCATGCAGGGCGAGGCGCTCGAGGCGATCCTGCCGCTGCTGCGCGGGGAGGTGGTGAGCATGGAGACCGACTGGTTCACGCTGCGCGACGCGCGCGCCCAACTGCCCACCTACGACCCGGCCGGCATCGAGATCGCGACCGCCTCGACCATCTCCCCCAACGGCTCGGTGCTCGCGGGCACCCACGGCCTGTCGCTGCTCTCGCTCGCGGCGAGCTCGCCGACCGGTTTCGAGGCACTCGGCCGCAACTGGGACATCTACGAGCAGGTCTCGGCCGAACACGGCCACGTCGCGGACCGCTCCACCTGGCGCGTGGTCAACCCGATGTTCCTCGCCGAGACCCGCGCGGACGCCGAACGCGCCGTCGGCCGCCGGATCGGCTCGATGGCCGCCTACGTCAATCGGCAGACCGGGCAGAACCCGGAGTGGGCGCAGACCCCCAAGGGGATCGTCGACCAGTGGCGGGGCGACACCCTCGGCGAGTTCGGGCAGGCGATCATCGGCACCCCGGACGACGCCATCGCGCAGATCGAGCGGCTGATCGAGCAGACCGGCGGGTTCGGCACCCTGCTCGTCCTGCACGTGGACATGGCGAGCTGGGAGGACACCAAGCGCAGCTACGAGCTGTTCGCCTCCGAGGTGGTCCCGCACTTCAAGAACCGAAACGCCGGCCGTGAAGCCAGCCTGCAGTACGCGGCCGACAACCGCGACTACCTGATCGGCGGACTGATCGGCGCAATCACCAAGGCGCACACCGACTACTACGGCCAGCCCGCGGGAGCACAGGCATGAGGGCGGCGCAGTTCGCCGACGGCGCGTTCACGGTCACCGAGGTCCCGGGCCCGCCTGCCGTCGGCCCCGGTCAGGTCCGGATCGACGTCGTCGCCTGCGGCATCTGCGGCAGCGACCTGAGCATGTCCAAGGACCCCTGCCGGTTCGTCCACGTCGCGGAGAACGCGGGCTACCCGCTGGCCACCTTCGACACCGACCGCCCCGTCGTGCTCGGTCACGAGTACGCGGGCACCGTCGCCGAGATCGGCTCGGCCGTCACCGAGTTCGCCGTCGGTGACCGGGTCGCCGGCATCGGGCTCGCGACCGACACCGCCACCGGGATCCCGAAGATCATCGGCTACTCCAACGAGTACCACGGCGCCTTCGGCGAGCACATCGTCGTCGACGCCTTCTGGGTCCGCCGGGTCCCCGAGGGACTCTCGCTCGAGCACGCCACCCTCGCCGAGCCGCTGCACGTCGGCGAGATGCACATGCAGCAGTCCGGTCTCACCGCCGCGGACTCGGCGCTGGTGATCGGCTGCGGCGCCATCGGGCTCGGCGCCGTCGTGGCCGCCAAGGCCCGCGGGGCGCTGGTGATCGCGTCCGAGCCGTCACCGAAACGTCGCGAGCTGGCCGCGAAGATGGGCGCCGACATCGTCGTCGACCCGAACGAGCAGGACCCGATCGAGCTGTGGAACCGGATGGTCGCCGAGGGCAACACCCTCGTCGGGCAGGCGGGCGCGGGCATCCTGATCGCCTACGAGTGCAGCGGCCGCGCCGGGGTCCTGGGCACCCTGATGCACACGCTGCCGTTCAACTCGCGGATCCAGGTGCTGGCGGCGCCGTTCGGGGACGAGACGATCATCCCCGTGGTCGGGCAGTTCCGCCGGATCGCGATCAACTTCGGCCACGGCCCGTACGAGGACGCCTACGACATCACGCTGCGGCGACTGGCCGACGGCGAGATCGACGCGGACGCGATCATCACGGGGCGGGTGGGGCTGGATGGGGTCGCGGACGCGTTCACCGCGCTGCGCAGCCCCGACGAGCACGTCAAGATCCTGGTCCTGCCCTAGGTGTACCCGGCCATCAGGTTGGTGCCAGACGGCTGACCGGCGGGAGTCCGCCGAGTGCGCTGTGGCGGCGTCGAGTGTTGTAGTGCTCAAGCCAGGGCGCAAGTGCGGCGGTCCGCTCGGCGTTGGTGATGAAGACCTGCCGGTACGCCCA
>NZ_JBFUHZ010000041.1:0-41216 GCF_056402135.1 Rhodococcus sp. P4_C10 | reverse complement strand
GACCCTCGTCGTGACGAACATCGTCAGCCACAGCCTCTCCCAATCTTGCAGACGAGCAGACCTACCGGCATCCCATCAGTGACAACGCCGGCCCAACCGCAACCGAGCGCGATGGCCCTCATCTTTGCAGGTTCTGGCCGCTGTCAGTGTGCCTGGAGGTGCGACGAGGGTGCCGTTGCGACGAAGGAGCGGGCTGGAACCTGCTCTTGGCCGCCGGCGAACCTATATCTCTTACTCGGCGGCGAGTGCGTCGAAGGATCGGCGCAGGAGTTCGACCGCGTCCGCGCTCTCGGAATCGGCCCAGGTGGTCAGAGCGATGTCGAAGCAGGCGAGTGCGGCCTGTACGAGTGTCTGCGCTCGTAGCTCCGCACAGTCACCGGCCAGACGTGCCTGCACAACGGGAACAAGCATGTTCGCCCAGCCCAGATGCTTCTCGAGATTTCGGGCACGGAGAGACGCGGTGCTGTTGAGCACGCGCATGGTCCGCTTGCTGCGTTGCTCGTCCTCGTCGCCGCGTGGTCGAGACAGCAGGGATTCGAAGGAGATCCGCAACGACACCAGAGCAGGTTCATCGGCCGGACGCGAGGCGAGGGCGTCACGGACGAACTCGCCCCAGCGGGTCAGGTCCCCGATGACCGCGTCTTCCTTGGCCGGGAAGTAGCGATGGAAGCTTCGGGCAGAGATACCGACCGCGGCGGCGATCTGCTCGACGGTGACCGAGTCGAAGCCGCGCTCGGCGAAAAGGTCAACCGCGACCTCGGAAATGCGCGTGCGCACGGCCTCTCGGGTGATGTCGCGCAATCCCGAGGTCGGTGTCGAGGAACTTTCCACGTGGGCAGCATACATGGACAAAGTTGTCAGTCTCTGACAGATTGGGCCGAGGCTGACAACCGTCGAAAGGGAATCCATGGAAAAGCGCACGCTCGGCAAGCAAGGTCTGACCGTCTCCGCCCTCGGCTACGGCGCGATGGGCACCGCCATCGGCTACGGCCCGACCGACGACAACGAGTCGATCGCCGCCATCCGCAGGGCACACGATCTCGGAGTGACGATGTTCGACACCGCCGAGATGTACGGCTGGGGAGAGGGCGAGAAGCTGCTCGGCCGAGCATTGGCACCGGTGCGCGACGACGTCGTCATCGCCACGAAGTTCGGCTTCACGCCCACGTTCGGGTTCGACTCGCGACCCGGCCACATCCGCGAGGTCGTCGACGCCAGCCTCCGCAATCTCGGCGTCGACACGATCGACGTGCTCTACCAGCACCGTCCCGACCCGAACGTCCCCATCGAGGACGTGGTCGGCACGATGAAGGAACTCGTCGAGGCCGGCAAGGTCAAGTATCTGGGGCTGTCCGAAGCCGACGAGGCCACCATCCGCGCCGCACATGCAGTGCATCCGATCTCGGTACTGCAGACCGAGTACTCGATCTTCGCGCGCGAGGTCGAGTCCCTCTTCCCCGTCCTGGAGGAACTCGGCGTCGGCTTTGTCGCCTACTCGCCGCTGGCCCGCGGCTTCCTCAGCGGTGCGGTCGCCTCCCGCGAGCACTACGACGCCAACGACTTCCGTCAGCACATCCCGTGGTGGGCCCCGGAGAACTTCGCCGCCAACCTCTCGATCGTCGACGAACTCACCGCACTCGCCCGCCGCAAGGACGCCACCCTGGCCCAGCTCTCGTTGGCATGCCACTTGGCTCGCCAGGACTACATCGTCCCGATCCCGGGCTCCCGCAACCCGGCTCGGGTCGAGCAGAACATCGCGGCTGCCGATCTGGTACTTACCGACGAGGATCTGGTCGCGATGAGCATCACGATGCTCGCGGCCGAAGGGTGGACATCAGTCCGAGGCGTCAGCCTCGCAGCATCTCGGCGACCAGGAAGGCCAGTTCGAGGGACTGCTGGGTGTTCAGCCGCGGGTCGCACGCGGTCTCGTAGCGACCGGACAGGTCCAGGTCGGAGATGTCCTGCGCGCCTCCGAGGCACTCGGTGACGTTCTCGCCGGTCAGCTCGACGTGGATGCCGCCCGGATGGGTGCCCATGCCGTTGTGGACCTCGAAGAAGCCCTGCACCTCGTCGACGATGCGGTCGAAGTGACGGGTCTTGTACCCCGTCGATGCCTCGTGGGTGTTGCCGTGCATCGGGTCGCACTGCCAGATCACCTGGTGACCGGTGGCCTGCACCTTCTCGATGATCGGGGGCAGCAGGTCGCGGACCTTGCCGTTGCCCATCCGCGAGATCAGCGTCAGCCGACCGGGCTTGTTCGTCGGGTCGAGACGCTCGACGTACTCGACCGCCATCTCGGGCGTCGTGGTCGGCCCGATCTTGAGGCCGATCGGGTTCGACACCAGCTCGGCGAACGCGATGTGGGCACCGTCGAGCTGACGGGTGCGGTCACCGATCCACAGGAAGTGCGCCGACAGGTCGTACAGCTTCGGGTGGTCGTCGTCGTTGTCCAGCCGCAGCATCGCGCGCTCGTAGTCGAGCACGAGCGCCTCGTGACTGGCGAAGATCTGGGCCTGGTGCAGGGTCGGGTCGGTGACCCCGCAGGCGTTCATGAACTGCAGGCCGCGGTCGATCTCGGTGGCCAGCGACTCGTAGCGGGCACCGGCCGGCGACGACGCGACGAACTCGCGGTTCCAGTCGTGCACCTTGTGCAGGTCGGCCATGCCGGCCCCGGTGAGCGCACGCACCAGGTTCATCGCGGCGCTGGCGTTGGCGTAGGCACGCACCAACCGCGACGGGTCGTGCGCGCGCACGGCCTCGTCGGCGACGAGCGAGTTGACCATGTCGCCGCGGTAGGACTTGAGCCCCAGCGAGTCGACGTCCGACGAACGCGGCTTGGCGTACTGGCCGGCGATCCGGGCGACCTTCACCACCGGCAGGCTCGCGCCGTAGGTCAGCACCACGGCCATCTGCAGCAGGGTGCGGATGTTGCCCTTGATGTGCGGCTCGGTGTTGTCCGCGAACGTCTCCGCGCAGTCACCGCCCTGCAGCAGGAAGGCCTCGCCGCGCGCGACGCCGGCGAGCTGGGCCTGCAGGGCCTCCACCTCGCTGGCGACGGTGATGGGCGGCACGCTCTCGAGCACAGTGCGCATCGCGGCCGCCTGGTCCTGCGGCCACGACGGCTGCTGGGCGGCGGGCTTGCTCAGCGCCTCGTCGAGCTGCTGGCGCATCGCTGCGGGCAGCGGCGGGAGTTGGGGCAAGCGGTCGATCGGCACGTCGACAGTCCAGTTCACTCATACAGGATATTCATTCCCCGGGCTCGCCGTCACGAAGGGGCCGTTTCCCGTGCCGGTGGCGGGTCAGCGCAGCGTCAGCGACGCCCGGATCGCCTCGTACTTCACCAGGTTGTGCCGCGCGTCGGCGAGCGCGTCGTGCGCGTCACTCGGTGCGGACGGCAGCACCGGCGACCCGGCTTCCTCCCAGTACTGCTTGAGCTCACGGGTGAACCGCGGCATCGGCTGTGGCAGCGCGGTCATGTCACCCCACAGCTGGCACAGCGCCACGTGGTCGTAGGCGGCGACCCAGGCCCACAGCTCGGGGGTGATGCCCGGCCTCGGAATCAGGAACTTGAGCAGGTCGTTGCGGATCTGTTCGCGCGAGCGCCACAGCGGCGACGACGGCTGCGGCAGCTTCGGCAGCACGTTCGCGCGGACCCACTTTCCCGCACGGGAGGGGTCGAACTCGGTGGACACGGCGTAGAACTCTCGCCCGTCCTCGGCAGCCACACCGATCGAGACCAGGTCGATTGTGCGACCATCCTCGATGAACTCGCAGTCGTAGAAATAGCGCACACGAGCAGCCTATGCGCCATGCACACTGGGAGTACGACCGCCCCCGAACCGAAGGATGACTGGTGCCGACCGCCCCTGACACTGGGACCGCAGCCGCCCGCACCGCCGAATCCCCCGCCCGGGACCACGGCGGCACCGATGCTTCCCCCGACACCCGGCCGACCTGGTCGACCTGGCCGAGGTCGCTGACCGCCCGCCTGGCCGTGCTGGCGGCGGTGACCGTCGGAGTGGCCTACAACCTGGTCGGCTTCCCCTGGCTGCGTCAGGTCGGCAGCTACTACCGGATCGACCTGGACGTCTACCGGATCGGCGGCACCGCGCTGGCGCACGGCGTGCCGCTGTACGGCCACCTCCCGGCCACCGCCCTCGGCAAGCCACTGCCGTTCACCTACCCGCCGCTCGCCGCGATCCTGTTCAGCCCGATGTCGGCGCTGACCCTCGACCACGCCAGCCTCGCGTTGACGGCGACGTCCCTGGTCTTCCTCGTCGGGTCGATCCTGTTGACCCTGCGGTCCCTCGGCCTGGTCGACCGCACCACCGTGACGTGGACGGCCGGCGCCCTGTTCGCCGGCGCGCTGCTGCTCGAGCCGGTGTACTCGACGCTCGACTACGGCCAGGTCAACATCGTGCTGATGGCCCTGGTCGTGGCGGACTGCCTGCTGCCGAAGACACCGTGGCCCCGCGGACTGGTAGTCGGTCTGGTCGCGGCGGTGAAGTTGACGCCCGCGGTGTTCGTACTGTTCTTCCTGCTGCGCAAGGACTTCCGCGCCACGCTCATGACCGGCGTCGGCTTCCTCGCGGGCGTCGCGATCGGGTTCGCGGTGTCCTTCTCCGACGCGAAGACCTACTGGACCGAGACGCTGGTGGACTCCGGCCGGATCGGGCTGCCCGCCTACCCGGCGAACCAGTCGATCACCGGCGTGCTGGCACGGCTCGGCCTCGACCCGGCCCTGCGTTCCCCGCTGTGGGTGCTGGGCTGCCTGCTGGCCCTGGCGATCACCGTCGTCGCCGTGCGCCGGTCCTTCGCGGCCGGACGACCCGCGCTCGCACTCACCACGACCGCGATGTTCGGGCTGCTGGCTTCGCCGGTCTCGTGGTCGCACCACTGGGTGTGGGTGGTCCCGATGCTCGCGGTGTGCGGGCACCTGGCCCTCGCCCGACGCGACGCCGGGCGGTCGGCGGACAACGAGCTCCGACACCGGGCACTGTGGGCGACATGGACGCTCGCGGGCATCGCCCTTTTCGTGATCGCACCGCACTGGCGGCTGGCGCCCGGCCGGACCAGCGGACTCGGCTGGCCGCTGTGGGACCAGTTCCTGGCGTCGTCGTACGTGTGGTGGGGCCTGGCCACACTGGTGCTGGTCGCGGTCGTGCCCCTGGCACCGGCCCACGCCGCCGACCCGCTGCCGGCGGAGTCCGCGGACGAGGACGAGGACGAGGACCCCGAACTGGTCCGCGTCAGCTGACGGTCCGCGCCGGGCAGCTCGCCGGGCCGGACTCGCTCAGCTCGCCTCGACGTCCGGGATGCGTGCGGCGTCCGGTCGGGGCGCCGGCTCGGCGGGAACCTTGTTCCGGAGCGTGGCCGCGTACACGTCGACGTACTCCTGACCCGAGAGCTTCATCAGCGTGTACATCACCTCGTCGGTGACCGCCCGCTCGACGAACCGGTTTCCGCCCATGCCGTTGAACCGGGAGAAGTCGAGCGGCGGGCCGACCCGGATCACGATCTTTCCGGGCCGCGGCAGCCGCGAACCGATCGGGTTGAGCTTGTCGGTGCCGATCATCGCAACCGGGATGACCGGGACGCCCGCCTCCAGCGCCATCCGGGCCATGCCCGTCTTGCCCTTGTACAGCCGTCCGTCCGGGGACCGCGTGCCCTCCGGGTAGATGCCGAGCAGCTTGCCGTCGGCGAGCACCTGGAGACCCGCCTTCAGCGCGTCGCTGGCGGCGTCGGCGCCGGTCCGGTCGATCGGCACCTGCCCCAGCGCGGAGAAGAACCACTTCTGGAATCTGCCCTTGAGTCCGGCGCCGGTGAAGTACTCACTCTTGGCCAGGAAGGTGATGCGCCGCGGCGACCGCATCGGCAGGTAGAACGAGTCGACCACGGCCTGGTGGTTGCTGGCGAGAATCGCGGGCCCGTCAGTCGGAAGGTGCTCTGCCCCTTCGATTGTGGGGCGCCCGAGCACGTAGAGAAACGGTCCGAGAAGAACGTATTTGAACAGCCAGTACCACATGGCGCCTTCCCGAAGTCAACCGTGCTCACACTGTGTTTTCGCTGCTGCTGACTGTACCGAGCAGGCGTGAAGGCCGCCACAGCGGGCGGCGGCGGCCGGCAGGATCACACACCCACTCCCGCCCGGCGTTCACAGCATGCAGCGGGCGAGTTCGGCGGCGCCGATCATCGCGGCGGCCTCACCGAGCTGGGTGGCCCTGATCCGGGCCAGCGGACGGTGGCCGGCCCCGGTGACCAGGCCCGCGTACCGCTCACGGGCGTCGTCCAGGAACAGTGCCGACGAGCTCGCCACGCCGCCCGCGATCACCACCAGATCGGGGTCGAAGATGTCGCTGACCATCGCTAGACCGACGCCGAGCCAGTGCGAGAGGTCGGCAATCGCCCGCAGCGCGACCCCGTCGCCGTCCTGCGCAGCGCCCGCCACCCTGCGCCCGGTCAGCGAGCCGGGGTCGCGGGCCACCTCCCGCGCCAGCACCGTCGAGTCCGCCGGGTTGGCAGCCAGCATCTCGATGGCGGTGTCCACCAGAGCCGTTCCACTGCAATATCTTTCCCAGCATCCACGCTTGCCGCACGAGCACGGGCGACCGTCCGGCACCACCTGCAGGTGACCGAGTTCCGGTGCCACGCCGTGACTGCCGCGGTACAGGGCCCCGTCGATCAGCAGCGCCGCCCCGATCCCCGTGCCGATGGCCACGGTCACCACGTTGCGCCCGCCGGCCGCGGCGCCGAACCGGTACTCGGCCCACGCCGCGGCGTTGCCGTCGTGTTCGAGGACCACCGGCAACCCGAGTCGGTCCCCCAGGTCCCGGGCCACCGGTGCGTCGACCCACGGCAGGTGCGGCGCGAACCGAACCGTGGTGCGTTCGAGGTCGATGAACCCCGCCACCGCGAGCCCCACCGCGCCGATCCGGTGCCGGCCGGCCAGTTCCCGAACGGCGCGGTCCAGCCCGTCCTCGAGTGCCCGCGCCGACTGCGGGGTCGGCGCCTGCACCGAGTCGAGTACCTCGCCGTCCGCCGCGACGACCGAGGCGCGAATGCTGGTGCCCCCGACGTCGATACCGACCGTCAGCGCCGGACCCTCCTCGAGTGCGCCCATGATCAGCGATTGTCCTCGACATGAACCACGATCGGGACGAATCCGCGCGGTCGAGGTGGCGGCGGGTCGCCGTCGCCAACCCCGCCGACCCCGCCGTCGTCACCGTCCGGTCCCGGCCGCTGCCCGTGCTGTTCGAGCAGCGCCCGGATCAAAGCGAGCAGGGCGACGGCCTGTGAGGCCAGCAGGGTGAGCAGGTCGTGCTGTTCGCCGCGAGCCAACGCCGCCAGGGCGCACACCGGGCACCACTTGCAGCCGGACGGCGGAGGGGACGACCCGGAAACGGCGGCACCGGACACCGCGGGGTCCCCCGGCCCGGCCGCGCCGGGGGTCTCGCCCGCCGCTTCTGCCGCACGTTCGAGGAGCGGTTCGAGCATCGGCTCGAGGCGGTCCAGCGCGGCGAGCGTCAGCGCGCGCAGTTCCACCATCAGTTCGGTGTGGTCCCCGCTCACTGCGGCCACACCTGCGGGTCCGGCTGGAAGCGGACCACCAGGTCGTCGCCCTCGAAGTCGGCCCCGACAGTCACGCAGCGGCGCAGCACCGACGCCAGCCGCACCCGGCGGCGCAGCCCCGCGGCACCGACCACCAGGTCGTCCTCGACCCTGCCGAGGGTCACGGTGGACGGGTCGGCCAACGGCAGTGGCAGGCGCAACGCGTACACCGACTCCACCCCCGATCCCGACTCGAGTACCACCGTGTTCTCCCGCCCCGCCGCCGGCGTGTCTCCTGGCCGCGGTGCCGTGACGGCAGGGAACAGCGCGTCGGCCAGCGTCGCGAGAGGCTCCAACCCTACCGGCTCGCTCGCGCACTCGTCCGCGGTGCGCACGGTCACCGCCGCGAGGCTCGCGCGCAGCTCCGCGACCATCGCGTCCTGAGCGGCGCGGCGACCGCGGAACCCGCGCAGAACCGCTGCATCGGCGACTGCCTCCGGCGCCTGATCGTCGTGCGGCGCAAGGCCGTTCACCACCACGTCGTCGAGCCGGAGGCCGAGCAGCGCGAGGGCGGTGACGGTGCGGCGCGCCTCGGCCAGCGGCACCGTCCCGGCCCCGGCGACCAGCCGGACGCCAGTGCGGGCGCCGTCGGCCAGGAGCTCACGAATCGGCTCCGTCGACGCGACGAGACGGTCCACCAGCAGGGCCGCGATCAGCTGCCACTGCGGCGCCGACGGACCCACCAGGGCGCGGCTGTGCAGGGGCCAGATCCGCTCGACGTAGTCGGCCACCGTCTCGGGCACCTGGAGCAGTCGCAGCGCGTCCGCGGTCGCCGGGCAGTCCACCAGCACCACGTCCCAGTCGCCGGAGTCGGCCAACCGGGTGACCTCGGCGAGCGCCAGCAGTTCCTGGGCGCCGGGCAGTCCGGTCAGTTCCTGCGGGTCGGGCAGCGAGAGCGGCGCACCGTGCTCGTGCTCGTGGTCGCCGGGCACCAACGCCGCGAGCACCGCGAGCCGCCGCTCCAGCAGCGCGAGCGTGTCGAGTTCGAGGACGTCGATCCGGTCCGCCACGGAGGTCACCGAGTCCGCGTCGCCCGGGCGTCGCCCGACACCGAACACGTCGGCCAGCGAGTGCGCCTGGTCCAGGGACACGGCGAGCACTCGAATCCCCCTGCGCGCCAGAGCTACCGCGGTCGCCGCGGCGACCGTCGTCTTGCCGACGCCACCCTTGCCGACGATGAACTGCACCTGGGAGCGCACATCGGCGTCGTTCGCGGTCAGCCCTCGACTCGCTTCTTCAATTCCTTGAGCGCGGTGTCGGTGATCGCCTTCTCCGCCTTGCGCTTGAACAGGCCGATCATCGGGATGTTCAGGTCCACGGTGAGCTCGTAGGTGACGGTCGTGGACCCGTCCGGCTCGCCGACCAGGGTGTAGGAACCGGACTGCGCCTTCTGGATCTCGCCGGAGACCAACTCCCAGCGCACCGACCGGCCGTCGGCGGCCCAGTCGAACTCGAGGACGTAGGTGTCCTTGACCATCCCGGCGTCCAGGACGAACCGGACCTGCTCGGCCCGACCGTTCGCCCCGACGGAGAGCACCTCGACCGACTTCGCGGCGGCCACCCACTGCGGGTACGCGTCGTAGTCCGCGATCACGTCCATCACCCGCTCCGGTGCGGCGGCGATGCTGATCGACCTGTTGGTCTTGTCGGCCATGCTGGCGACGCTTCCTTTCCCACGACTGCGCTGGTCCCTCGACCGCGTCGGTCCCTCGACCGCCCCGTCCTCCGACGGAGCTGCGGCACGCTCTCCCGGTGCCGGGAGCGCCCTGCTGCCAGCAGCGATGTTAGTCCCGTGCGGCCGCGTACGCGGCGGGCGACTCCCCGGCCGGCCGGCCGGCCTCGAGCTCACGCTTGGCCTCGAACGCCATGTTCTTGCCCGCCACCCGGCGCTCCCGGTTCGCCGCCGCGAGGTCGAACTTCGCCAGGGCCGCGGGTCCGTAACCGGTCGGCTCGGCGTGCAGGAAGTAGTGCACGATGGTGCCGTCGAGCACCGGTTCCAGCCAGACCTCCATGGTGCCGGTCAGCGGGCCGTTCACCGTCCAGCGAATTCCCTTCTCGGCACGGTCTTCCCCGACGCCGAGCCGGAGATCCGGCCACCAGCGGCGCCACTTGGACGGCGCACCGAGGCACCCGGCGACGAGGGCGGGTTCCGCCGCGATGAAAGTCTGGTCCGCGACCTGAATGCTGCTCACCCGGCTAGCTTCACACATGCGCGAGACCGGGTGTGGTCCAGGGCGCAACAGCAGGCGTTAAAGTGGACGCAAAGTTCAAAGCTACTCGTCAGTACCCACTCGTCAGCCCGCTGCGTCGGAGGTCTTCGTGCGTGAGTTCAGCGTTCCCTCAACTTTCATCGTTCCCGAGGACGCGTCCGCGGTGGACGGGGTGTTCAAACACGCCGCCGAGCGTCCCGACCTGGTGATCTTCAAGCGGCAGACCGGCGGCACCTGGGCCGACGTGACCGCGGCCGAGTTCGCCTCCCAGGTCACCGCCGTCGCCAAGGGACTGACCGCGCTCGGCGTGCAGCCCGGCGACCGGGTCGGCCTGATGTCTGCCACCCGGTACGAGTGGCCGCTGGTCGACTTCGCGATCTGGGCCGCGGGCGGCGTCACCGTGCCGATCTACGAGACCTCGGCCGCCGAGCAGGTGCGCTGGATCCTCGAGGACTCCGCCGCCGTCCTGCTCGTCGTCGAGAACGCCGAGCACGAGCGGACCGTCGAGACCGTCGCCGCGGAGGCGCCGAGCCTGCGCCGGACGTTGCGCATCGAGGGCGCCGACGGCACCGCCGGTGCCGTCGAGGAACTCGTCTCCCTGGGCGCGGACGTCGCCGACGAGGAGGTGCGCTCGCGCACCGACGGGCTCCGGTCCGCCGACCCGGCCACCCTGATCTACACCTCCGGCACCACGGGCCGCCCCAAGGGCTGTCAGCTCACCCACGGCAACCTGATCGCCGAGTCCCGGGGCATCACCACCTCCGGGTTCGGCAGCCTGCTGCAGCCGGGCCGCCGCTCGCTGATGTTCCTGCCGATGGCGCACGTGCTGGCCCGCGCGGTCAGCCTCGGCGCGTTCGACGCCGGCGCCACGCTCGGCCACACCGCCGACATCCCGAACCTGGTGGCGAACTTCGGCGAGTTCAAGCCGGACTTCATCCTCTCGGTGCCCCGGGTGTTCGAGAAGGTGTACAACTCGGCACGCCAGAAGGCGCACGGCGAGGGCAAGGGCAAGATCTTCGACAAGGCCGCCGACATCGCCGTGCAGTGGAGCGAGGCCCAGGACACCGGTGGCGCGGGCCTGATCCTCAAGGCACAGCACGCCCTGTTCGACAAGCTGGTGTACTCCAAGCTGCGCGCCGCCCTCGGCGGCCAGTGCCAGCTCGCGATCTCCGGCGGCGCCCCGCTCGGCGCCCGCCTCGGCCACTTCTTCCGCGGCATCGGCGTGACCATCTACGAGGGCTACGGACTCACCGAGACCACCGCCGCGATCGCCGTGAACACCCCCGGCAACCAGAAGATCGGCACCGTGGGCAAGCCGTTGGCCGGCAACGCGGTTCGGATCGCCGAGGACGGCGAGATCCTGCTCTCCGGTCCGGTGGTCTTCACCGGCTACTGGCGCAACGAGGCGGCCACCGCCGACGCCATCGAGGACGGCTGGTTCCACACCGGCGACCTCGGGTCCGTCGACTCCGAGGGCTACATCACCATCACCGGCCGCAAGAAGGAGATCATCGTCACCGCGGGCGGCAAGAACGTCGCGCCCGCGCAACTCGAGGACATGCTCCGCGCGCACCCGCTGATCAGCCAGGCCATCGTGGTCGGCGACCAGAAGCCGTTCATCGGCGCCCTGATCACCGTCGACCCGGACGCGTGGCCGGGCTGGAAGCAGCGCAACGGCAAGCCCGCCGCGGCCACCGTGGCCGAACTGCTCACCGACGCGGACCTGGTCGCCGACGTCGACGCGGCGATCGCCGAGGCCAACACCCTGGTCTCGCACGCCGAGGCGATCAAGAAGTACAAGATCCTGTCGGTCGACTTCAGCGAGGACACCGGCGAGCTCACGCCGACGCTCAAGCTCAAGCGCAACGTCATCCACCAGAGCTTCGCCGCCGACATCGACGCCATCTACTCGAAGTAGGGCGGCCGCGCCGCCGGTGAGTCCGTCCGGTTCCCCTCGGGGGAAGGACTCACCGGCGCGAAGCGGTCAGTGCAGCAGGCCGGCCAGCTTGGCGGCCAGGGTGTCCCATCGCCACTGCTCGGACACCCAACGCCGACCGGCCGCACCCATCTCCGCGGCGCGGTCGGGGTCCGATAGAACCGACACCACGGACTCGGCGATCGCCCGCACCGAGGTTCCGTCGACGACGTGCCCGGTCTCGTTCTCCCGCACCGTCTCCGGCGCTCCGCCGGACCGCCCGGCGATCACCGGCACACCGGTGGCCGACGCCTCCAGGAAGACGATCCCGAGGCCCTCCACGTCCAGCCCTGCGCCCCGGGTCCGGCACGGCATGGCGAACACGTCCGCGATGGTGTGGTGCGCGGCGAGTTCCGCGGCCGGCACGGTCCCGGTGAACACCACGTGCTCCTCGACGCCCTGCTCGCGCGCCAGCGCCCGCAGCGCGCCCTCGTAGGGGCCACCGCCGACGATCACCAGCACCGCACCGTCTACGGACCGCCGGATCGTCGGCAGCGCCTTGATCAACATGTCCTGCCCCTTGCGCGGCACCAGCCGGGACAGGCACAGGACCGTGGGCCGCTCGCCCAGGCCGTACCGGGCACGCAGCTCCGCCCGAGCGGCCGGGTCCGGGCGGAACACCTCGGTGTCGACCCCCGGCGGCAGGTGTTCGAGAGCCGCGTCGGCGCCGAACGCCGCCGCGAAGCGCCGGCGGGTGTACTTGCTGACGTAGGTGACGGTGTCGGTGGTGCCGCCGATCCGCCGCAGCGCCTGCCGGGCACCGGGCAGCATCGACCAACCCACCTCGTGGCCGTGGGTGCTCGCGACGATCCGCTCCGCACCCGCGCGGCGCAGGCCCGGCGCGAGCAACGCCAGCGGCGCGGCGGCGCCGAACCAGACGCTGTCGCACCCGTGCGACCGGACCAGCTTCGCCGCGCGGCGGGCCACCAGCGGAGTGGGCAGCATCAGCGTCGTGGGGTGCCGTACCACCTCGAACGGCTGGCGCGCGTCGAACTTGGTGTGGCTGTCGCCGCGCCACCGCGGCGCGTAGACGACCAGCTCGTCCGGCGGCAGTGCCGTCGCGAAAGACTGCAGGTAGGACTGAATTCCCCCCGGTCGAGGCGGAAAATCGTTCGTCACCAACAGGGTTCGCCGCATGTGTCCACCGTAGGGGTCAGGAGAGCTGCTCGGTCATCCAGGTGCCCCACCCGGACACCAGTTCCGCGCTCGACAGTCCGAGAACGCCCTGCAGGCGGCCGTCCAGCGTGATCGCGTCGACCGGACCGGTGGCCAGCGCGTGGTACAGGTCCCCCAGCGCGGATTCGCCGAACCGGTCGGCGATGTAGGCGTTCACCGACCATGCCAGCTCGTAGGCCACCACCGCACGGTCCCCACCCGCCGCGAAGTCTGCGTCCGAGGGCAGCCGGGCGGGCGGCCCGTGCGCGGCCACGGCGGCCGCCACCGTCGGCGCCGCCGCCGCCACGCCGATTCCGGAACCGCGGTGACCCGTGTAGTCCGCGAAGCCCTCGAGCATCCACAGCGGCGAACCGTCCGTGGTCGCCGCCCTGGCCGCGATGTGGGTCAGCTCGTGGCGGAGCACCGAACGCCGAGTGTCCTCGGTGAGCCGGCCCGCCGACGCCGGGCTGAACACGATCCGCTGCCCGGTTACCGTGTCCGACCCGGGCACGACGGCGTCGGACACCGCGACCGCCGCAATGTTCGCGCCGCTGTGGTCCGCGCCGGCCTGGGCCGTGAACTCCTCCTGGTCGGACGCGACGATCACCACCGCCCGACGGGCCCAGCCGGTCCCCCACAGCTCGGTCACGGCGGGCACCGCGGTCCGCATCTCCTCGGCCACGGCGTCGACCCAGGCCTCCTGGTCCGGATGTCCCAGCACCACCGAGACGTTCGACGCGGTGGTCACCTCGCGGGCGATCACCGGCCCGAAGTCCCAAGGCCCCCGCCAGGTTTCACGACCGTACTCGGGCAGGTCCCAGTCCGAGACCAGCTTCCAGTCGTCACCGCGGCGTGCCACCACCAGCGAGACCGGCTTGCGCGTCGACGCGGCGTCCGCCCCCTCGACGGCGTAGCGCAGGTACACCGGCGGCGCCCACACGTCCGTGGCGCCCAGGTGCTCGGCGAGGTCGGTCGGGACCGGGTGCTCCGGTTCGTGACCGATCTCGTAGCCCCAGTCCGCCAACGGCACCCCCGCCAGGTTGTTCATCCGGCGCACCTCGGCGTCGACGAACCCGGGCACCGCGCCCTCGTCGAAGAGCGCGACCAGAGAGCCACGGTCCCCGTCACGCACCGCCCCGGCCCACCGGTCGAGCAACCCCTGCACGCCCGCCCTGCGGGCCTGCTCGAACGCGCTGAGAGGGGCGGCCGCCACAGGTGCGGCGGGCGGCGGCGCACCGCCGGAACCGGCGGACAGCGCGACTGCGCCCGCGGCGCCGAGCGCGCACAGCAACCCGGCCAATGCCAGCGCCTCCCAGCGCCGGATCCGCCGCCTGGTCCGGCGCTGCGGTCGGTCACCACCGGCGGCCGGCCGGTCCGAGTTCGGGGTGACCGTGCTCAGCAGGTCCGTCTTGAGCAGGTCCGTGTTCGGTATGTCTGCGTTCGGCGGACCCGTGTTCGGCGACCCGGCCCCCGGCATGTCGGCGTTCAGTAGCGTCGGGCGCCGTAGAACGGGTACGCGTCCATCGGCGCGACCTTGACCGGCACCCCGTACGTGGACGCGTGCACGATGTTCCCGTTCCCGATGTACATACCCACATGCGAGGCGTCCGAGTAGTAGAGCACCAGGTCGCCGGGCTGCAGGTCGGCCTTCTGCACCGGCGCCCCGCCCGCGGCCTGCGCCTGGCTCGACCGCGGCAGGGTCTTGCCGATCTGCTTGTACGCCCAGACCATCAGCCCCGAGCAGTCGTAGCCGTCCGGTCCGGTGGCACCCCAGACGTACGGCTTGCCCACCTGGGTCAGGCCGGCCTCGACCGCGCCGGCGTTCGACCCGGCCGGCAGGCTCGCGAGAAGGGCACCGAGGTCGACACCGGGCGGGAAGGGGGTACCCGCGAGGGTGTCCCGCTCCGAGGCCGTCAGCGCACCGAACGCCCGTGTCACCTCGGCGATCTGCGTCTGCAGGTCGCTCTGCTTGCGCTGCAGGTCGTCGCTGATCGACTTGGCCTCTTCGGTGGCGGTGCGGGCCGCGGCGGCGGACTCCTGCGACGCGGCGGCGGCCGCGGCGGCCCGGTCGCCGGCCTCCTTGAACTCCTTGACCTGGACTGCGGTGTCCGCCGAGATGACGCTCAACGTGGACATCTGGTCGAGCAACTGCTGAGGAGAGTCCGACACCATCACCGCGAAGAGCCGGTTGACGCGGCCGCCCTGGTAGTTGACGGCGGTCAGCCGGTCGACGGCGGGCTGGAACTGCGCGACCTTCGCCTGGGCCTGCTCGAGCAGGGTGCGGTCGCCTGCGTTGCGCGCCTCGGCGTCGTGTTGCACGGAGAGCTTCGACTCGAGGTCGATCTGCGCGTTGTGCATCGCCTCGGTGGTCTGCTCGGACTCACGAGAGAGTTCGGCGAGCCGCTCGAGCGCCGCGGTCGGGTTGTCGAGCGCGGGGTCCGCGGACGCGGTACCCGCGGTTCCGGCCGACACCGCGACCAGTGTGAGGGTGAGCATTCCTGTTGCGAGCGCTCCACACCTGGACCGCATCGATCTCCGAGACGCCACGAACCGTGGTACTCCGTTCTTCCGCTCCTGCGCCATTGGATACCCGGTGCGGGACGCGCCGATGGGCGCCGGCCCCGCCGTGGCGGAGACCTCCGCTGCCGCACCGGACGGCGCAGCGAGGTTTCGGAAGGTCTCGGCCAGGTTACGGAATGGCCAACTGGCTGTCCACCCGCTCAGCGAGTCCCGAATCGCGCGACATTCCACCCCGCCCTGGCGGGTGCCGGCGGGGGTCCGGGAAGACGCCACAGGCCCCCGTCCACTTGGGATCGGGGGCCTGCGTCAGCGCCGCGGGGGCGCCGGGTGAATCGGGTGCGCTCAGTAGCGGCGCGCGCCGTCCATCGGCATGGAGGCGATGGGCGCACGCTTGACCGGAGTGCCCGAGGTGGCGGCGTGGATGACCTCGCCGTTGCCCGCGTAGATGCCGGAGTGCGAGCCACCGTAGAAGGAGACGACGTCACCGACCTGCAGGGCGGAGGTCGGCACGGCGATGCCCGCGGCGGCCTGGTCGTAGCTGGTGCGCGGCAGCGCGACGCCGGCCTGCTTGAACGCCCACTGCACGAGGCCGGAGCAGTCGAACGCGTCCGGGCCCGAGGCGCCCCACACGTACGGGGAGCCGATCTTGCTGGCAGCGGCGTCGACGGCCTTCTGACCTGCGGTCACGACCGGAGCCGGCGCGGGGACTCCGGGGAGCACGGGCATGGCCGGGAGGCCGGGGATCTGGATGGTCTGCGCGGGGACACCCGGAATGTCGAAGGTGCCGACGCCGGGGACCGTGACGGGCTCGGCGAATGCCGGAGCCGCAGAGACGGTGACTGCGCCGAGCGCGAGCGCACTGGCAATGACTACCCGGCGCATCGAGCGCTTGGAACTGTGTGTTGCCACGAAAGGATGTGCTCCGTTTCTTCCACTCAACCGCCGACCGAGTTAGCTGACGGGTTCGGGCTGGGAAGATCAGCCCTACCCGTCGGCACGCGGTGCGCGCTCCGACGGGATTCACCCCAAAGGAAAACTTGGGTTCCCGGCACGATCGCCCTTGCGGGAAATCGATTAGGCGGTCCTAGCGATGCCGCGCCGGTGTGGCGAAGCAAGAACCCGCTAGGTCTCAGGAAGATTACGAAAGCGCATCCCCCGTGTCGACCCGACTCCCCCGGAAAGTCGGACAAATGCGCCAAATCCGCACCTGGACGGCCGTCAAGCCACCCCTTTGTCACGACAAGATAACGACCGAGTGGTCTGTTGCAGGCGCCCCGACACGACCAGGCGGAGCCTGGGCACCAACCCGGCGTCCGCCAGGACCTCCATTGCAACTCGTTCGTCCTGCTCAATACTGATTCGGACCGGACGCCCCGCTTGCGCGGACGCGGCCGCTCCGCGGACCCCGGGCGACCCGAGCAGGACCGGCACCAGGCAGTCCGCACACGCCGCACCCCGCACCTCGCACTCACCGCAGTCGACAATCACTGTGACCCTCGTCTCTTTCGTCCGTCGCCGGGCGTTTCCGCGGCCCCGTCCACGGAAAGTAGCCCCGGGGTCCGACAGGTTTTCTCGCGCACACGTTCGACTTGACGGCGCTGTCGGTGGCCGGCCCTAGCCTCAGCGCTGTGAGTCCCCGCATTTCGACCGCACAGCAGTCGACGCCGCAGCAGTTGTCCTTCGACGAGCTGGACACCCCGCTGCGCGAGACCACCTTCGTCGTCGTCGACCTCGAGACCACCGGCAGCAGCTCCGGCGACGACGCCATCACGGAGATCGGCGCGGTGAAGATCCGGGGCGGCGAGGTGATCGGCGAGCTGGCGACGCTGGTCGACCCCGGCCGCAGCATCCCGCCCTACATCGTCGAGCTCACGGGGATCACGTCGGCAATGCTGATCGACGCACCCCGGATCGAGCGCGTCCTGCCGAGCTTCCTCGAGTTCGCGCGCGGCGCGGTCCTGGTCGCCCACAACGCCCCGTTCGACGTCGGCTTCCTGAAGGCGGCTGCGGCCCGCTGTGAGCTGCCGTGGCCGCCGTTCCAGGTGCTCTGCACCGTGAAGCTGGCCCGCCGGGTGCTCTCCCGGGAGGAGGCCCCCTCGGTGAAGCTCTCCGCGCTGGCCGGCCTGTTCCGGGTCGGCACCCAACCCACCCACCGCGCCCTCGACGACGCCCGCGCCACCGTCGACGTCCTGCACGGGCTGATCGAGCGGGTCGGCGGCCTGGGCGTGCACAGCTATGCCGAACTCGTCGACTACCTACCCAACGTCTCCGCCGCACAGCGCGGCAAGCGCGACCTGGCCGCCGACCTCCCCCGCACACCCGGCGTCTACCTCTTCCGCGGTCCGTCGGAGGAAGTCCTCTACGTCGGCACCGCCGTGAACCTGCAGCGCCGGGTTCGGGGCTACTTCACCGGCTCCGAGACCCGCGCCCGGATGAAGGAGATGGTCGCCCTCGCCACCCGGGTCGACCATGTGGAATGCGCGCACGGGCTCGAGGCGTCCGTCCGGGAGTTGAGACTGCTCGCCGCGCACGCGCCTCCGTACAACCGCCGATCCAAGTTCCCGCGGCGTGCCTGGTGGATCACGATGACCGACGAACCGTTTCCCCGGTTGTCGGTCACCCGCCGCCCCACGGCGGAGGCACTCGGACCGTTCTCCTCACGCACCGACGCCGGCGAGATCGCTGCCACGATCGCCGACGCATGCCGAATCCGCACCTGCACCAAGAAGATTCGCCAGGAACTGCCGCACGGGCCGGACTGCCCCGACAGCGTGGTCGGCGGCTGCCCGGCCGGCAGCGAGCCCCGGACCGCCGAGCACTACCGGCCCGCGCCGCTGAGCGCGCTCGCCATGTTCCGCGGCATGGACGACGCCCCACTGGCACGACTGCGCTCCCGCGTCGAGGAACTGGCGGCCGCCGAACTCTTCGAGAACGCCGCCCGGCTGCGCGACCGCACCGCGGCCCTCGCCACCGCGCTGCACCGCGCGCAACGACTCGCCGCGCTGGCCGCCGTGGACGAACTGGTCGCCGCCCGGCCCCGCGACGAGGGCGGCTGGGAATTCGCGGTGGTCCGGGCGGGCCGCCTGGCGTCCGCGGGCGTCGCCGCGCGCGGCGTTGCGCCGATGCCCGTGGTCGAGGCACTCGTGCTCGCCGCGGAGACGGTGATCGACGAGCCGTCGCCGCTGCGTGGCGCGATGGCGGGCGAGGTCGGGTTGGTCGCGAGTTGGCTCGCGCTACCGGGAGTACGGGTGGTGCGGGCCAGCCAGGGCTACGCCGAACCCGCGCACGGAGGCGGCGGGTGGCAGGAGTGGTGCGCGCTCGCCCACCGCGCGAGCGCCTAGTCTGAGCACGCGAGAGCGGAGTCCCCAGAAGCCCGGAGCCCCGGAGCGACCGCGAGGGCTCTTCCCACAGTTGTATAAGGAGCGAGATGATCAACGCCATCGTCCTCATTCATGCCGAGGCGAACCGGATCCCCGAGACCGCCCAGGCCGTGGCCGACATCGCCGGCGTCTCCGAGGTCTACTCGTGCGCGGGCGACGTCGACCTGATCGCCATCGTGAAGGTTCGCGACCACGCGCAGATCGCCGAGGTCGTCACCGGCGCGATCAACAAGGTCGAGGGCGTCGTGCAGACCACCACCCACATCGCGTTCCGGTCCTATGCCAGCGCCGATGTCGAGGCAGCCTTCTCGATCGGGGAGTAGCGCCCACCGGATCGACCGCATCCGGATCAGTGACATCCGGATCGACACGGGCACCCCGGGAGGCGCGGCGGCGCCGCGCCTCCCGGGAGCAGCCTCAGCCCGCCAGCGCGGTGCTGACGGCGACCCAGCGGTCGAGCAGACCCGCGGCCGCACCGCTGTCGATCGCCGCGGTCGCGCGCGCCATCCCGGCCCGCAGGGCATCGTCGAGGTCGCCGTCGAGCCCGTCGTAGGCCGCGATCGCCCCCGCCGCATTGAGGACCACCGCGTCGTGCACGGCGCCCCGCTCGCCGCCGAGCACCGCCCGCGCGATTGCCGCGTTGGCCTCCGCGTCACCGCCGCGCAACGCATCCAGCGGCACCCTCGCGATCCCGAGCGCCGTCGGGTCGATCCGCTCCTGGCGAACCGTGCCGACGGTGACGACGTAGGCGGTGCTGGTGGTCGAGGTGGTGATCTCGTCGAGTCCGTCGTCGCCGCGCACCACGAGCGCCGAGGCACCCCGGCCGGCGAGCACCCCCGCGACCACGGGCTGCAGGTCCGCGAACGCACAACCGATCAGCCCGGCCCGCGGACGCGCCGGGTTGGTCAGCGGCCCGAGCACGTTGAACACCGTCGGGATGCCGATTTCCTTGCGCGGGCCCGCGGTGAACCGGAACGCGGGGTGGAACGTCGGGGCGAAGCAGAAACCGATCCCCACCTGGCGGACACATTCCGCGACGGCGTCCGGGCTCAGGGTGATCTTCACCCCGAGCGCCTCGAGCACGTCCGCGCCACCGCTCTTGGACGACGCGGCGCGGTTACCGTGCTTGACCACCCGTACCCCGGCCGCCGCGACGACCACGGACGCCATGGTCGAGATGTTCACGGTCTGCTGGCGGTCGCCGCCGGTCCCGACCACGTCGACCGCGTCACCGTCGAGGTCGAGCGTCCGCGCGTGCGCGAGCATCGCGTCCGCGATCCCCGTCACCTCTGCGGGCTTCGGGCCCTTCATCTTCAATGCGACGCCGAACGCGGCAATCTGTGCCGAGGTCGCGTTGTCCGACATGATCTCGTCCATCGCCCACGACGCGGTGCCGGGATCCAGATCGTGCCCGTCCGTCAGCGCACCGAGCACCTCTGGCCAACTCCCCATCGCAACCGCCTCTTCCCTGGCCGACCGACAATGCTCCGCAGCTTAGTCAGTACCGGCAACCGGATTATGCGGCGGCTGCAACGCATCCCACCCGAGGACATGGCCGCCCGCACGCTGCGCCAGACCCGCCATCCGCGACTGCTCCTGGGAACAGTGCAGTGCGTCGAGCAGCTGGACGCGCGCGAGCACCAGCGCGACCAGTTCCGGATCCTCGTCCGACGCGGCACCCGGGGCTGGTTCCTGAGCCGGCGTGTAACCGTCCTGAGCCGCGATCTCGGCGACCCGGGCCAGCTCGCCCCGCGGCMCCCGCAGATGGTGCCGCAGGACCGCCTCCGCGGACTCGACCCAGCGGGGCTCCGACACCGCCGCCCGCTCCAGAACCCGGCTGCACGCCTCGACGTCGTCGAAGCTCTCCACGACCGCAACCAGATCGGTCCGATCCGGGTCGAGCGGGACCACCCGTCGACGTCCGAACAGACCCCTCAACCACCGCTGTAGTTCCATGACCTCAGCCTCGCACAGCCATCTACCTGCACAATCGTCGCGGCGTGCATACTTGGTCAGGGCTCCGACGCGCCCATCTTGGACCCGGGTACCCGTCTCTTACGACAAGGCGTCATACTTCTGTCTGTGACGAGCGCAGTAGGGACCCAAGGATCCGCAATCACCCAGCGCGTGCACTCGCTGAACCGGCCGAACATGGTCAGCGTCGGCACCATTGTCTGGCTGTCCAGCGAGCTCATGTTCTTCGCTGGTTTGTTCGCGATGTATTTTGTCGCGCGCGCGCAGGCGAACGGCAATTGGCCGCCGGAGCCCACCGAGTTGAATCTCATGCTCGCGGTCCCCGTGACCGCGGTGCTGGTGGCCTCCTCTTTCACCTGCCAGATGGGCGTTTTCGCCGCTGAGCGAGGTGACGTATTCGGCCTCCGCAGGTGGTACACCCTCACTCTGGTGATGGGCACCCTGTTCGTGATCGGCCAGGCATACGAGTACTACCACCTGGTGCACACCGGCACGACGTTCTCGAGCAGCTCCTACGGCTCGGTCTTCTACATGACGACCGGCTTCCACGGACTGCACGTGATCGGCGGCCTGGTTGCCTTCGTGATCCTGCTCGTACGTACCAAGCTCAGTAAGTTCACCCCCCAGCAGGCGACTGCGGCCATTGTTGTCTCGTACTACTGGCACTTCGTCGACATCGTGTGGATCGGCCTGTTCGCCACCATCTATTTCATCCGTTAGAAGCTGAACGCAGTACTCAGCCCAGTCCGTTCAGTCCGTTCCCGCGAGACCAAAGGGATACAGATGAGTTCATCCCCCCCTTCAGCAGCCGCCGACAGCGCGACTGCCTCCAAAGCCCGTCGTCAGCGCAAGTTCCGTAGGCGCGTCACCGGCGCCATGGTCCTGATGATGGGCCTCGTCGGCGCCGGCTTCCTCGCCGCAGCCCTGACCCCTACCCCGCAGGTAGCGACCGCGTCTGACGACTCGGCAGCGCTCATCCGCGAGGGCAAGCAGCTCTACGACACGTCCTGCATCACGTGCCACGGCGCGAACCTGCAGGGTGTCGAGGACCGTGGCCCGAGCCTCATCGGTGTCGGCGAGGCCGCCGTCTACTTCCAGGTCTCGTCGGGTCGCATGCCGGCCGCGCGCAACGAGGCGCAGGTGCTGCGCAAGCCCGCGAAGTTCGACGCGAACCAGACCGACGCCATCGGCGCGTTCGTCCAGGCGAACGGCGGCGGCCCGACCGTCGTCCGCGACGCCAACGGCGAGGTCGCCTCGACGTCGCTGCGCGGCGACGACGTCGCACGCGGCAGCGAGCTGTTCCGGCTGAACTGCGCGTCGTGCCACAACTTCACCGGCAAGGGCGGCGCGCTGTCCTCCGGCAAGTTCGCACCGCCGCTCGAGCCGGCCAGCGAGCAGCAGATCTACCAGGCAATGGTCACCGGTCCGCAGAACATGCCCAAGTTCTCCGACCGCCAGCTGAGCCCGGACGAGAAGCACGACATCATCGCGTACGTCAAGTCCTCGAACGAGACCAAGAACCCCGGCGGCTACGGCCTCGGCGGCTTCGGCACCGGTCCCGAGGGCCTGGCCATGTGGGTCATCGGAATCGCTGCCGTCGTCGGCGCAGCGCTGTGGATCGGAGCAAGGTCATGAGCGACGCCGGTCACGGCGATACGCCACGTAAGCCCACCGAGGCCGAGCTCGACGCGATGAGTCGCGACGAACTCGTCGAACTCGGTACCAACCTCGACGGTGTCGACCTCGCGTTCCGGCGCGAGCGCTGGCCCGTCGAGGGAACCAAGGCGGAGAAGCGCGCCGAGCGCGACGTCGCCCTCTGGTTCGGCATCGCCGGCGTGGCAGCCATTGCATTCATCGCGATCTACCTCTTCTGGCCCTGGGAGTACAAGGGCATCGGCGAGGACGGCTACAGCGCGTACAACCTCTACACCCCGTTGCTGGGCCTGACCATGGGCACCGCAATCCTCGCGGTCGGTGTCGGCGCGGTGAAGTTCACCAAGAAGTTCATCCCCGAAGAGGTCGCGATCCAGGACCGCCACGACGGCGGTTCCTCGGCGGTCGACCAGAAGACCATCGTCGCGCAGCTCGGCGACTCGCTGGAGACTTCGACGCTGGGTCGGCGCAAGCTGATCACCCGGAGCCTCGGGTTCGGCGCCGGCGCGCTCGGCATCATGGCGATCATGCCGCTCGGCGGCCTGATCAAGAACCCGTGGGCCAAGGGCGACAAGTCCGACCTGTGGACCTCGGGCTGGACCCCGGCCTTCCCCGGCGAGACCATCTACCTCCGTCGCTACACCGGCCGTCGCGACGACATCGTCCTGGTTCGCCCGGAGGACCTCGACGCGGGCTCGATGGAGACGGTGTTCCCGTTCCGTGAGTCGGAGCGCGGCGACGAGAAGGCCCTCGGCCACGCCCTCAAGCGCGCCGACAACCCGGTCATGCTGATCCGTCTGCGCACCGAGGACGCCACTCGCGCGGTCAAGCGTCGCGGCCAGGAGAGCTTCAACTACGGCGACTACTTCGCCTACTCGAAGCTCTGCACCCACCTGGGCTGCCCGACCTCGCTGTACGAGCAGCAGACCAACCGGATCCTCTGCCCGTGCCACCAGTCGCAGTTCGACGCTCTCCAGTACGGAAAGCCGATCTTCGGACCGGCCGCTCGTGCACTCCCCCAGTTGCCGATTACAGTCAACGAAGAGGGCTTCTTGGTCGCCAACGGCGACTTCGTCGAAGCTCTCGGCCCCGGATTTTGGGAGCGTCCCTCATGACAACCACCACTGGCGGCCAGTCCAAGGTCGCAGCTCACGCCGCCAAGGCGGGCGAGAACCTCGATTCTCGCTACCACCTTGCCGCCGGCATGCGCAGGCAGATCAACAAGGTCTTCCCGACCCACTGGTCCTTCCTGCTCGGCGAGATCGCGCTGTACAGCTTCGTGATCCTGCTCATCTCGGGCGTGTACCTGACGCTGTTCTTCGACCCGTCCATGGCCGAGGTCGTCTACAACGGCGCCTACCAGCCGCTCCGCGGCGTCGAGATGTCGCGGGCGTACGCCACTACCCTGGACCTCTCGTTCGAGGTACGCGGCGGCCTGTTCGTCCGTCAGATCCACCACTGGGCCGCCCTGATGTTCGCCGCGTCGATCATCGTGCACCTGCTGCGCATCTTCTTCACCGGCGCGTTCCGTCGCCCGCGTGAGGCGAACTGGGTCATCGGCTGCCTGCTGCTGATCCTGGCGATGTTCGAGGGCTTCTTCGGCTACTCGCTGCCCGACGACCTGCTGTCCGGCACCGGCCTGCGTGCCGCCCTGTCCGGCATCACGCTGAGTGTCCCGGTCGTCGGCACCTGGCTGCAGTGGCTGATCTTCGACGGCGACTTCCCCGGTCAGCTGATCATCCCGCGTCTGTACGTGGCACACGTCCTGCTGCTTCCGGGCATCATCCTGGCCCTGATCGGTGCGCACCTGGCGCTGGTCTGGTACCAGAAGCACACGCAGTTCCCCGGCACCGGCCGCACCGAGCAGAACGTCGTGGGCGTCCGCATCCTCCCAGTGTTCGCGGTCAAGTCCGGTGCGTTCTTCGCCATCACCTTCGGCATCCTCGCGCTGATGGGCGGCCTGCTGCAGATCAACCCGGTCTGGAACCTCGGCCCGTACAACCCGTCGCAGGTCTCCGCCGGCGTCCAGCCCGACATCTACATGATGTGGACGGACGGCATGGCCCGCCTGTGGCCCGCGTGGGAGATCTACCTGTTTGGCACCTACACCATCCCGGCGGTGTTCGCGGTCGCGCTCATCATGGGTCTGGTCTTCACGGTGCTGATCGCCTACCCGTGGATCGAGAAGAAGTTCACCAAGGACGACGCGCACCACAACCTGCTGCAGCGTCCGCGCGACGTTCCGGTGCGTACCGGCCTCGGCGTCATGGCACTGACGTTCTACTTCATCCTGACCGTCATGTGCGTCAACGACATCATCGCGTACAAGTTCGACATCTCCGTGAACGCGACGACGTGGATGGGCCGCATCGGCATCGTCGTGCTGCCGCCGCTGGCGTACTTCTTCACGTACCGGTTCTGCCTGGGTCTGCAGCGCAGCGACCGCCAGGTGCTCGAGCACGGCATCGAGACCGGCGTGATCAAGCGCCTGCCGCACGGTGAGTACGTCGAGATCCACCAGCCGCTCGGCCCGGTGGACGACCACGGCCACCCGATCCCGCTCGAGTACCAGGGCGCGGCGATCCCGAAGAAGATGAACAAGCTGGGTTCGGCCGGCAAGCCGGGCTCCGGCAGCCTGCTCACCGCCGACCCGATCGAGGAGTCCGAGGCCCTCAAGGCCGCGGAGCACCAGAACGAGCACGAGCAGCTCGCGATCCTCAAGGCCTACCAGGACACGGTCCACGGCCACGACAAGACCGACGGCGAGCACTGATTCCCGTCTGACACGTCAACGGTGAAGGCCCCGAACTCGATTCGAGTTCGGGGCCTTCGCTGTTTCCGGGGTGCGCGTGCCGGCCCGGCTGCTGCCTACGCGCGTGCCGAGGTTCCCCGGTGGCCGTTCCCCTCCCCCACAGTCTCCCGTTCGGACTCAATCGGCACGTAGGAGCTCGCCGAGAAGACTCTCGGCGAGATCGGATCCTGCGTCGGCCAGGCGCTGGAGACAGCGCGCGTCGCCGGCCTGAGAGGCTCGCTGAGCCAACAGGTTGCCGGCATGCTCACTGCCCTCGTCGTGAAGTTGCTCGAGTTCGGTGAGGTCCTTGCGTGCGTCTGCCAAGTCGGCGAGTCGGTCCAGGGCATCCTCGTTGCCCTCATCGGCCAGCGTCCGGAGGGTGTCTCGATCAATCGGTGTCGTCATGAGAGAAGGATGCAACCCTGCCCCTGGGGCAAGGTCAAGTGGCAGGATGCGGGGGTGATCACGATCGGCCAGCTCGCCCGTTACGCCGGAGTAACCACCAAGACCATCCGCGTCTACCACGACAAGGGCGTCCTGCCAGAGCCCGAACGCGACGGTTCCGGCTACCGCCGCTACAACGCACGAGACGTTGCTACCGCCATCAGAGCACGGACCTTGTCCCAGGCCGGTGTGCCGCTCGCCGATGTTCGCGAGCTGTTCACCACCAGCGGTGCCGACTTTGCTGCGGCCCTGCACCAGGTGGACCAAGCCCTCAGCCAGCAGATCCGGGACCTGCGCGACACCCAGCGACGGCTCCGTGCCCTCGCCGCCCAGGATCCCCTGAATCTTCCCGGCGAGGTTGTCGCCCACCTCGATCGGTTGCCGAACTGTGGCTTCACCGCTCGATGGGTCGCCCTCGAAACCGATCTCTGGATCCTTGTGTTTGCGACCCTCCCCGACGAGGCGCTGGAGCTCTTCCGAGACCAGGCCGACGCAGTGGACGACCCACGCCTGCGCGAGCTCTACCTCGCCTACGACGCCGCCCACGACCTGCGCCCCGACGATCCCCGCATTGAGGATCTCGCCGAGAGGATCGCCGAAGTTGCGCGGGAGCGCTACGCGCAGGCGCCGCCGCCCGGCCACGCAACACGCTCGAACGTCCCCGACCTCATTCAATCCACGTTGAACGAGGTGTCGCCGGCATGGCAGCGGCTCGCAGCACTGATCGCGGGAGCGGCTGGGAACGCTCCCGGCTCGACGTAGGACCGCTGTGTTCGCAGACGGCTGCCGAGTTGGCGGATCACGTGTCGTTGGGCGCACCGGTGTCAAAACGAACTGGGCGCCGGACTCCGGTGCGGAGTACGGCGCCCAGTGGCGTACGTGTGGGTGTTGCTAGTGCTTCTCGGGACCGACGTGGTACTCGAAGACCAGGCCGCAGACCGCGGTCAGCACCAGGAGCACGCCGAAGGCGATCATCCAGGGCTGGAAGAAGGCCAGCGCGACCGCGATGAACGCGGCGGCCAGGGCGAGCGCGGCCGGCCACCAGCTACCCGGGCTGAAGAAGCCCAGGTCGCCCGCGCCGTCAGCGATCTCGGCCTCGTCGTAGTCCTCGGGGCGGGTGTCGAGACGACGCGCCACGAATCGGAAGTAGGTCCCGACGATCAGGGTCAGCCCGGCAGACAGCGCAATTGCGGTCAGACCGGCCCACTCGATGCCTGTCCTCGATGCGGCGGTGAACACGCCGTACACGATTCCGACGAGGATGAAAAACACCGTCAAAATCTCAAAGAGCTTGGCTTCGATATTCATGTCAGCTCGTCCTTCAGCGGTTGATGGGTGGGTGCCGTCGGCACGACTACTGGTACTCGCCCTCGAGCACGTCGCTGGCCTGGCGGTACGTGCGCTCGGTGTTGAACGGATGCGTCGAGGTGGCGACCGGCGACTCGCCGATCTCCTGGAGTGCCTCGGCGGTGCTCAGCCCGCGTCCACCCTCGTCAGCCGGCTTGCGCAGCTCGATGTACTCGTTGAACTTCTCCGGGCTCACGGCGCGGATCTCGAAGTTCATCATCGCGTGGTACGTGCCGCACATCTCGGCGCAGCGGCCGACGAACGCGCCTTCCTTCTGGATCTCACTGATCTGGAAGACGTTGTCCGAGTGGTTTTCCTTCGGGTTCGGCATGACGTCCCGCTTGAACAGGAACTCCGGGACCCAGAAGGCGTGGATGACGTCGGCGGCGTTGAGGACGAACTCGACGCGCTTGCCGGTCGGCAGCACCAGGACCGGGATCTCGTTGCTGGTGCCGACGGTCTCGATCTTGTCGTAGTGCAGGAACGACAGGTCGTTCTTGCTCTTGCCGTTGATCGGTCCGGGAACCAGGTTGCCGTGGACTTCCTGCTCCTCGGCCGGCACCTCGGCAGCGGCCTGCGCCTCGAGGTTGGTGCCCTCGTACTTCGCGGTGCCGTCACCCATGTCGATGGTGCGGTAGCCGAACTTCCAGTTCCACTGGTACGCCGTCACGTCGACCACGACGTTCGGGTTGTCCTTCTTCTCCGTGACGTAGTTCTGCACGACCACCGTGAAGTAGAACAGCACGGCGATGATGACGAACGGCACCGCGGTGTAGAAGAGCTCCAGCGGCACGTTGTATGCCGTCTGCCTCGGGAACTCGGGCGAGTCCTTCTTCTTCCGGTGGAAGATGACCACCCAGAAGGTGAGGCCCCACACAATCACGCCCATGAACAGGGCGGCGACGACCGACCAGGTCCACAGCTCACGCATCCGCTCAGCCTGCGGGGTAATGCCCGACGGCCATCCGAACCGGAGTACCGGATTGTCGATCGAACAACCCGACAGCAGCATGGCGGCTAGGCCTAATGATGCTGCTAGCCCCGCCCGCCGAAGGATCCGACTCTGCGCCACGTTCACGCCTTCCTGATCGCTGCAAAATTGAGATAGGCCCGCCCAGTGGGCAGCCCGAATACTACGCAGCGTAGACCAAAGCTGCCGCCCATCCACCCTCGGGTCTGAACCAGCGATTCGCCGAGTCTGCGGCATACTTTTGAACATTCGTGAATTGGCCCCGTCAACTGCGGGTCCATCCCCTATGCGTGAATTGAGGTACCGGACGCTGTGTGCGGACTGCTCGGGCTATTGACCTCCACCGGCACCACCGACGACGCGGTCGCCCGCGTCGACGCGGCGATGCACTGTCTACGTCACCGCGGACCGGACGAGCACGGCACTTGGCACGACGCCGACCTCGTCTTCGGTTTCAACCGGCTCTCGATCATCGACATCGAGCACTCGCACCAGCCGCTGCGCTGGGGCCCGCCGGAGAACCCTGACCGCTACGCCCTGACCTTCAACGGCGAGATCTACAACTACCTGGAGATTCGCGCCGAACTCGCGAAGGACCACGGCGCCACCTTCCGGACGGAGGGCGACAGCGAGGCGATCGTCGCCGCGTTCCACCACTGGGGCGCCGACGCGGTCCGCCGGCTGCGCGGCATGTTCGCCTTCGCGATCTGGGACACCGAGACCCGGGACCTGTTCCTGGCCCGGGACCCGTTCGGCATCAAGCCGCTGTTCCTGGCGACGGGCGCCGGTGGCACCGCCTTCGGCAGCGAGAAGAAGAGCCTGCTGGAGCTGACCGAGCTGATCGGCATCGGCACGGGCCTCGACCCCCGCGCCATCGAGCACTACACGGTGCTGCAGTACGTGCCCGAACCGGAGACGCTGCACGCCGACATCCGCCGGCTCGAGTCCGGTTCCTACGCCTGGGTGCGGGCCGGGGAGGCGCCGCGGATCACCCGCTACTTCACCCCGAAGTTCCCGGCGAAGCCGTTCACCCCGGGTTCTGAGCAGGCCCGCTACCAGGAGATCGCCGAGGCCCTCGAGGACTCCGTTGCCAAGCACATGCGCGCGGACGTGACCGTCGGGTCGTTCCTGTCGGGCGGCATCGACTCCACCGCGATCGCGGCCCTGGCCATCCGGCACAACCCGGACCTGATCACCTTCACCACCGGCTTCGAGCGCGAGGGCTACTCCGAGGTCGACGTCGCCGCCGAGTCGGCCGCCGCGATCGGCGCCAGGCACGTGGTCAAGGTCGTCAGCCCGGCCGAGTTCGCGGCCGCGATCCCGGAGATCATCTGGTACCTCGACGACCCGGTCGCCGACCCGGCGCTGGTGCCGTTGTGGTTCGTGGCGAAGGAGGCCCGCAAGCACGTCAAGGTGGTGCTCTCGGGCGAGGGCGCGGACGAGCTGTTCGGCGGCTACACCATCTACCGCGAGCCGCTCTCGCTCAAGCCGTTCGAGTACCTGCCGGCCCCGTTGCGACGGGCCGCCGGCAAGCTCTCCGACCGGATCCCGGAGGGCACCCGCGGCAAGAGCCTGCTGCACCGCGGCTCGATGACGCTCGAGGACCGCTACTACGGCAACGCGCGCAGCTTCAGCGACGCCCAACTGCGGAGCGTGCTGCGCGACTTCCGGCCGGAGTGGACGCACCAGGACGTGACAGCGCCGATCTACGCGCAGTCGCGGGACTGGGACCCGGTGGCGCGTATGCAGCACCTGGACCTGTTCACCTGGATGCGCGGCGACATCCTGGTCAAGGCCGACAAGATGACGATGGCGAACTCACTCGAGCTGCGGGTGCCGTTCCTCGACACCGAGGTCTTCGACGTGGCCTCGCGGGTGCCGCTGGATCAGAAGATCACCAAGACCACGACGAAGTACGCGCTGCGTCAGGCGTTGGAGGGGATCGTCCCGGCGCACGTGCTGCACCGCGCGAAGCTGGGCTTCCCGGTGCCGCTGCGGCACTGGCTCGCCGGCACGGAGCTGTTCGACTGGGCGCACCAGCAGATCGCGGACTCGCAGACCGACCACATCTTCGACAAGGCCGCGGTCGCCGCGATGCTGAACGCGCACCGCGAGGGCGTCTCCGACCACAGCCGTCGGCTCTGGACGGTGCTGTGCTTCATGGTGTGGCACGGCATCTTCGTGGAGAAGCGCATCGTGCCGCAGATCCAGGAGCCGGTCTACCCGGTCAACCTGTAGGTACTGACGCGCTCGTGCGCGGGTTGACGGGTCCGAAGGACCCGTCAACCGCGCACGAGCSGCGGAGCCGCCTACTTCAGCAGGGCACCGATCTCGTCGGCCGCGTCGGTCCCGTACGCGTCGGCCAGCCGCTTGACGGCGTCCTCGCGGTCCAGGCTCCACTCCTGGGTGCCGACGGTCTCGAGCACCAGCACCGCCACCAGCGAGCCGAGCTGTGCGGACCGCTCGAGGCCCAGCCCCGCGGCCTGTCCGGTGAGGAACCCGGCCCGGAACGCGTCACCGACGCCGGTGGGGTCCACCTTCGCCTTCTCCGGCACGACCCCGACGCGCACGAAGTTGCCCTCGTGGTCGACGATCTCGACGCCCTCCGCGCCGAGCGTGGTCACCCGCAGGCCCACCTGCTGCGCGATCTCGGTCTCGGTGAGCTCGCTCTTCTGCAGCAGCAGCGCCCACTCGTACTTGTTCGTGAACAGGTACTTCGCGCCGCCGATCAGCTCGCGGGCCTCGGCCCCGGAGAGCCGCGCGAGCTGCTGGGACGGGTCGGCCGCGAACGGCAGCCCCAGCTCGCGGCACTGCTCGGTGTGCCGGATCATCGCGGCCGGGTCGTTGGCGCCCACGAGCACCAGGTCCACACCGGCGGGCAGGTCGGCCAGCGAGATCTCGCGGGCCTCGCTCATCGCACCCGGGTAGAACGACGCGATCTGCGCCATGTCCTCGTCGGTGGTGCACACGAACCGGGCGGTGTGCGCGGTCTCGGAGATCCGGACCGACTCGCAGTCGACGCCGTGTCCCTCGAGCCAGGTCCGGTACTCCGCGAAGTCGGCGCCGACGGCCCCGACCAGCAGCGGCGATCCGCCGAGCACGCCCATGGCGTAGGCGATGTTGCCGCCGACACCGCCGCGCCGGACCACCAGGTCGTCGACGAGGAAGCTCAGCGAGATGTTCTGGAGCTGGTCGGCGAGCAGCTGCTCGGCGAACCGGCCGGGGAACCGCATCAGGTGATCGGTGGCGATGGAACCGGTGACCGCAATTGTCACGCTCGGGGACCTTTCAGTTGGTCGGGACGGCGTCCGCGCCGCCCCACTATTCGGTTGTGCCGCAAAACTGCCACGGTACCGGCACCGCGACGCGGGCCGCGCCGACCGGGCGGCACAGGAGTCGAGGCGTCGACCCCCGGACACGGCAAATGGCGCGGAACCCGGTCCGGGTTCCGCGCCACTGCCGCACGGCTCACACGGCGTACGCCGCGGGATCGATCAGTTGAACGAGTCTCCACAGGCGCAGGAGCCGGTGGCGTTCGGGTTGTCGATCGTGAAGCCCTGCTTCTCGATGCTGTCGACGAAGTCGATGGAGGCGCCCTCGACGTACGGCGCGCTCATCCGATCCACGGCCAGGCTGACGCCGCCGAAGTCGACGATCAGGTCACCGTCGAGGTTCCGGTCGTCGAAGAAGAGCTGGTAACGCAGCCCCGCACAGCCACCCGGCTGGACGGCGATACGCAGCGCCAGGTCGTCGCGACCCTCCTGGTCGAGCAACGCCTTCGCCTTGGCGGCCGCGGCATCGGTCATGACGACCTTGTGCGCGGTCGTCTCGTTCTGCACAGTCATGGGCTCTCCCTGTTCGCTCGTGCCAAACCCGTGAACGCTTCAACGGTACCCCGCCCTCCGATTATTCCTTCCCCACGTCCCCGGCTGTCGTCTCCGTGAGCGCGTGCGGCCGTCGATCGGGACCCGGCGTCGGGGGGGTGCGGCACCCGGAACGGGAGCGTGTCGTGCCCGCACCGGTACACGAAGTAGCCTGGTGGTGTGAAACTGCTGCGCCGAGGTAACCCCGACAATTCCGACAACGGAGACCGTGAGGTCGCCGAGTCGAGTGCCGCCGCGTCGGCGCCGTCCACCCCGACCGAGGGCAAGGGCCGGCCCACGCCGACCCGCCGCGAGGCCGAGGGCAAGCGTCGCGGGCCCGTCGCACCGGCGCCGCTGACCGCGAAGGAGGCCCGGGCCCGGCGCAAGCAGACCCAGGGCTCCAAGGAGGAGCGCAAGGCTGCGTCCGTGGAGCGTCGTGCCACCGCGGCCGACCGCCGTGCCCGGATGCTCGCGGGCGAGGACAAGTACCTGCTCCCCCGCGACAAGGGCCCGGTGCGCGCCTTCGCCCGTGACCTGGTCGACTCCCGCCGGCACCTGGTCGGCCTGTTCATGCCGCTGGCGCTGCTGCTGATCATGGCGATGTTCCTCAACCCCGCGGTCCAGTCCCTCGTCACCCTCGGCATGCTGGTGATGATGCTGTTCATGGCCGTCGAGGGGTACATCATGGGCCGCCGCATCAACAACCGCGTCCGCGAGCGGTTCCCCGAGACCACGGACGGCGGCTTCAAGCTCGGCTGGTACGCGTTCGTGCGGGCCTCGCAGATCCGGAAGATGCGGGCGCCGCAGCCGCGGGTCTCCCCCGGCGACGCCGTCTGACCCCCCGGGGGCGCCCMCCGGGCGCCCCACCGGTCCGGCTTCGACCAGTCGATATGCGGGAGAACACCGTTGGTACGGTCTACCGCGTGTCCTCCCCCGCCGTACCCAAGCGCACCCTGGTCCTCGGCGGCGCGCGCTCGGGCAAGTCCGGGCACGCCGAGGCGCTGCTCGCCGGCACGCCCGGCGACCGCGTCCGGTACGTGGCCACCTCCCGCCTCGACCCCGCCGACACGGACTGGACCAGCCGCGTCGACGAGCACCGGGTCCGGCGCCCGCAGTCCTGGTCCACCGTCGAGACGGCGTCGGGACCCGGCCTGGCCGAGGTGCTGCGCGCGGACGCCCCCGCGACCCTCGTCGACGACCTCGGCACCTGGCTGACCGCCGAACTCGACGCGGCCGCGGCCTGGGACCTGCCGCGGGGAACGGTGGGCCCGCGGGTGGACGACCTCGTCGACGCGGTGTCCCGTTATCCCGGCCGGCTCGTGCTGGTGAGCCCCGAGGTGGGCCTCGGCGTCATCCCGGAGACCCGCTCCGGCCGACTGTTCCGCGACGAGATCGGCGCGTTGAACGCCCGTCTCGCGCGGGCCTGCGACGAGGTCCTGCTCGTGGTGGCGGGCCTGGCGATGACCCTCAAGTGACACCTCCCGCGCACCCGGCGCGCCCTGCGACGACCCTCTTTCCGATCACCAGCGCTGACGTGAAAGGTCAACCGTGACAACCGAATCGCCCAGCCCCGTCGAGCCCGGCAGCCCCACCGCGGCCGCCTTCGACGCCGTCACCCCGCCGTCCGCGGCCGCGCGCGCCGACGCCGACGCCCGCCAGCTCCAGCTGACCAAGCCGACCGGTTCGCTCGGCCGGCTCGAGTCGCTCGCCGGCTGGGTCGCGGCCTGCCAGGACCAGTGCCCGCCGCACCTGTTCGAACGGCCGCGGGTGGTGGTCTTCGCGGGCGACCACGGCGTCGCCCGACACGGGGTGTCCGCGTACCCGGCCGAGGTGACCGCGCAGATGGTCTCGAACTTCCAGGCCGGCGGCGCCGCGGTGAACGCGCTGGCCGCGATCACCGGCGCCGGCGTGCGGGTGGTCGACATCGCGGTCGACTCCTACACGGACCCGACGGTCGCCACCCACAAGGTGCGGCGCTCGAGCGGTTCCATCGACCGCGAGGACGCGCTCACCGAGGACGAGACGCTGCGCGCGATCGCCGCGGGCCGCGCCATCGCCGACGAGGAGGTGGACTCGGGGGCGGACCTGCTGATCGCCGGCGAGATGGGCATCGGCAACACCACCCCCGCGACCGTCCTGATCGCCTCGCTCACCGACACCGAGCCCGTGGTGGCCGTCGGCCGCGGCACCGGCATCGACGACGCGGGCTGGGCCCGCAAGACGGCCGCGGTGCGTGACGCGATGCGTCGGGCGCGGCCGGTGGTCAAGGACCCGGCGGCGCTGCTGCGGGTCGCGTCGGGCGCCGACCTGGCCGCGATGGCAGGCTTCCTCGCGCAGGCGGCGCTGCGCCGCACGCCGGTGATCCTGGACGGCGTGGTGGTCACCGCGGCCGCGATGGTCGCGGAGGAACTCGCACCGGGTGCCCGGGACTGGTGGGTGGCCGGGCACCGGTCCACCGAGCCCGCGCACACGCTGGCCCTCACCCACCTACGGCTGGAGCCGCTCGTCGAGCTCGACATGCGCCTCGGCGAGGGGTCCGGGGCGCTGGTCGCGTTGCCGCTGCTGCAGTCCGCGATCGCGACGCTGACGAACATGGCCACCTTCGCGGACGCCGGCGTCAGCTCCGGCGAACCCGAAGCCGACGCCGCCGGTCCCGAGGACGAGACCACCGACCCCGAGGACGGGACCACCGCCCCCGACGCCGCCCCGCGCTGACCGTGACCGCCGCACTCGACGGCCTCCGCCTGGCGCTGTCCTGGCTGACCGTGCTGCCCGGCCTGCACGACCCGCGGCGGCCGGCCCCGGACCGCGTCGCGGGCCGCCGGGCGATCGCCGCGACCCCGGTGGTCGGGGTGCTCCTCGGCGCCGCCGCCGCGGGCCTGGTCTGGCTGCTGCTGGCGGCCGACCTCGAGCCCGCGCTGGCCGGACTGCTCGCCGTCGCCGCGCTGGCCCTGGCCACCCGCGGGATGCACGTGGACGGCCTGGCCGACACCGTCGACGGCCTCGGCTGCTACGGCGACCCGGCCCGGGCGCTCGAGGTGATGCGCAGCGGCGGCGTGGGACCGTTCGGGGCGGCCGCGCTGGTGGTCGTCCTTGCCGCACAGGCACTCTCGTTCGGCGCGCTCGCCCATGCCGGGCAGTGGCTCGCGCTCGTCGCCGCGGTCGCGGCGGGCCGGGTGGCCGCCGTGCTGGCCTGCCGGAAGGCACTGTCCGCCGCCGCGCCTACCGGGTTCGGCGCGCTCGTGGCCGGCACCCAGTCGAGGTGGGTGTGCGCGGGCTGGTCGCTCGCACTGCTGGCGGCCGCGTCCGCCGCGGTGCCGGTCCGCTGGTGGCAGGGCCCGGTGGTCGTCGCGGCCGCACTCGGGCTGACAGTCCTGCTGACCCGGCACTGCGCCCGCAGGTTCGGCGGCCTCACCGGTGACGTTCTGGGCGCCTCGATCGAGGTGACGGTGACCGTGGTCGCGGTGGGTCTCCTGCTCGGCGGCTGACGAGGTTTCGAGTAGTCGACTACTCGCACCGCCGACCGTCGGCCTTCCTACGCTGAGCACATCCGCGAAGGAGGCCGACATGACTCAGTGGTTACGACAGGTAGGACACCGTCGAGGTCCGATGGGAGCCATCAGTCTCGCCGTCGAGGACTACGACGCCAATCCCCGGTACTGCCGGCACGGGATCTGGGTCGGTTCCCGCACCGACGCGGCCGAGACCGTCGAGTACACCTGCCCGGCGGGCAGCCCCTCCCCCGATTTCCCGCACGGCACGATGCTGCTCGCCGCGGAGTCCGCGGGATCGGCGATCCTGCTCTACCCCGACGTCGCCTCGAACGGCGACGGAACCGAGCCGCCTTCCGGTACCGTCCGTCCGGTTCCCGGTTGTCCGGGGGTGACTTGTGTGGTCACCAGATCCGGTGAGGAGTACCGGATCTCGTTCGCCATCGCGGAGGGAACCGACCCGGTCGAGCTGGTCATCACGGCCCTGCCGTCCGGCCGGGACTGCTCGGAGCTGGAACCGACGACACTGTCGCTGGCGGGCTGCGTCTTCGAGTGGTCGGCGGACGACCTCGCCAGGGAACGGCGCTGCAAGGACCTCCGGCGACACCAGTACGTGCGGTATCCGCTGTTCGGGCGGCCCACGCCACCGGAACCTGTCGAGCACTGGTTGGACGAGCTCCGGGGTGACGACGTCCGCACCGTCCACCGGCTGACCGAGCTGCTCGGTACCGAGAGCGCGGAACCGGCCCTGCGGGACGCGGCCATGTCCCAGCTCCTCGGCATGTTCCTGACGTCCGCCAGGACCGTCCCGGCCGAGGCTGCCGACATCTCCTCTCGGCAGCGGACCGAGGCCGCGCCGGAGCCCGCTTCGTTGCCCTAGCCTGGTTCCGAACCAGCCTGCACCGGAAACGCCGACGGCCCACAACCATTCGGTTGCGGGCCGCGGGTGTGTGACCGATCAGGCGAGCGTGCTCATCCAGCCGTGGGTGTCGGCGAAGGTACCGCGCTGGATGCCGGTGAGGGTGTCGCGCAGCGCCATGGTGACCGCGCCCGGCTCGCCACCGCCGACGGTGAACTCGCCCTCGGCGGACTTGACCCGACCGACCGGGGTGATCACGGCTGCGGTGCCGCACGCGAACACCTCGGTGATCTCGCCGGAGGCCGCCTTCTCGCGCCACTCGTCGGTGCTGATCCGGCGCTCCTCCACCGCGAATCCGGCGTCGGCGGCCAGCGTCAGCAGCGAGTCGCGGGTGATGCCCGGCAGCAGGGAGCCGGACAGTTCCGGGGTGACCAGCCGCGCGTCGGGCCCGGATCCGAAGACGAAGAACAGGTTCATCCCGCCCATCTCCTCGACGTAGCGGCGTTCGATCGCGTCGAGCCAGACCACCTGGTCGCAACCCTCGTCGGCGGCCTGCGCCTGGGCGACCAGCGAGGCCGCGTAGTTGCCCGCGAACTTCGCCGCTCCGGTGCCGCCCGGGGCCGCCCGCACGTACTCGGTGGACAGCCACACGCTGACCGGCTTGACGCCCTGCGGGAAGTAGGCACCCGCCGGCGACGCGATCAGCAGGTAGCGGTACCGGTTGGCCGGCCGCACCCCGAGGCCCACCTCGGTCGCGATCATGAACGGCCGCAGGTACAGCGCCGCCTCGCCGCCCGCCACCGGGACCCAGTCCTTGTCCACCGCGAGCAGCTCGGTGATCGAGTTGAGGAACAGGTCGTCGGGCAGCTCCGGCATGGCCATCCGCCGCGCCGAGGCGCGCAGACGCTCGGCGTTCGCGGCGACCCGGAAGGAGGCGACGGTGTCGTCCTGCTGCCGGTACGCCTTGAGGCCCTCGAAGATGGCCTGACCGTAGTGCAGGACCATGGCCGCGGGGTCGAGCTGCATCGGCGCGTAGGGCTGGACGGTGGCGTCGTGCCAGCCCAGACCCTCGGTGTAGTCGATGGTGACCATGTGATCGGTGAAGTACTTCCCGAATCCGGGGTTCGCCAACACCCCGGCGCGCTCGTCCGCGGAGACGGGCGAGGGGTGGACGACGTGCATGAATTCGAGGACACCAGTCATGCGCCGATCCTAGCGAATGCGCCGTACGCCACTTTCGCGGCGTACGGCGAGCACAGGCCTCGGCTCAGCGGGTGTGCAGCGGGACGAACGGCGGGCTGACGATCTCGCAGCGCAGCGCGCGACCGCGGACGTCCACCTCCACCACGTCCCCCGCCGCCAGTTCGGCGTCGGAGTTCAGCAGGCCCAACGCGATCCCGACCTTGAGCGTCGGCGAGAAGGTGCCCGAGGTGGTCTCGCCGATCGGCGCCCCGTCGCGGAGCACGGTCTGGCCCTGCCGCAGCACGCCACGGTCGAGCGCCCGGATCCCCCACATCTTGCGGGCCGGGCCGGCCTCCTTCTCCGTGACCAGCGCGTCCCGGCCCCAGAACTGCGGCTTCTTCCAGCCGATGGCCCAGCCGCACCGCGCCTGCAGCGGCGAGATCTCGGTGGACAGCTCGTGCCCGTGCAGCGGGTAGCCGGCCTCGGTGCGCAGGGTGTCACGGGCGCCGAGCCCGGCCACCTCGCCGCCTGCCTCGCGGACCGCGGCCACCAACGCCCGGAACACCGCCTCGCTGCCGTCCCAGGTGGGCAGCACCTCGTAGCCGTGCTCGCCCGTGTACCCGGTGCGGCACACCCGCACCGGCGCGCCCTCGAAGACCGCGTCCTCGAAGGCCATGTAGTCCATGCCGGACGGAAGGCCCAGCGCGGCAAGGATTTCCGCGGACCGCGGCCCCTGCACGGCCAGGACGCCGTAGTCGCGGTGCTGGTCGGTGACCGTCACCCCGGCCGGGGCCTCCGCGGCCAGCGCCGCCACCACGGCCGCGGTGTTCGCGGCGTTGGGGACGAGGAACACCTCGTCGTCACTGACGTAGTAGGCGATGAGGTCGTCGACGACGCCGCCCGCCTCGGTGGCGCACAGCGTGTACTGCGCCTGACCCGGCCCGATCTTGCCGAGATCGTTGGTCAGCTTGGCGTTCACGAAGTCGGCGGCACCGGGGCCCGCGACCAGGGCCTTGCCGAGGTGGCTGACGTCGAACACGCCGACCGTCTCGCGAACTGCGGTGTGCTCGGCAACCGTGCCGGCGTAGGAGACCGGCATCTGCCAGCCGCCGAACGGCGCGAAGGTCGCACCGAGTTCGGTGTGCACAGCGTGGAGGGGTCCCTGCAGGAGGTCGGCTTCTGTCATGGGCGTTAACGCTAGCGGACCGCGTCGGGGGTCACGGCCACGGCGAACGCCCCGCCCACCGAACTAAGGTGTCGGGCAGTTGTCCACCCCCTGACGAAGGAGTGCACCCGTGAGTGCCGCCCTGTCCCCCGTAACCCCGCTCGGCCCCGCCCTCGCGCTGGCCGGCAAGATCTCTGCCCGCGCGGAGGTCCTGGTCATCGGGCTCACCGCAGGCCCCGACGGCCCCGAGCCGTCGGTCGGCGAGGCGCTCGACGACGAGACCGTGGAGGCGGTGCTCGCGAACCTGACGGCGGTCGGCGCGACCGGCCGCCCCGAGGAGGTCACCCGGGTCCCGGCGCCCGAGGGCGCCGGCGTCACCAGCATCCTCGCGGTCGGCCTCGGCAAGGCCGACGACGTCGACGCCGAGCAGGTCCGCCGGTCCGCCGGTGCGGCCGCCCGCGCGCTGACCGGGACGGGGACCGTTGCGACCACCCTGTCCGCGCTCGACCTCGGTGCCGCCGCCGAGGGCTTCTACCTGGGCGCCTACGCGTTCACCTCGTACAAGTCGAAGTCCGTCCCCGGCGCCGACGGACAGCCGGTCGCCCGCGTCGAGTTCCTCGTCGAGTCGCCCCGGACCAAGGCCGTCAAGGACGTGCTGGCGCGGGCGCTCGCGATCGGCGAGGCCGTCGCCACCGCCCGCGAGTTCGTGAACACCCCGCCCAGCCACCTGTTCCCGGCCGAGTTCGCGGCCCGCGCGAAGACCCTGGGCACCGAGGCCGGCCTCAAGGTCCAGGTGCTCGACGAGAAGGCGCTCGACAAGGCCGGCTACGGCGGCATCATGGGCGTCGGCAAGGGCTCCTCGCGGCTGCCCCGGCTGGTCCGGATGACCTACACCGGCGCGGCCCGCAAGTCGGCCCCGTCCGTCGCGCTCGTCGGCAAGGGCGTGACCTTCGACACCGGCGGAATCTCCATCAAGCCTGCCGCCGGCATGGAGGCCATGACCTCCGACATGGGCGGCGCGGCCGCCGTGATCGCGACCGTGGTGCTGGCCGCGAAGCTCGGGCTGAAGGTCAACGTGACCGCGACGGTGCCGATGGCGGAGAACATGCCGTCGAGCACCGCACAGCGGCCCGGCGACGTGCTGACCCAGTACGGCGGCACCACCGTCGAGGTCATCAACACCGACGCCGAGGGCCGGCTGATCCTGGCCGACGCGATCGTGCGGGCCTGCGAGGACAAGCCCGACTACCTGATCGACACGGCGACCCTGACCGGCGCCCAGATGGTGGCGCTGGGCAACCGCACCCCCGGCGTGATGGGCACCGACGAGTTCCGCGACCGGGTCGCCCGCATCTCGCAGGAGATCGGCGAGAACGCGTGGGCGATGCCGATGCCCGCCGAGTTGCGCGCCGACCTGAACTCGAAGGTCGCCGACCTCGCCAACGTCACCAACCACCGGTGGGGCGGGATGTGCGCGGCCGCGATCTTCCTCCGGGAGTTCGTCGCGGACGACGTCCAGTGGGCACACATCGACGTTGCGGGTCCGGCCTACAACTCCGGCGGCCCGTTCGGGTACACCGGCAAGGGCGGCACCGGAGTGCCGGTGCGGACGATGATCGCCGTGCTCGAGGACATCGCCGACAACGGATAGGCGACTGGCGTCGTCTGTGCGCCTTTCCGGTAGCGGTGCCTACCGGGAAGGCGCACGGGCCGTCAGGCCTGCTGGGCGCGTTTGCGCAGGATCTTCTGCCGGGCGTCGTGGTCTCGCATCCGCTGCGGGTAGCCGGTCTTGCGCACGTCGTAGACGGGGATGCCGAGATCCTCGCCGAGCCGGCGGGCACCGCGTTCGCCACCGACGCGGCGGCGGGTCCATTCCCCGTCGGTGGCCACCAGCACGACGGTGACCGGGGTGACCGTCGTCTGCGGCTCGACGTAGGCCTCGACGCCCACGTGCGTGTGCGCCCAGTTCGCCAGGTACTGCGCGTCGGAATCGGCGTCGGCGCGCGCGGAGACGCTGCGTCGCCGCCTCGAGAACTTGCTGAGCAAACCCACGATTTCCCCCTCCTCACCCGACGTCGATGCCGATTGCGTGGTCCAGTCTCAAGTTTGCCAGCAGTTCCTGTGCGCGAAATGAGGAAGCTGTGGCACGCCCCTCATCGGACGGCCCGAACCGATCAATGGAAGGATGGGCAGACGCCGTCCCGGGTCGAGTTCGTCGGGGTATTTCCCGACCGCAACTGGTTCCGTGACGTCGGCACTACTGCACAATGGATTTCGACCACAAGTCGACAAACTCAACAACCCGAACACAACTGTCGAGGAGTCAAAAGCATGGCCTTCTCCGTCCAGATGCCAGCCCTTGGTGAGAGCGTCACCGAAGGAACTGTCACGAGGTGGCTCAAGCAGGAGGGCGACACGGTGGAGGTCGACGAGCCCTTGCTCGAGGTCTCCACCGACAAGGTCGACACCGAGATCCCGTCCCCCGCTGCAGGCGTTCTGACAAAGATCGTCGCCCAGGAGGACGACACCGTCGAGATCGGTGGCGAGCTCGGCATCATCGGTGCCGCTGACGAGGCGCCGGCGCCCGCCGCCGCGCCCGCACCGGCCCCCGCGCCCGCCGCCGAGGCCG
>NZ_JBFUHZ010000040.1:0-60908 GCF_056402135.1 Rhodococcus sp. P4_C10 | reverse complement strand
GGCCTGCTCCGCGGCGTCGCGCATCGCGTCCTCGAGCTGCTGCGGGTCCAGCCCGGGCTCGTCGAACGGGTCGCGGCGACGCCGGTGCGGCAGCGTCAGTTCGGCGGCCACCCGCACGTCCTCCTCGGCCACGGCGTCGGCGCCGCGCCAGGCGGCGTGCGCGGTCGCGGTGCGCGCGAGCACCAGGTCCGCGCGCATGCCGTCCACGTCGAAGGACGCGCAGAGCGCGGCGATGCGGCGCAGCTCGGTGTCGCTGAGCGCGACGGCGGGCAGGGCGGCCCGGGCGGCGGCGATCCGGCGCGCCAGGGCGGCGTCCTGCCCCGCGTACCGGCCGGCGAACCCGGCGGGGTCCGCCTCGAAGTCGAGCCGGCGACGGACCACCTGCATGCGGGTGTCGACGTCGCGGGAGGCCGCGACGTCCACGGCCAGCCCGAAGCGGTCGAGGAGCTGCGGGCGGAGTTCGCCCTCCTCCGGGTTCATGGTGCCGACCAGGACGAAGCGCGCGGGGTGCGAATGCGAGACGCCGTCGCGTTCGATGTGCACCCGGCCCATCGCGGCGGCGTCGAGCAGCACGTCCACCAGGTGGTCGTGCAGCAGGTTCACCTCGTCGACGTAGAGGACACCGTCGTGGGCGGCGGCGAGCAGGCCCGGTTGGAAGGCGCGTTCGCCGTCCCGCAGCACCTTCTCGAGGTCCAGCGACCCGACCACCCGGTCCTCGGTGGCGCCGACGGGCAGTTCCACCAGCCGGGCGGGGCGCCCGTCGTCGACGGGGGGCAGCAGCGCGGCGAGCGCCCGCACCACCGTCGACTTGGCGGTGCCCTTCTCCCCCCGCACCAGCACACCGCCGATGCCGGGGTGCACCGCGCATAGCGTCAGGGCCAGCCGCAGCTGGTCCTGACCGACGATCGCACTGAACGGGAAGCCCGGATCGATACCTGAACCGGTTTGTGCCACAGCGTAATTCCCTTCACTGCCCGGTTTCCGCGCCGGGAGTCGGACGAGATGCGTCGCGGCCGCGGTGATCTGACTCCGGTTCGGAGCCTGGGCCGACGAACCGTCACAGTGGCGGGACCGTACCTGATTCACACAGGATTCCCCGCGGCAGCGAACGAGATGTTGTGGTGACGACTCTAGCCCGTGCCCACAACGCACTCGTGCGCGGCCGACGGGCCGGTGAGACCCGTCGACCGCGCACGAGCGGCAGAGCTGTGTACGTCAGGCGTTGACGGCGGTGGCCATCTCCTCGGTGCCCAGTTCCAGGACGCGGTTCGTCCAGTCCCAGACCTCACGGAAGAGCGCCTCGTTGTCCGACAGCTTGACGCCGAGCGAGGGCACCATCTGCTTGAGCTTCGGCTCCCAGGAGGCGAACTTGTCGCCGAAGCAGCGCTGCAGCACGTCGATCATCGCGGGGACCGCGGTCGAGGCGCCCGGGGACGCGCCGAGCAGGCCGGCGATGGAGCCGTCGCCGGCGGTGACGACGGCGGTGCCGAACTCGAGCACGCCACCCTTGCCCTTGCGGCGGATCACCTGCACGCGCTGGCCGGCGGTGATCAGCTCCCAGTCCTTGCCCTGCGCCTCGGGGACGAACTCGCCGAGCGTGCCGATCCGGTCCTCCGGCGACTGCATCAGCTCCGAGATCAGGTACTTGGTCAGGCCCAACTCGGTCAGACCCACGCCGAGCATCGAGAACAGGTTGTTCGGCTTGATCGACCCGGGCAGGTCGGTGAGCCGGCCCTGCTTGAGGAACTTCGGCGACCAGCCGGCGTAGGGGCCGAACAGCAGCCCCGGCTTGCCGTTGATCACCCGGGTGTCGAGGTGCGGAACCGACATCGGCGGGGCGCCGACCGCGGCCTTGCCGTACACCTTCGCCCGGTGCTGGTCGATCAGCTCCGGGTTGGTGCAGCGCAGGAACGCACCGCTGACCGGGAACCCGCCGAAGCCCTTGGCCTCGGCGATGCCGGACTTCTGCAGCAGGTGCAGGGCGCCGCCGCCGGCGCCGACGAAGACGAACTTGGCGTTGACGGTCTTGCTCGCGCGGGTGCGACGGTTGTGCACCTTGAGCGTCCAGCTGCCGTCGGACTGCTTCGAGATCCCGGTCACCTCGTGCCCGAAGTGGACGGTGCCACCGGAGGACGCGACGTGGTTGAGCAGCTGCTTGGTGAGCGCGCCGAAGTCGACGTCGGTGCCACCGTCGGACCAGTTCAGCGCGACCGGCTCCGAGAAGTCGCGACCCTTGGCCATCAGCGGCAGGCGACGGGCGAACTCGTCGGGGCTCTCGGTGTACTCCATGCCCGCGAACAGCGGGTGCCCGGCGAGCGCGTCGTAGCGCTTGCGCAGGTACTTCACGTTGTCCGCGCCGTGCACGAAGCTCACGTGCGGGATCGGGTTGACGAACTCCCGTGCCTCGGTGAGCACACCGTTCTCGAGCGCGTGCGCCCAGAACTGCCGCGAGACCTGGAACTGCTCGTTGACGTTGATCGCCTTGGCGATGTCGACGGAGCCGTCCTTGTTCTCGGGCGTGTAGTTGAGCTCGCACAGTGCGGAGTGCCCGGTGCCCGCGTTGTTCCACGGGTCGCTGCTCTCCGCGGCCGCGGCGTCGAGCCGCTCGAACACACTGATGGACCAGTCCGGCTGCAGCTGTCGCAGGAGCGCCCCGAGGGTGGCACTCATGATGCCCGCACCCACGAGCACTACGTCGGTCTTGGTCTCTACCGCATTATTGTCTGACACTGGAAAATCGACTTCCTTGTCCATTGGCAGTGGGCAGTCGCGCCGACTGCAGCCGATAGGTTACCCGCGCATGGGAACGCCGATGACCCCACCCAATTGTGCGCCACTGCGGACCGGATACCAGCCCACTAACATTGTGATCTGTGACTACATGGGCTCCGGACGTCCTCGGCGACGCCTACCAGCAATGCAGCATCCCCCTCGGGAACGATCCGGACGGCGAGGGCACGGTCGAGGCCACCCTGGTCCGGTACCACCCCCCACAAGGACCTTCCGCGACGGAGCACGGCCGCGCGGTTCTGTACGTCCACGGATTCACCGACTACTTCTTCCAGGAACACCTGGCAGAGCACTTCCACGAGCAAGGATACGCGTTCTTCGCGCTCGACCTGCGCAAGTGCGGCCGTTCACTTCGCCCCGGCCAGACCCCACATTTTGTGACCGACCTCACGTCCTACGACCAGGAACTCGACCGGGCGCTGGAGATCGTGCGTGCCGAGGTCGGCGGCGACGCGGACGCCGCCGGCGGGACCGGCGAGGGCTCCGTCCTGCTCGTGGCGCACTCGACCGGCGGCCTGATCGTGCCGCTGTGGATGGACCGGGTGCGGGCCCGGCCCGCGGGCGTGGCGGGTGCCGGGGTGACCGGCATGGTCCTCAACAGCCCCTGGTTCGACCTGCAGGGCCCCTCGTACCTGCGCAGCGTCGGGACGATCGCGGTCGACGCGATCGGCCGAATCCGGGACAAGCTCACGGTCGGCCAGCCGCTCTCGGACGTCTACGGCCGCAGCCTGCACCGCGACGCGAGTGGCGAGTGGGACTACAACCTGGAGTGGAAGCCGCTCAGCGGATTCCCGGTGACCTTCGGCTGGCTGCGCGCGATCCGGGCCGGGCACGCCCGCCTGCACCGCGGCCTGGACGTCGGTGTGCCCTCACTCATCCTGCGGTCCAAGGAATCCCACGTCTCGCGCAAGTACACCGAGAAGTCCGACGCGGCGGACCTGGTGCTCGACGTGACGCAGATCGCCCGGTGGGCGGGGTGTCTGGGCGACCGGACCACCATCGTCCCGATCGAGGGCGCACGGCACGACGTCTTCCTGTCCACCGAGGCGCCGCGCAAGCAGGCCTTCACCGAACTGGACCAGTGGCTCGACTGGCTGAACGGGCATCGGCGATGACCCACTACGACCTCGCGATCATCGGATCCGGCTCCGGCAACACCATCCTCGACGACCGGTTCGCGGACCTGCAGGTGGCGATCATCGAGGACGGCGTCTTCGGCGGCACCTGCCTGAACGTCGGGTGCATCCCCACCAAGATGTTCGTCTACGCCGCGGACGTCGCTCGGACCGTCGAGCACGCCGGCCGGTACGGCGTGGACGCGCACGTGGACAAGGTGCGCTGGCCGGACATCGTGGCCCGGGTGTTCGACCGGATCGACCCGATCTCTGCGGGCGGCATGCGCTACCGCCGGGACGAGAGCCCCAACACCACCGTGTACTCCGGCCACGCCCGGTTCGTCGGACCGCGCCGGATCGACACCGGGACCGGCGAGGTGATCACCGCCGACCAGGTCGTGATCGCCGCCGGGTCTCGGCCGATCGTCCCCGCCGAGGTGAGCGACAGCGGCGTCCGGTACTACACCAACGACGACATCATGCGGCTGCCGGAACTGCCCGAACACCTGGTGATCCTGGGTTCCGGCTTCATCGGCGCCGAGTTCGCGCACGTCTTCTCCGCGCTGGGCAGCCGGGTCTCGATCATCGGCCGCGGCGACCGTCTGCTCCGCCACCTCGACCGCGACATCTCCGACCGGTTCACCGAACTGGCCCACGCCAAGTGGGACGTGCGCCTCGGGCACCCGGTCGCGKCGGTGCGCGGCGACGGCGACTCCGTGGAGATCGAGCTGGCGGACGGCAGCCGGGTCGCCGGCGACGCCCTACTCGTCGCGGTGGGCCGCGCCCCGAACGGGGACCGGCTCGGCGCCGACACGGCGGGCATCGACGTCGACGAGACCGGCCGCGTGGTGGTCGACCGGTACCAGCGCACCACCGCCGAGGGGGTGTTCGCGCTCGGCGACGTGTCCTCGCCCTACCAGCTCAAGCACGTCGCCAACCACGAGGCGCGGGTGGTGCAGGAGAACCTGCTGCGCGGCGCGTGGGCGGAGGACGCCGACCTGGTCGAGACCGATCACCGGTTCGTGCCGGCCGCGGTGTTCACCGACCCGCAGATCGCGGACGTCGGGCTCACCGAGGAGCAGGCCCGCGAGCAGGGCCTCGACATCTCGGTGAAGGTGCAGAGCTACTCGGACGTCGCGTACGGCTGGGCGATGGAGGACACCGAGGGGCTGTGCAAGGTGATCGCCGAGCGCGGCACCGGACGGCTGCTCGGCGCGCACATCATCGGCGCGCAGGCGTCGACGGTGATCCAGCCGCTGATCCAGGCGATGTCGTTCGGCCTCAGCGCCCAGGACATGGCCCGCGGCCAGTACTGGATCCACCCGGCGCTGGCCGAGGTCGTCTGCGTGGTTTGGTAGCTCCGACTGCCAAACCACGCACGGCTGCGTCAGCGCCTGTGGGCCAACGCCCGCACGACGCCGTCGCCGATGGACTGCAGGATCTGCACCAGCACGATGAGCACCACCACCGCGACCAGCAGCACCGGCGTGTTGAACCGCTGGTAGCCGTAGACGATCGCGAAGTCGCCGAGCCCGCCGCCGCCGATGACGCCGGCCATCGCCGAGTACCCGACGAGCAGCACCACGGTCAGGGTAGCGCCCGCCACCAGCGACGAAACCGACTCCGGCACCAGCACTTTGCGCACGATCTGACCGTTGGTCGCCCCCATCGCCTGCGCCGCCTCGACGCGGCCGACGGGGACCTCGCGCAGCGACGACTCGACCACGCGCGCGTAGAACGGGATCGCGCCGATCGTCAGCGGCACGATCGCCGCGGTCGGCCCGATCGCGGTGCCGACGATCAGCCGGGTGACGCCGATCAGGGCGATCATCAGGATCAGGAACGGCAGCGACCGGAAGATGTTGACGATCGCGCCGAGCACGCCGTTGACGGCGCGCTGCGGCCACAGCCCACTCGGCGAGGTCACGTGCAGCACCACGCCGAGCAGGATCCCCCCGATCACGGTGAGCAGGAACGAGATCGACACCATGTAGAGGGTCTCCTGCGTCGCCTCCCACACCTCGGGCAGCGAGTCGAACCAGGTCAGCTTGTTCATGCGGTTGCTCCCTGCGTCACTGCGCCGATCGTTTCCGGTCCCTCGCCCCAGGCCAGGGTGGTACCCGGCTGGGCGTCCACGAACGCGGCGACGTCCGCCCGGTCCACGTCGGGGCCGAAGCGCAGACGCAGCCGGCCGACGGTGACGCCGGCGACCTGTTCCACGCGACCCCCGACCACCGAGATGTCGACGTCGAGCTTGCGCACGAGCTGGGCGAGCCACGGCCCGTGCGCCTCGTCACCGATCGTCGTGACCAGCGCCGTGTCCGCGCCGTCCCCCGCGGACGGATCGTCCCCGACCGGGACGATCGCCGACCCCAGGACCGAGCCGGGCGTGCCGACCAGGTCGAGGATCCGGCCGGTCTCGGCGATCCGGCCGTCGTCGAGCCGGGCGGCGGACGTGCAGATGCGGCGCAGCACCCCCAGCTCATGGGTGATGAGCACGACGGTGACGCCGATCCTGCGGTTCAGCTCGGCCAGCAGGTCCAGCACCTGGTCGGTGGTGTCGGGGTCGAGGGCGCTGGTCGCCTCGTCGCACAGCAGCACGTCCGGCTCCGACGCGAGAGCGCGGGCGATGCCGACCCGCTGCTGCTGGCCGCCGGACAGCTGCGAGGGGAAGGCCTTCTCCTTGCCCGCCAGCCCCACCAGCTCGATCAGCTCGTCGGCGCGGGCCCGGCGCTGCGTGCGGCCCAGTCCGGCCAGCTCCAGCGGGAACTCGATGTTCGCCCGCACCGTCCGCGAGTGCAGCAGGTTGAACTGCTGGAACACGGTGCCGATGCGGCGACGCGCCTGCCGCTGGCCGGCGCCGGTCAGCTGCGAGACGTCGTCGCCGCGGAGCACGATGCGCCCGCTGGTCGGGCTCTCGAGCAGGTTCAGGCACCGCAGCAGCGTCGACTTGCCCGCACCCGACGGCCCGACGATGCCGAAGATCTCGCCCTCGGCGATCTCGAGGTCGATGCCGCGCAGGGCCGAGACCTCCCCCGCGCCGGCGGCGGCGGGGTAGGTCTTGACCAGGTTCTCGACGACGATCATCAGTTGGCCGCGTGAACCGGGACGACGGAACCGTGATAGTTCTCCTGGATCCAGGCGGCGGTCTCCGGCGAGACGAGTGCGGCGGCGAGGGCCTTGACGCCCGGGTCGTTCTCCGTCGCGGCGCGGACGACGAGCAGGTTCGCGAACGGGTTGTTCTCGACGTTCTCGGAGAGCAGCGCGTCGTCGGCCGGGACCAGGCCGGCCTCGATCGCGTAGTTCGAGTTGATGACGGCCGCGGTGACCTGCGGGTCGCCGAGGTTGCGGGCGATCTGGGAGCGCTCGATCTCGACGAACTTCAGGTTCTTCGGGTTGGCCTTGATGTTCTTCTGCGTGACGACGGACAGGTCGGCGTCGGCGAAGGGCACGTCCATCTCGATCAGCTTGGCCGACTCGAGCAGGTACAGCCCGCGCGCGAAGTTGGTGGTGTCCTTGGGCAGGGCGATGGTCGACCCGTCGGCGATCTGGTCGACGGCGGTGACCTTCTCGGAGTACAAGCCCATCGGCTCGAGGTGCACGTCGGCGACGGAGACGAGGTCGTCGACGCCCTTCTGCTTCTGCCAGTCGGCGAGGTACGGGGCGTGCTGGAAGTAGTTGGCCTGCACGTCGCCGGCGACGAGCAGTTCGTTGGGGTCGATCTCGCCGGTGACGGGCTTGATGTCGAGCTTGACGTCGCCGAGGGCGCCGGAGTCGGCGATGTGCTCGAGGATCTCGACGTGCGGCGTGCTCGACGCGGAGATCACCAGCTTCTCCCCGCCACCGCCCGAGGAGCAGGCGGCGAGTCCGATGGTGAGCAGGGCGGCGGCGGAGAGAACAGCGGTGCGGCGCAAGAACATTGGGAGATACCTTCCGGTGGGGTCGAGAGGGTCAGCCGCGCAGGGCGGGCAGGTCGAGCAGGTCGCGGTGGTACCGCTCGGTGACGTTCGGATGCGCGCGCAGGCGCGACTTGAGGGCGTTGAGTCCGTAACGGGCGTGCAGGGTGCCGCCGTGCTGGTCGGGTCCGACGCCGGCGGCCTCGGCCGCGAGTTCGGGCGACAGCGGCACCGTCGGCAGGGCGTGGTCGTAGCCGGGGTTGAGGAAGAACGGCAGCGAGACCCGGTCGGTGCCGGCGACCGGCGGCAGCACCCGGTGCACGGTGGCCTTGAGGTAACCGCCGGTGGTCACCTCGAGCAGCTCGCCGATGTTGACGAGCAGGTGTCCGGGAATCGGTGCGACGTCGAGCCAGCCGTCGTCCGTTTCCACCTGGAAACCGGCGCTGCCGGGCTCCGGGTACAGCAGGGTCAGCGCCCCGACGTCCTTGTGGCTGCCGACGCCCTGGTCGGTGACCGAGCCGTCGTGGCCCGGGTAGCGGGCGATCTTCAGCAGCGGATCGGGGTCGGCGAACGCGGCGTCGAAGAAGTCGGCGGGCGCGCCGAGCGAGACCGCCCATCCGCTGATCAGTCGGAGTCCCGCGGACTGCGCCTGGGCCGACCACTCGAGCGCCAGGTCGCGCAGCCGCGGGACCCGCGCCGGCCACAGGTTGGGCCCGTGCAGCACGTCCCACGGGCGGGCCGGGTCGATCGGCTCCACCGCGGCACGCTCGGGCCCGATGTCGAGCTGCTCGCGCCAGTCGATGTAGCCCTGGGTGCGCTCGCCGCCGACGCGGGTGTAGCCGCGGAAGTGCGGCGAGTTGCTGTTCTCGATCTCGAGTTTGTCGGCCTCGGGCAGCGCGAAGAACTCGCGGGCAGCGGCGATCAGGTCGTCGGTGAGCCGCTGGTCGATGCCGTGACCGGTCAGGTAGAAGAATCCGATCTCGTGCGTGACCTCGCGGAGAGCGTCGACGTCGAGGTTCTCCAGATCGATGATCGGGAGTGAGCGGGCGGACATGGAACGGGTCCTTTCCCCACGGGGCACCGGCGGGCTACTGGCGCTGCGACGTGTGGGTGCCCGGTGGGAGGATTCGCACTTCGGGTACGGGACGGCCTTGAATGGGCCGTCGCGCGGGGTCTCGTCTCAGCGCTGACGCATGCAACAACAACCACGCGTGTGCATCGTGGTGGCGGTTGCTGCGGGGCCGCGCATCGAGGTCCCTTCCGGACGAGGTCGTTACCGCCGCACAGGACTCGGCGTTGCTGAACGTTAACGCGTCGGCGGCCACGAGTTCAAATCACGCGGGCACGCGGAGCGCCGAGCGGCGAGACGGGTGCGACGAGCGGTCAGAGCTGCCCGGACAGACGCTCGAGCCGGCCTAGTCCGGCGCCCTCGAGGCCGACGATCCGGACGGACTTCCCCCGCGCCTCGTACTTCTCGCGCACCGCGTCGAGCGTGGCCACGGTCGACGCGTCCCACACCTCGGCGTCGGTCAGGTCGATGACCACCGCCTCGGGGTCGGCGTCGTAGTCGAACCGGCGGACCAGGTCGTTGCTCGACGCCCAGAACAGTTGTCCCGTGACCCGGTACACCCGCTCGACCCCTCCGTCCCGGTCGCGGTCGGCGGCGGCGACCGAGGCCATGTGGGCGACCCGACGCGCGAACGCCACCGTCGCGGTCAGCACACCGAGGACGACACCGACGGCAAGGTTCTCGGTGGCGAGGGTGCCGACGACCGTCACCACCATCACCAAGGTTTCGCTGCGCGGCATCAGCCGCAGGGTGCGCGGCGCGATGCTGCGCCAGTCGAAGGTGGTCACCGCGATCACCAGCATCACCGCGACCAGCGCGGCCATCGGGATCGCGCCGACCACGTCGCCGACCGTCACACACAGGACCAGCAGGAACGCCCCGGCGAGGAACGTGGAGATGCGGGTGCGCGCCCGGCCCTCCTTCACGTTGACCATGGTCTGCCCGATCATCGCGCAGCCGCCCATGCCGCCGAACAGTGCGCCGGCCATGTTCGCGACGCCCTGCCCCCAGGACTCGCGGGTCTTGTCCGACGGGGTGTCGGTGATGTCGTCGACGAGCTTCGCGGTCAGCAGCGACTCGAGCAGACCCACCAGGGCGAGACCGAGCGCGAAGGGCGCGACGATCGTGAGGGTCTCCCACGTCCAGGGGACGTCCGGGATCATCCAGGTGGGCAGCCCCGACGGCAGCGCGCCCTGGTCGGCGACGTCGGGCACGTCCAGGTGGAACAGGGCGACGACCCCGGTGAGCACCACGATCGCGATCAGTGGGGCCGGGACCGCCCGCGTCAGCTTCGGGACGAACACGACCATCGCGAGACCCGCGGCGACGAGGGGGTACACCAGCCACGGCACATCGAACAGGTGCCTCAACTGGGCGCCGAAGATGAGGATCGCGAGCGCGTTGACGAAGCCGATCATCACCGACCGCGGGATGAACCGCACCAGCCGCGCGACCCCAGCCAGCGCGAGGACGATCTGCAACCCGCCGGCCAACCACACCGCGGCGATCAGGTAGTCGATGCCGTGCGACGCCACGAGCGGCGCCACCACCAGCGCCGTGGCGCCGGCCGCGGCCGAGACCATCGCGGGCCGGCCGCCGACGAACGCGATCGTCATCGCCATGATGCACGACGTGTACAGCGCCACCTTGGGGTCGACGCCCGCGATGACCGCGAACGAGATCACCTCGGGGATCAGGGCAAGTGCCGTCACCAGGCCCGCCAGGGCCTCCGTGGTCAGCCGGCGGGGGGATCGCAGGGCCGAGCGGACCGACGTGTCGTCGGAGGCGGCGGGGACGGTGTCGAGCACCGGCAGAGTCTAGTGCGCTGTCTGCGGCAGGACCCGATGCGGGAGTCGTCGGTCAGCACCCGTGCAGCGACTCACCACATGCTGGTGCGCAGCGAGATCTCCGCGGCGAACGCGGCGGCCGCGGCGCGCGGCACCGACTCGACGCCGTCGAGTTCGACGACCCGGAAGTCGGAGTAGCAGCGTCGGCCGCTGGCGTCGGCGTCGGGCCGGCCGTCGGGCCCCCCGATCACCAGCGTGGACGGGACCTCCACCGCGGGACAGTCGGCGCCGGCCACCGCGGGGTGCGGACTGTCGGCGACGACGAGGCTCTTGAACCGGCCGAAGGTGCGGGCGGCGGCCTGCCAGGCGAGCGCAGCGCCTTCCCGGTTGCCGGCGAGGTTGACGTACTTCAGGCCGAGCGCGTCGAGGAGGGCGAGCACCCCCGCCACGTCGAGGCCGTCGATCGTGTCGGGCACCACGGTGCGCAGGTCGGAGCCGTGCAACCGCTCGCAGACGGCGTCGAACACCGAAGCGTCCTCGCCGGCGCCGGGCAGCAGCACCACCACGTGGGCACTCTCGGGACCGTCCATGCGCACGGTGTAGACGACCTCGCCGACCGACACTTCCGTCAACTCCATGGCATCGGACGGTACACGCCGCCGCGCCCCGGTCGGGAAAACCGTGCGCGAAGGGTTGCGCCCCCGCCGCGCCGGTTCTATGGTTCATTACATGAGTAATGAACCAGCGAGCCGGCGACGGTGGGCATTCCGGTGATCGACGACGGCAGGCCGCTCTTCCAGCAGATCGCCGAGTTGGTCGAGAACTCGATCATCGACGGAACCCTGCCGGAGGACGGCCAGGCCCCGTCGACCAACGAGCTCGCCGCGTTCCACCGGATCAACCCGGCGACCGCCGCCAAGGGCCTCGGCCAGCTGGTCACCGAGGGAATCCTCTACAAGAAACGAGGCATCGGCATGTTCGTCACGCCAGGAGCGCGCGACGCGCTCCGGTTTCGGCGACGCGAGCACTTCGCGCGCCAGTACATCGAGCCGCTCGTCGCCGAGGCCGACAAGCTCGGCATGACGATCCCCGAGCTCAAGACCATGCTCGACCAGTGGGAGGAGACCCGATGAACCGCACCGCCCTCGCCGAGCGACCGGTCGTCACCGTGCGCGAGGTCGGCATGCGCTACGGCGACGTCGACGCGCTCGACGGCGTCACCCTCACCCTCGAACGCGACAAGATCTACGGCCTGCTCGGCCGCAACGGCGCGGGCAAGACCACGCTGATGCAGACCCTCACCGGCCAGGCGCTGCAGACCACCGGACGGGTGGAGGTGTTCGGCGAGACGCCGTTCGAGAACCCCCGGGTGCTGCGCAACCTCTGCTTCATCCGGGAGAGCCAGTCCTACCCGGAGGACCTGTGCGTGCGGCACGTCCTCACCGCCGCGCGGCACCTGCTGCCCGGCTGGGACCGCGACTTCGCCGACCAACTCCTCGACGACTTCCAACTTCCCCTGGGCCGCAAGGTCAAGAAGCTCTCCCGCGGCATGCGCTCCGCACTCGGGGTGGTCATCGGCCTCGCATCCCGCGCCCCGCTCACCCTCTTCGACGAGCCCTACCTCGGCCTCGATGCCGTTGCCCGGCAGCTCTTCTACGACCGGCTGCTCGCCGACTATGCCGAGCAGCCGCGCACCGTCGTACTGTCCACCCACCTCATCGACGAGGTCGCCAACCTGCTCGAGCACGTCGTCGTCATCGACCGGGGCCGGATCATCATGGACGACGACGCCGACGCGTTGCGCCGACGCGCCGTCGTCGCTACCGGCCCGGCCGCCGCCGTGGACGCATTCAGCGCGGGGGCCACCGTGCTGCACCGCGAGTCGCTCGGCGAGCAGGCCCGCGCGACCGTGTGCCGCACCGCGTCCGGCGCCGAGGTCGCCCGACTCCGCGAGGAGGGCGTCACGCTCGAACCCGCGTCGCTGCAGGAACTCGTCATCCGGAGCACCACCGCCACGAAGGAGCCGACCCGGTGATCACCGACTCCCCCACCGCCACCGTGCCCGTCCGCGACGACGCCACCGCCGGCTCCCGGATCGGAGCGACGCTGCGCCTGCACACCGTGGCCTGGCCGCTGCTGATCGCCTGGCCGGTCGGCATCCTCGCAGGCTCGTTCCTGATCAGCTACGTGATCTTCGCCCTGCTGCAGTCGGACCAGGACGACAACTTCACTGGCAGCGTGTTCGCCGTCTACGGCTTCGTCCTGGCCTTCTACCTGCAGGCGATGACGCAGACGTTCCCGTTCGCGCTCGGCCTCAGCGTCACCCGCCGTGAGTTCTTCACCGCCACCGCGCTGATGGCCCTGGCGCAGTCCGTCGTCTTCGCCCTCGCGCTCTACCTCCTGTCGGTGGTCGAGGCGGCCACCGACGGATGGGGCGTGCGGATGCGGATGTTCGGCCTCTCCCACTACTTCACCGACAGCCCCGCCCTGCAGTTCCTCGCCCTGTTCGCCAACCTGCTGCTGGTCGCCGCGGTCGCGTTGGCCGCCGGCGCCGTCTACCAGCGCTGGAAGGTCACCGGGGTGCTCACTGCCGGCGTCACCGTCCTCGGCGGCCTCTCGCTGGCGGCCGTCCTGGTGACCTGGGCGCGGGCGTGGCCGAGCATCGGCGCCTGGTTCCAGGAGGTGAACCGGGCGGTGCCGATGGTGGTGCTGCCGCTGGCGCTGGCCGTACTGGCGATCGGGGTGTCCTGGGCCGCGCTGCGCCGGGCGACGCCGTGACCGACTAATCCCGGTCTCCGTCTCCGGACCGAGCCACCGCCGGGACCGTCGCCGCCGGCCGCTCGGCGGCCGAAAGGTCCTCGGCCGTGCGGCTTCTCGCGGACCCAACCCTGCGGAACCGGCGTTTCGACGCGTCACCCGCGCAGTGGGCCGCGCACTTCGGCCACCGCTCGGTGAGCCGGCCGAGGCTACTCCCCCACCGCCAGGAAGTGCTCCAGGACCGGAAGACCCTGGGGCGCACCGCCGCTGATCAGCGCCAGCACCGCGTCCACGTCCAGGTGCCGCTCCACCAGGTCGGCCAGCAGGTCCAGCTGGGCGGCGCGCTCGGCGGCGACGGAGGTGTCCGGCGCGACGGTGAACGCGCGGCCGGTCTGCCCGGCGACCCAGGTCAGCAGCGCGCGACGGTATCCGTCGGACTCGAGCAGCCCGTGCCAGTGGGTGCCCAGCACCGCGCCGCGGACGCTGCCCTCGGCGACGCCGTCGGCCCCGCGCAGCAACGGCGCGTCGCCGGTGCGGACCACCCGGCCGTGGTGGATCTCGTAGCCGGACACCGCGACTGCCGCGCCCGGGACCCCGGGCTCGGAGGTCCCCGTCGCCTGCCGCAGCACCTTCTCGGCCGCGAACTCGACGTCCAGGTCGAGCAGGCCGAGCCCGTCGACGGCCCCGGACCCGGACTCGACGTCGTCGACGATGGTGCGGCCCAGCATCTGGTAGCCGCCGCAGATCCCGAGGATCGGCCGGCCGGCCGCGGCCCGGGCGGTGAGGGCGTCCGCGATCCCGCTCGACCGCAGCCACGCCAGGTCCGTGACGGTGGACTTGCTGCCGGGCAGCACCACCAGGTCCGCGTCCTGCAGCCGGGACGGCTCGGTCACCCAGTGCACGGACACCCCGGGCTCGCAGGCCAGCGCCTCGACGTCGGTGGCGTTGGACACCCGTGGCAGCCGCACCGCGGCCACCCGCAGCCACGCCTGCCCGACGGGCGGGCCGGGCCGGCCGACGGGCGCGTCGGCCACCGTGGACAGCGAGTCCTCGGCGTCGATCCACAGGCCCTCGGCGAATGGCACCACGCCGAGCGTGGGCCGGCCGGTCATCACCCGGAGCTGCTCGAGCCCGGGTTCGAGCAGCCCCACGTCGCCGCGGAACTTGTTGACCACGAACCCGGTGATCAGCGCCTGGTCGGCCGCGTCCAGCACCGCCACGGTGCCGAACAGGTGGGCCAGCACCCCGCCGCGGTCGATGTCCCCGACCACGATCACTGGCAGCTGCGCGGCCTGCGCCAGCCCCATGTTCGCCAGATCCGTTGCCCGCAGGTTGATCTCGGCGGGCGAGCCGGCGCCCTCGCAGATCACCACGTCGTACTGCTCGCGCAGCGCGGCCAGTTCCTCGGCGACCACCTCGCGCAGCCACTGCCGGTGCTCGACGTAGTCGCGGGCGCCGACGGTGGTGACGGCGCGGCCCCGCACCACCAGCTGCGAGGTGCGGTCGCTGCCGGGCTTGAGCAGCACCGGGTTGAAGCGGACGCTGGGCGCGAGCCCGCAGGCCTGCGCCTGCAGGGCCTGGGCGCGGCCGATCTCGCCGCCGTCGAGGGTGACGACGGAGTTGTTCGACATGTTCTGCGCCTTGAACGGCGCCACCGAGACGCCGCGCCGGGCCAGCATCCGGCACAGCCCGGCGACCAGCACGCTCTTGCCGGCGTCGGAGGTCGTCCCGGCTACGAGCAGTGCGCCCTTCACGGGAGGGTGAGGATTTCCGTACCCGTCTCGGTCACCACGATGGTGTGCTCGAACTGCGCGGTCCACTTGCGGTCGGCGGTGACCACGGTCCAGTCGTCGGCCCACATCTCGTAGTCGGGGGTGCCGAGGTTGATCATCGGCTCGATGGTGAAGACCATGCCGGGCTCGATGACCGTGTCCACGTTCGGCTGGTCGTAGTGCAGGATCACCAGTCCGTTGTGGAACGTCTCACCGATGCCGTGGCCGGTGAAGTCGCGCACCACGCCGTAGCCGAAGCGGTTCGCGTAAGCCTCGATCACCCGGCCGATCACGTTCAGTTCGCGGCCCGGCCGGACCGCCTTGATGGCCCGCATGGTGGCCTCGCGGGTGCGTTCGACCAGCAGCCGGTGCTCCTCGGAGACGTCGCCCGCCAGGAAGGTGGCGTTGGTGTCGCCGTGCACGCCGTCGATGTAGGCGGTGACGTCGATGTTGACGATGTCACCGTCCTCGATCACCGTGGAGTCCGGGATGCCGTGGCAGATCACCTCATTGAGCGAGGTGCAGCACGACTTGGGAAAACCCTTGTAGCCCAACGTGGACGGGTAGGCGCCGTGGTCGCACATGTACTCGTGCGCGATCCGGTCCAGCTCGTCGGTGGTGACGCCGGGCGCCACCGCCTTGCCCGCCTCCGCGAGGGCCTGCGCGGCGATCCGGCCCGCCACCCGCATCTTCTCGATCGTCTCGGGGGTCTGCACCCACGGCTCGTTGCCCTCGTTGACGGTCGGCTTCCACGCGTACTCCGGCCGCTCGATCTTGGCGGGGACGGCGAGGGTCGGCGAGACGTTTCCGGGGCGGAGCTGGGTGCGCACAGACATGGGTGCAAGGCTACGCGCCACGCGAGTGCCCGAACGGACGAGCCCGGCGAACCTCCACGAGGGATGTCCGCCGGGCCCGGGTGGTTCGGCTGCAGGTCAGCTCCGCGCGGACACCAGCTCGTCCTCGGACCCGACGGTCGGCACCTCCGGCGCCCGTCGACCTGTCGGGATGCACGCGGCGACGACGGCGGCGACGAGCGCGACGCCGCAGCCCAGCAGCAGTCCGGTCCGGAAGCCGTTCTCGGTGGGCAGCGTGTACTCGCCGACCTGGACGCTCATCTGGGCGAGGACGAGGCCGACGACGGCGGCGGCGATCGACGTGCCGATGGACCGGCTGAGCGTGTTGAAGGCGTTGGCCGCGGCGGTCTCCGAGTGCGGGACCGCGCTCATGATCAGGGCCGGCATCGCACCGTAGGCGAAGCCGGTGCCGGCGCCGCAGATGGCGGCGACGATCATCAGGCCCCAGGCCGTGCCCATCAGCAGCATCGACGAGGCGTAGCCGACCGCGATGATCAGGGCACCGACGATCAGGGTCACCTTGGGCCCGCGCGCCGAGGAGAGCTTGGCGCCGACCGGGGAGAGCGCCATCATCACCAGGCCGCCCGGCACCATCCACAGGCCCATCGCCAGCATCGACTGTCCCAGACCGAATCCGGTGGCCTCGGGCAGCTGCAACAGCTGCGGCAGGATCAGCGACTGCGCGTACATCGCGAAGCCGACGACCACGCCGGCGACGTTGGTCAGCAACACCTGCGGACGCGCGGTGGTCCGGAGATCGACCAGCGGATCACTGGTGCGCAGCTCCCACCAGCCCCAGGCCAGCAGGACGGCGATCGCGACGACGAAGAGTCCGACGATGGTCCCGCTGCTCCAGCCCCAGACCGCGCCCTTGGACACGCCGAGGAGCAGGCACACGAGGCCGACGCCGAGGCCGACCGCGCCGATGGGATCGAACCTGCCGGCGTCGGGGTCGATCGGGGTGGCGGGCACGATCTTCCAGATCAGCCCGGCGATCACGACGCTGAGGACGGCGGCGCCCCAGAACAGCACCCGCCAGCTGGTGTTCTGCGTGACGGCCGCGGCGATCGGCAGGCCGAGCGCGCCGCCGATGCCCATCGACGCACTCATCAGGGCGATCGACGTGTTCAGCTTCTCCCTGGGCACCAGGTCACGCAGGGCGCTGATGCCGATCGGGATCAGGCCCATGCCCATGCCCTGCAGGGCGCGGCCGGCGATCATCGGCACCACGGACGTCGCGAGCGCACACATCACCGAACCCAGGATCAACGGCACCGTGCAGACGAGCAGCATGCGCCGCTTGCCGTAGAGGTCGCCGAGCCGGCCGGTGATCGGGACGCACACCGCGCCGGCGACCAGGGTCGCGGTGATCACCCAGGAGGCGTTCGATGCGGTGGTGTCGAGCAGGAGCGGGAGGTCGGCGATCAGCGGGACGACCAGCGTCTGCATCAGCGCGGCGACGATGCCGGTGAACGCCAGCACACCGACGAGGCCCTTCGGGTTGGCGGTTGGACTCGGACCTGACACGGGCGATCTCCTCGACTTCACGGGTGGCACCGATGTGCTCGATACACAGAGTGTGCACAATACACATCTATTGCATGATGCAAACTGTCTGCACCATGCAATGGGCATGTATCGTGCAATGCGGACAAAACGCGCAGCGCGCCCCGGGCCGGGGCGACGGAAGGACCCGCATGGACAAGCCCACGAACCGGATCGAGTTCGAGACCATGCTGCTCGGACGGCACCTCACCCGCCCCCGCCGCGGCGAGGGCCACCTGGACGCGAGCGCCTACGCCCTGCTCAGCCGACTCTGCATCGACGGCCCGATGTCCGTAGGCGAACTCAGCGAGGCCTTCATCCTGGACACCTCGACCATCAGCCGCCAGAGCAGCGCCATGCTCAATTCCGGCCTGGTCGAACGCATCCCGGACCCCGACGGCGGGATGGCCCGCAAGTTCCGGATCACCGCCGAGGGCCGCCAACGCCTCGACGCCGAGCGGGCCGGCAACGTCGCCGGGCTGGACCGGGTGATGGCCGACTGGGAACCCGACGACGTCGCCGCCTTCGCCGCGATGCTCGAACGGTTCAACCTCGACATAGAGCGCCGGGCGGGCCGCCCGTGGCCACGAATGCGCGAATCCTGAACACCCAGCGGACATCTCGCCGGTGCGAGCGCAACGTCACCCCCGGAGGTTCGCATGGGATCAATCGAGGACGTCTGCGTCGCCCACACCTACGTCGCCCGCGGCATCGACGCCGCATCGGCGGGAGGCCCGGAAGGGATACTGAACATGCTCGGCATCTCGCCCCAGTCAGCGCAGTAGAGCCCGCGCACGTCGGCGGTGGTGGCACTTCGCGCCTGTGCGCACTTTGGTACCTGGAGCCACCAAAAGTGCGCACAGGCAGCGGAGCCGCCTACTCGCGCAACGTCGCGACGAACGCCACCCGGTCGCCGCGATACAGGGACCGGACCCGCTCGATCGGCACGCCCTCGGCGTCCAGGGACGTCCTGTGCAGCAACAACACCGGCATGGACGTGGCCGAGTCCAGCAGCGCGGCCTCGCGTGGTGACGCCAGCACCGTCTCGATCCGCTCGGTCGCCGAGGTGAACACCACCCCGGTCGCGCGGATCGCCGCGTACAGCGACCCCGAGGGGTCGAAGGTCTCGGCCAACTCCCCGAACCGCCGGGCCGGCAGGTACGTGCTCTCCAGCCCGATCTTGTTGCCGTCCGCCAGCAGCACCCGCTCCAGGTGGACGACCTGGGACCCGACCGGCAGGTCCAACTCCGCCGCCAGCTCCTCGTCCGCCCGGACCCGCCCGAGCGAGACCAGCTCGCGGCCGGGCACCCGCCCCTGGCCGAGTGCCCCCTCTGTGTAGGAGCGCAACGAGAGCGGTTGCACGAGTTTGGGACTGGCGACGACGGTGCCGCGGCCCCGACGCTCGACCCGGCCCTCGACGAGGAGTTCGTGCAGGGCCTGCCGGACGGTCTCCCGGGACACCCCGCAGCGGACCGCGAGCTCCCGCTCCGCCGGGACGGCGTCGCCCTCCTCGAGCCCGACGAGCAGCGCCTCGAGTTCGGCGCGCACCAGGGCGGCCTTGGGCAGATTCACAGCGGCCTCCGCGACCCTCACCGGCGCCCGCACCCACGTGCGACGACGGCGGGGACGGCACCGATCCTTTGCTCGTTCATGCGGGTCAGCGTACCCGAAATTGGTCTGTACCAATCTTTTGCCGCCGTTGTCCCGCCGTTCACCAAGAGGTCACCTTCTGGTCTAGACCAAAGTCCACGATCTGCCCATGCGAATTGCAATTGTGGGTGGAGGAATCCTCGGAACGGCGCACGCCGACGAGGCGATCCGCCGCGGACACGACGTCGTCCAGCTCGAGCGCGAACCCGAGGCACGCGGCGCGACGGTACGGAACTTCGGCCTGGTGTGGGTGTCCGGGCGGGCCGAGCACGAGCTCGAGGCCGCCCTGCGGTCCCGCGAGCTGTGGGCGGACCTCGCCGCCCGGGTGCCCGGGGTCGGGTTCCGCGCCGCCGGGTCGATGACGCTGTTGCGCACCCCCGAGGAGGTGGCCGTCGCCGAGCAGGCCGTCGCCCGCCCGGACGCGCAGGCCCGCGGTTTCGCACTGCTCGACCCGGACCAGGTGCTCGCGGCGAACCCCGCGCTGCGCGGCAAGTTCCTCGCCGGCCTGCACTGCACCCGCGACGGCGCCGTCGAGTCCCGCGTGGCCCTGCCCGCGATCCGCCGTCACCTCGAGGCCAGCGGGCGCTACGCCTTCCACGCCTCCACCGAGGCCCGCGAGGTCCGCAGCGACGAGAACGGCGTGCACATCCGCGACGACCACGGCCGCACCTTCGACGCCGACCTGGCCGTCGTCTGCCCCGGCGCCACCCTCGGCGGGCTGGCCCGCGACCTCGCCGGCGAGCTGCCGCTGCGTCGCGTCCGTCTGCAGATGATGCAGACCGCCCCGCTCGGCGAGGCGCTGACCACCGCGATCGCCGACGGCGACAGCCTGCGCTACTACCCCGGATTCGCCGGCACCGCGCTCGACGCGCTGCGCACCGCGCAGCCGCAGGCGCCGACCGCCGAGGCACACCGGATGCAGCTGCTGTGCGTGCAGCGCCTGCACGGCGGACTGACCATCGGCGACACCCACGAGTACGACGAGCCGTTCGACTTCGACGTGGACGAGGCGCCCTACCGGCACCTGACCGGCGTGACCGAGGAGCTGCTCGGCCGCCGGCTGCCCCCGATCGTCAAGCGCTGGGCGGGCGTCTACAGCCAGTGCCGCGACACCGGCGAACTGGTGCACCGCGGCCGGCCCGCCGACAACGTCTGGGTGGTCGCCGGTCCCGGCGGCCGCGGCATGACCCTCGGGCCCGCCCTCGCCGAGCAGACCGCCGACCAGCTGGGCCTCTGACACCACCGAGGCACCGCCCACCAACACCTCTCACCCCCCAGGAGTCACCGTGACCTCCCGCATCACCCTCGCCGTGCTCGACATGGCCGGCACCACCGTCGCCGACGACGGGCTGGTCCTGCAGGCCTTCGCCGCCGCCGCCGAGGCGGGCGGGCTGCCGCCGCAGGGCCCCGAGGCCGACGCCGCCCGCCAGTACGTCCTCGACACCATGGGCCAGTCCAAGATCGTCGTCTTCCGCGCCCTGTTCGGGGACGAGGACCGCGCCCACACCGCCAACGCCGCCTTCGAGGCCGCCTACGACCGCCTGGTCGAGGAGGGCAACGCCGCGCCGATCCCCGGCGCCGCCGAGTCGATCACGGCGCTGCGCGAGGCCGGCATCAAGGTCGCGCTGACCACCGGCTTCAGCCGCGGCACCCAGGACAAGCTGCTCGCCGCCCTCGGCTGGCACGGCCTCGCCGACCTGACCCTCTCCCCCGCCGAGGCCGGCCGCGGCCGCCCCTACCCGGACCTGGTCCTCGCCTCGCTGCTGCGTCTCGGCATCGACGACGTGAAAGAGGTTGCCGTGCTGGGCGACACCGCCAGCGACGTGACCACCGGGCTGCGCGCCGGCGCCGGCGTCGTCGCGGGCACCCTCACCGGCGCCCACGACGAGGCGCAGCTGCGGGCCGCGGGCGCCACCCACGTGGTGCCCTCGGTCCGCGAGTTCGCCGACCTGCTGCTGAACCGCTGACCCGACCCCAGACATCCCGTCACCGCACCACCCCTGCCCCTGCTCGACTCCTTCACCCACAGTCAGGAATCCGATGCGCCTCCGCTCCAGCCTCGCCGCCGTCGCCCTCGCGGCGACCGTCCTCACCGTGACCACCGCGTGCGGTGGCACCGGCACCGCCGCAGGGTCCGGCACCGAGACCGTCACCGTCTACAGCGCCGACGGGCTCGCCGGGTGGTACAAGACCCAGTTCGACGCGTTCACCAAGGAGACCGGCGTCGCCGTCAACCTGGTGGAGGCCGGCTCCGGCGAGGTGGTCTCCCGGGTCGAGAAGGAACAGTCCAACCCGCAGGCCGACCTCGTCGTCACCCTGCCGCCGTTCATCCAGAAGGCCGCCGCCCAGGACCTGTTGCAGCCCAGCGGCATCGACACCTCCGCGGTGCCCGCGGCCGAGCAGGACCCGGCCGGCCGGTACGTGCCGGTGGTCAACAACTACCTCTCGTTCATCGCCAACCCGGGCGCGAACCCGGCGCCTGTCCGCTGGGACGACCTGCTCACCGAGCAGTACCAGGGCAAGCTGCAGTACTCGACCCCCGGGCAGGCCGGTGACGGCACCGCGGTGCTGCTGCTCCTGCAGCACCTGATGGGCAAGCCGGCCGCGCTGGACTACCTCGGCAAGCTCCAGGCCAACAACGTCGGCCCGTCCTCGTCCACCGGCAAGCTGCAGCCGAAGGTGAGCAACGGCGAGCTGCTGGTCGCGAACGGCGACGTCCAGATGAACCTCGCCTCGATCTCCGGCGACGGCTCCAAGTTCGCCGTCTTCTTCCCCGCCGACGCCGCCGGCGCCCGCACCACCGTCGCCCTGCCGTACGTGATGGGCCTGGCCAAGGGCGCGCCGCGCGCCGAGCAGGCCCGGAAGCTGATGGAGTTCCTGCTCTCCGAGCAGGCGCAGCGCACCGTCGGACCCGACGCGCTCGGCGTCTCCGTCCGCTCCGATCTGCAGTCCGCGGGCGACGTGACCGACAAGGGCACCCCGGCCGGCCTGCTCGACGGCGTCACCGTCTGGACGCCGGACTGGAACACCGTGATCACCGAGCTCGACGGCGACGTCGCCGCCTACCAGAAGGCCACCGGGAACTGACATGGCACGACTGAGCCTGCGCCGGGCCACCGGCTCGGCCGACACCGGGACCCGTGGCGCCGCGGCCACTTCCGCCGCCGCACCCGCGATCACCTTCGACCGCGTCAACGTGGCCTACGGCCGCGGCAAGGGCGCCACCCGCGCGTTGATCGACTTCAACCTGCGGGTGGCCCCCGGCGAGACGGTGGCGCTGCTCGGGCCCAGCGGGTCCGGCAAGTCCACCGCACTCAAGGCGCTGGCCGGCTTCGTCCGGCCGGTCTCCGGCGGCGTCCGCCTCGGCGAGCGGGACGTCACCGACCTGCCGCCGGCCCGGCGGGGGCTCGGCGTCGTGGTCCAGTCCTACGCGCTCTTCCCGCACCTGCGGGTGGCCGAGAACGTGGCCTTCGGGCTGCGCGCGCAGCGGGTGCCGCGTGGCGAGATCGGCGGGCGGGTCTCCGACGCGCTCGCCATGGTGGGAATGTCCGCGTACGGCAAGCGCTTTCCGCGCGAGCTCTCCGGCGGGCAGCAGCAGCGGGTGGCGATCGCCCGGGCGCTGGCCATCCGGCCCGGCGTCCTGCTGCTCGACGAGCCGCTGGCCGCGCTCGACGTGAAGTTGCGCGAGAGCATGCTCACCGAGCTGCAGCAACTGCGGGCGGCGCTGCCGGACACCGCGATGCTCTACGTCACCCACGACCAGAGCGAGGCCTTGGCGCTGGCCGACCGGATCGCCGTGATGCGCGACGCCCGGCTGGTGGACGTCGACACCGCGGAGAACCTCTGGAAGCGTCCGCCGAGCAGCTTCACCGCCGCCTTCCTCGGCGGCGCGAACCTGTTGCCCTGCACTGTGACCCGGGTGATCGGCACCTCCGCTCTGGTCTCGGTGGGCGGCACCCCGGTAACCGCGCTGGCCCCGCAGCCGGCGATCGGCCGGACCAAGTGGGAGTCCGACACCGGCGCCCTGCTGTGCATCCGCCCGCACGCGGTCACCCTCACCGCGCCGTCCGAGCGCGGCACCCTGGCCGCCCGGGTGGTCGGCAGCGTGTGGCGCGGCTCGACCACCCGGCTCTCGGTGGCCCTGGTGGGGCTGCCCGAGTCGCCGATCGAGGTCGACGTCCCCGGGCACGACGAGCGGCCGGTGGGCACCGCGGTGGGGGTTCGCTGCCCGGACGGCGGCGCCGTGCTGGTGCCCGAGCCCGGGTCCGCGTCGTGACCGCCGTCCTCGACGCGCCCCGACTGGACGCGCCGCAGCCGACGCGGAAGGCGCCGCGGAACTGGCGGCCCGTCGCGTGGGCGCTGCCGCCGCTGCTGCTGGTGCTGGGGTTCGCGGTGTACCCGATGGCCCGGGTGCTGGCCGAGTCCACCGTCACCGACGAGGGGCGCGGGCTGTCCACCTGGGGCTCGGTCCTGGCGTCGTCGATGTTCCGCAATGCGTTGTGGCGCACCGTCGAGGTGGCCGCGCTCTCCACCCTCGGCTGCCTGGTGCTGGGCACCTTCCTCGCGCTGGTGCTGGCGTTCGTGCCGTTCCCCGGTTCGCGGGTGGTGGGCCGGCTGATCGACACCGTGCTGTCGCTGCCGTCGTTCCTGATCACGCTGGCGTTCACGTTCCTCTACGGCACCGCGGGCGCCGTCAACGCGCTGATCGCCCGGATCACCGGCGCCGAGTCCGGGCCCCTGAACTTCCTGGCCACCCCGTGGGGCGTGATCGCCGCCGAGATCACCTTCTTCACCCCGTTCGTGGTCCGGCCGCTGCTCGCCGCGTTCACCCAGATGCCGCGTGAACAACTCGACGTCGCCGCCAGCCTGGGCGCGTCGCCGCTGCGGGTGCTGCGGACCGTGGTGCTGCCGGAGGCGTGGCCGGCGCTGATGGCGGGCGGCTCGCTGGTGCTGCTGTTGACGCTCAACGAGTTCGGCATCGTGCTGTTCACCGGCGCCAAGGACGTGGTGACGCTGCCGGTGCTGATCTACACCCGCGGGATCGTCACCTTCGACCTGCCCGGCGCCGCGGTGATCGCGACCGTCCAGGTGGCGCTGTCACTCGCCCTGTACTGCGGCTACCGATTCCTCTTCGCCCGACTGATGGGAGGCAGCCGTGCTGCTGTGGACAACGCGCGCTAGGGGCGCGGCGCTGGCCGTGTTCGCGCTGGTGGTGGCGGTGGTGTTCGTCGCCCCGATCGCCACCGTGATCGCCGCCGCCCTCGCCGGGGCGTGGACGGGGCCGCTGCCGTCGGACCTGGGCGGCGAGAACCTCGGCGCCGCGCTCTCGAACGAGAACCTGGCCAGCCTCTCGGTGAGCCTGCAGACCGCCTTCATCGCCGGCGGGATCGCGCTGTTCGTGGGCACCTGGGCGGCGCTGGCCGCCCGCGAGGCCCCGGCCTGGCTGCGCAAGAGCACCGACGCCGTCTTCCACCTGCCGATCGCGGTGCCGTCGGTGGCGATCGGCCTCGGCCTGCTGATCGCCTTCAACTCGAAGCCGCTGCTGCTGGGTGGCACCAAGTGGATCGTGATCCTCGCGCACACGGTGCTGGTGCTGGCGTTCGCGTTCAGCGCGGTGTCCGCGGCGCTGGACCGGATCGACCCCGCCTACCGGCAGGCCGCCGAATCGCTCGGCGCCGGCCCGGCGCGGGTGCTCACCCGGATCACCCTGCCGCTGCTGCTGCCCGCGCTCGGCGCCGCCGCCGGCCTGGCCATCGCCCTGTCGATGGGCGAACTCGGCGCCACCGTCATGGTGTACCCGGCCACCTGGAAGACCCTGCCGGTCACCATCTTCGGGCTCACCGACCGCGGGCAGGTGTTCCAGGCCGCCGCCGACACCACGCTGCTGCTCGCCGTCACCCTGGTGGCCCTGCTGCTGGTCGGGCGGATCCGCCGCCGCCAGTAGGCGCTGCGCACTCGTGCGCGCTGCCTGTGTCGCTGGTGAACAATGGCGGCCATGCGGATCGGAATCCTGGCCTACGAGGGCTGTTTCGCGGCCGAGATCTTCGTCTTCTCCGACATCCTCCGCATCGCCAACCGCGTGGCCCGGCAGCGCGGTGTCGAGGCCGCGGACCTGTTCGAGGTGTCGGTGATCGGGGCGTCGGACTCCCCGGTGGACGCGGCCGGCGGGTTCCCCATCGGGGTGCGACGGTGGCACCACGGGTTCGACCTGCTCGTGGTGCCCGGATTCGAGTTCGTCCCCGCCGAGGACACCGACGCCCGACTCGCCGGATGGGAACGCGAGGTCGACTTCCTCCGCGCGGCCGCGGTGCGTCGTACCCGGATCGCGTCTGTGTGCGTCGGCGCATTCCTGCTGGGGGCTGCGGGGGCGCTCGACGGGCGCCGGTCGACCACCTCGTGGCTGTACGCCTCGCAGCTGGGTCGGCGCCATCCGCGCACGACGCTGTGCGTGGAGTCGCTGATCGTCCGTGACGGGCACATCACCACGACGGCGGCGTTCAGTGCCTCACTCGATCTCGCGACCGCCCTCGTTCGCGAACACCTGGGCGACGACGTCGCCACCGCCACCGCCCGGGTGACGCTGGTGTCCGAGAACCGGACCAGCCAGGCGCCGTACATCGTCGAGGCCATGGTGCCGGCGGCCGGCGGGCCGTTCGCCGACGAGGTCGGGCGGTGGCTGGTCGAGCACCTGCAGGAGCCGTACAACCTGTCGCGGTTGGCGGGCGAGTTCCACGTCAGCGGCCGGACGCTGCTGCGCCGGTTCGGCGCCGAGGCCGGCCGGTCGCCGTTGGCCTTCCTGCTGGAGGCCCGGGTCCGGGCCGCCAAGCAGCTCCTCGCCGAGACCGACGTGCCGCTGGGCGACATTCCGCGCCGGATCGGCTACCAGGACCCGGGCGCGCTGCGCCGGCTGTTCGTCGAGCGAGTGGGCATCAGCGCCGCCGAGTACCGCCGACAGTTCGGCCGACCACGGTAGGGATGGCGAGATCGGCCGCAAATGTGGCGGCCTGGCCCCTCGCCAACCGGACCGGGAGGCAGACAGGATCATCGTGCTCGCACCGAGCAGACCGATTCGATGCCCAGGGAGTACCGCCGATGCCGACTCGTCAGATGACCGAGGACGACCCGCTCGAGGACTTCGAGGTCCGCACCGTCACCTTCGGCGGCGTCGCCAAGGTAGTCCGGGTGAGCGGCCGGGGCCCGGCGGTGATCGTGCTGCCGGAGATGCCCGGCATCAGCCCGCAGGTCGCGCGCTTCGCCCGCTGGGTTCGCGAGGCCGGCTTCACCGTCTACCTGCCCTCGCTGTTCGGGCGGGACGGCGCGGTGCCACAGGTCGAGGACGGCACCGCCGTCATGCAACGCGCCTGTGTCAGCGCGGAGTTCCGCGCCTTCGGGGCCAACCGGACCAGCCCCGTCACCCGGTGGCTGCGGGCGCTGGCGGGGCTGGTGCACGACGAGTGCGGCGGACCCGGCGTCGGCGCGATCGGCATGTGCTTCACCGGGAACTTCGCGCTGACCATGGTCCTCGAGGAGTCGGTGCTCGCGCCGGTCGTCTGCCAGCCGTCCCTGCCGCTCGACGACCCCGCCGGACTCGAGATCGCACCGGGCGACCTGCGGGCCGTCGCCGACCGCCTCGACCGGGACGACCTGACGGTCCTGGCCTACCGATTCGCCGGCGACAAGTGGTGCCGCGCCGAACGATTCGCCGCGTACTCCGAGGCGCTCGGCGACCGGTTCGTCGGCAGGGTGCTGCCGGACAGCGCCGCCAACCCCACGCCCGCACCGTTCTTCGCGGAGGTGGTCGCCAGCCCGCACAGTGTGGTCACGGCGCACCTGGTCGACGGCGCCGGCGAGCCCACCGCCGCCGCGCGCGACGAGATCCTGACGTTCTTCGCCGATCGGCTCGCGCGATGACCGGCGACGGGCTTTACGTCCTGATCGTCCATGAGGTCGCCGACTACGCCGCCTGGAAGGCGGTGTTCGACGACGCGGCGCCGATGCGCAGGGCGGCCGGGGAAATCGAGTACCGGCTGCTGCGGCAGGAACACGACGCCAACCAGGTCGTCCACTTCTCACGGTGGACGACGCTGGCGGCGGCGAGATGCTTCTTCGAATCCCCCGACCTCGTCCGGATCCGCGCCGAGGCCGGGGTCCGGGCACCGACGTTCCACTACCTGGAGAGCCTGGCGGACGGAACCCTCTGACAGGCGCTGCGCGCCCGTGCGCCTCTCTGGTCCGCATGGGGGCCAGTAGGACTCACGGGCGGCGGAGCCGCCTACCCCTTGCGGAGGAGGTAGCGCTGCACCTTGCCGCTGGGGGTCTTCGGCAGCGCCGGCACGAAGTGCACGGTCCGCGGGTAGGCGTGCGCGGCGAACTTCTTCTTCACCAGCGTCTGCAGCTCCGCCTCGAGCGCGTCGGTGCCCGCGACCCCGTCCCGCAGCACCACGAACGCCTCGAGCACCTCGCCGCGCAGTTCGTCGGGCATGCCGACGACGGCCGACTCGACCACGTCCCCGTGCATCGCGAGCACGGACTCCACGTCGAAGGGTCCGATCCGGTAGCCCGCCATGATGATCACGTCGTCGTCGCGGGAGGAGAAGAAGAAGCGCCCGTCCTGGTCGGTGCTGCCGGCGTCGCCGGTGAGGTACCAGCGGCCGTCCTCGCTGAACCGCTCCGCGGTCTTCTCCGGGGCGTCGACGTAGCCGGAGAACCACATCATCGGGCTGGCGGCGGTGTCGATGGCGACCCGGCCGGCGGTGCCCGCGGTCGCCACCTCGTCCGCGTCCTCGCGCAGCACCGCACAGGAGCCGAGGGCGGTCCGCGACCACGCCACCACGTCCGGGGTCAGCGGCTCGCCCGCCGACGACGCCCGGCGCAGGGTCATCTCGGGCACCGGCCCGGTGTCCGCCCGCAGGCTCCGGTACACGGTGGGCGCGGCGGCGAAGTTGGTGACGCCGAACTTCTCGATCACCTGCCAGGTGAGCTGCGCGGAGAAGCCGGAGTGCAGCAGCAGGCTGCGGCGACCGGCGGCCAGCGGACCGAGCAGGGCGTAGTACAGCCCGTACGCCCAGCCCGGGTCGGCGGCGTTCCAGAACACGTCGTCCTCGCGGACGTCGAGCCCGAACTCCATGTAGCCGTGGAACGACGCGAGCGCGCGCACCGGCACCGGCMCGCCCTTCGGGGTGCCGGTGGTGCCGCTGGTGAACAGCTGCACGATCGGCGCGTCGCCGCCGCGCGCGACCGCCGCGCCCGCCGGGTCGTCCGCCGCGTGGGCGTCGAGCAGGTCCTGGAAGCGGAGCTGATCGTCGGACTGGGGGTCGCCGGCCGCGACGATCACCCGCCAGGACGCGTCGGCCGGGATGTCCTCGCCGGGCGCCAGCTTGGCCAGCTGGTCCCGGTCCGAGAGGACCACCTTGGCGCCGCTGGCCCCGAGCCGGAACGCGATCGCCGGCGCGGCGAACGCGGTGAACAACGGCACGTGCACGGCGCCACGACGCCAGATGCCGAGCAGCGCGACGACCAGTTCCGCCGACTTGCCCATCAGCGTGGCCACGCAGTCGCCGGGCTCGACGCCGAGGTCGGCGAGGGCGGCGGCGAACCGGGTGGACTCGGCGCGCAGCTCGCCGTACGTCAGGTCCCGCGACGAGAGGTCTCCCTCGATCACCGTGAACGCGACGTCGGCCGCGGGATGCCGGTCGCACAACAGCTCTGCCGCGCAGGCCTCCGGGGTGTCGTACCGCTCCAACAGCTCGCGCACCCGCTCAGTGGCGTCGACGCCCATGTCCAACTCCTTCTCCCAGTGGTCCGGCTCGGACCGAACTCTCGTCAGGACCTATGATCTAGCTCACATGACACTTCCACCACCCCCGGAAAGGGGTAGCCGAATGGACTCCCGCACGCCGTCGCTCCTGCGGCCCCGAGACGGCGACGCGCTGCGCGCTGAGCTCCGGCAGACCGCCGCCCTGACGGCCGTCCCGGTCCTGTTCGGCGGCGAGGTGCACGACGGGTCGCTGCACCTCACCGAGTTCCTCGGCACCCGGACCAACGGCCTCAAGGGCCTGGTGGTCCCGCCCGCATCCGGACTCGGCGGCCGCGTCGTGCACCTGCGCCGGCCGTCCGCGGTGCCCGACTACGGCAGCGACCGGACGATCACCCACCACTACGACGGCCCGGTGCTCGGCGAGGGCCTGCGCTCGGTGGTCGCGGTGCCGGTGATGGTCGACGGCGCCTCGCGTGCGGTGCTCTACGCCGCGGTCCGCGAGTCCACCGCGATCGGCGACCGCACCGCCGAGGCGCTGATCCAGGCCGGCCGCCGGCTCGCCGCCGAGATCACCGTCCGCGACGAGGTGGACCGCCGGCTGCGGATGCTCGGCGTGCAGGACGCCGACGCGCCCGCCGTCGACGGTGCCGTCGCCCAGGGCATCCGCGACGCCCACGCCGACCTGCGCGGCATCGCCCAGTCGGTGCCGGACGGCCCGCTGCGCAACCGGTTGCGGGCGGTGGCCGAGAAGCTGGCCGCGCTCGCGGGCGAGCGCGACCCCGAGGCCCCGGACGCGGTCACCCTCTCGCCCCGCGAACTGGACGTGCTCGCCCACATCGCACTCGGCTGCACCAACAACGAGGTGGCCCACCGGCTCTCGCTGCGCCCGGAGACGGTCAAGAGCTACCTGCGCGGCGCGATGGGCAAGCTGGACGCGCACTCGCGGCACGAGGCCGTGGTGACCGCGCGGCGACTGGGACTGCTGCCGTAAGTCGGCGCCACCGACCCGGTGGCCCACACCGAGAGGAGCCGGACGTGACCACTCCGCGACCCACCGAGGACGCCGGCACGCACGAACCCACCCTCCGACGCGTGATGGGTCCCTGGCTGCTGTTGCTGTTCATCGTCGGCGACATCCTCGGCACCGGCATCTACGCCCTCACCGGCCAGGTCGCCAACGACGTGGGCGGCGTGGTGTGGCTGCCGTTCCTGGTGGCCTTCCTGGTCGCCCTGATCACCGCGTTCAGCTACCTCGAACTCGTGACGAAGTACCCGCAGGCGGCGGGGGCCGCGCTGTACACCCACAAGGCCTTCGGCATCCAGTTCTTCACCTTCATGGTGACGTTCGCCGTGATGTGTTCGGGCATCACCTCGGCGTCGACGGCGTCGCGGGCGTTCGCCTCCAACTTCGCCGAGGCCTTCGACTGGGACGTGCGCACCGGCGCCGGCATCACGATCATCGGCATCGTCTTCATGCTCGCGGTCGCGGCGGTGAACTTCCGCGGGGTCAGCGAGTCGGTGAAGCTCAATGTGGTGCTCACCTGCGTCGAGCTGTCGGGCCTGCTGATCGTGATCTTCATCGGCATGTGGGCACTCGGCGTCGGCGAGGGCGACTTCTCCCGCGCCGCCACCTTCGACACCGGGGACCGGTCGGCGCTCGGCGGGGTGATCGCCGCGACCACGCTCGCCTTCTACGCCATGGTCGGATTCGAGGACTCGGTAAACATGGCCGAGGAGTGCAAGGACCCGACCCGGATCTTCCCCAAGGTGCTGCTGATCGGCCTCGTCTCGACGGGCCTGATCTACGTCCTGGTGTCCGTGACCGCGGTCGCATTGGTGCCGATCAACGAACTCGGCGAGGGCGACACCCCGCTGCTGAAGGTGGTCGAGGCGGGCGCGCCGGGATTCCCGCTGGGCATCTTCGCGTTCATCACCATGTTCGCGGTCGCCAACTCCGCGCTGATCAACATGCTGATGGCCAGCCGCCTGCTCTACGGCATGGCCCGCCAGCATGTGCTGCCCTACGCACTCGGCCGCGTGCACCCGTCGCGACGCACCCCGCACGTCGCGATCGGCTTCACGACGGTGCTGGCACTCGGGCTCATCACCGTGGTCGGCGAGGTGCCCCAGCTCGGCGGCACCACCGCGTTGCTGCTGCTCTGCGTGTTCACCGTGGTCAACGTCGCGGTACTGGTGCTCCGTCGGGACGTGGTCGAACACAAGCACTTCCGTGCGCCCACGGTGCTGCCGATCGTCGGCGCGGTCAGCTGCGCGTTCCTGGCCACCCCGCTCACCGATCGTGACCCGGTGCAGTACAAGATCGCCGGTGTGCTGCTCGCCATCGGCGTGGTGCTGTGGTTCGTGACGGTGGCCGTCAACAAGCGCCTCGGGGTGAAGGCGGAACTGCACCCGGAGTTCCTCGGCGAGGAGGGCGTCCCGCCCGGGCCGATGAACTGAGCCCGGCAACCTCGGCACCGCGGCAATTCTGGAACACGTTCTAGCATTCCTGGCATACTCCGTGGAACCGACATCACCGACCACGGGGAGAGCCATGACCGCGACCACCGACACCCTGCTGGCGCTGGCCCACGCCTCTCCCGCCGCAGTCGCCGCACACGACAAGCAGGCCTGGCTCGACCTCTTCGCGTACCGCCACGTGGTCGAGGACCCGGTCGGCGGGCGGCCCGTGCACGGCGGGCTCAGCGACCGCCGCAGCGGCGAGCGCGGCAACGCACCCCTGGCCCGGTTCTGGGAAACCTTCATCGCCCCCAACGACATCCGCTTCCAAGTCGAGCGCGAGGACATCGTCGACGGGCTGAACGTGGTCCGCGACGTGACCATCGAGACCCGGCTGTCCGGCGACGTCACGGCGAAGGCCCCGATGCACCTGCTGTACGAGGCCACCGTCGACGACGGCGCGCCGCGGATCCGCCGGATCGCCGCGCACTGGGAGGTCGGACCGATGTTCGCGCAGGTGGCCGGGGTGTCGCCGGCGAAGCTCCGGGTCGGCGCCGGGATGGGCGCGCGGATGCTCCGACTGCAGGGCCTCGGCGGCTCGCTCGCATTCGGCGCCGCCGTCCGCAGCGTCGGCGCTCCCGGCAAGCGCGCGGTGCAGCGGTTCGTAGAGTCCGCGGCGAGCGGCAACGGCGAGGCGTTGCGGATGCTCGGCGGCCGCACCGTCACCGACCTGACGAAGACCATCGCCGCCGGCGACACGGTCACCGCGTCGTGCACCGTCGACGGTCGCCATGCCGTGCTGTTCGCCTACCTGAACCGAAAGGACCTGCGCGTCATCGACGCCCGCGTGTACTCCCAGACCGCCTGACGCGCGTACGGCACCTGTGCGTGCTTTTGGTCTCCCAGGGGGACCAGAAGCGCACACAGAGAAATGCCGTTCACCTGGCAAAACATCATTGTCTTCGAATAGATGTGCGAGTACCGTGTGGTGTATGGAACTCGTCGAGATGCTCACCGACCCCGCCCGGGTCGAGGCATGGCGACTCGACGAAACCGAGCTCGCCACGACGGTCCCGGAACTGTCGGAGAAGATCCTCGCACTGGAGGCGCTGCGGGTGCGATTGGTACACGAGGCCGACCAGAGATGCGTGCCCAATCACCTCGGCGCCGCCGACACCACCTCATGGCTCTCCGACGCCACCCACATGACCGCCGGCCACGCCGGAAAGATCGTCCGACTCGGACGGGAACTCCCGCTGCACCCGAGGATGGCCGAGGCGCTCGACGCCGGGCGAATCGAGTTGGGTCACGTGCAGGTGATCGTCGACTTCCTCGCCCGACTCGACACCCTCACCACCGACCAGCCGAACGTAGATGCGGTGGAGACGGACTGGAACCACCCCGACCCAGAAACCGGCCGACCCGACGACTGCCAGGCCTACCTCCTCATCGCCGCGCAGCTCGAGAACATCACCGTCCTGCGCCGACGAGCACGTGCGTTGGAGTTGCTCCTGCAGCTCGACGGGACCGTGCCACCCGACGGAGAAAACCCCGAACTCAACGAATTCCACGCCTCCGCCACCTTGGGCGGACGAGTCCACGTCAAAGGCTCCTTCGACGCCGAGACCGGCGAAGCCCTCAACACCGCACTCTCCGGCCTGTCCACGCCCCACCCCAGCACCGACGACGACGGAAACCCCATCCGCGACCCCCGCACCGCAGCCAAACGCCGCGCCGACGCGCTGGAACAGATCATCCGCGGCCACCTCGACAACGCCCGCGGCCCGATCGAGGGCGGTGAACGGCCGCACGTCACCGTCACCATCGACCTCGACGCCCTCAAGGAAGCCGTAGCCAAGACGGCGCCCAGCCCCGCGACCGGCACCTGGACCAAGAACGGCTGGGACTACCACTCCGACAACGCAACCGGACCCACCGACAGCACACACAGCGAGAACTGCTCGGACGTCCGGCCGCCGCGGCACTACCGCCGCAGACGCCACGCCACCATGCCCTGGGCCGGACCCGTCTCCGCGGCCATCGCCGCCCGTCTGTCCTGCGACGCCCAGGTCACCCCGATCTTCGTCGACAGAGAAGGCAACCCCCTCGACGTCGGCCTCACCACCCGCATCATCTCCCCACGACTGCGAAAGGCGTTGGTGGCCAGGGACTGCGGCTGCGCGTTCCCCGGCTGCGGACGCCCCGCCGCATGGACCGACGCCCACCACATCATCCACTGGTCCGCCAAAGGCCCCACCGCACTGTCGAACCTGGTGCTGCTGTGCAAGAAGCACCACACGATCATCCACAAGAACCACTGGGCCGTGGCCATCGGAGATGACGGCCATCCGTGGTTCACACCACCGGCCTGGGTCGACCCGGCACGAAGACCGAGGCCGGCCCACAACCGGCGCACGATCGACACGGCCTGACCCGCAGGCCCAGGCCCCGCACTGCCACCAGGCGAAGACCAGCACCTCCGACAACCGGACCGGTTGCGGCCGAGACACTCGGCCGCGACCGGTCCGAGCTGCGCTGCGAACCTGCCATACCGGCGCCATCGTCGGGGCTCCCCCGCACTGGCGGTCCCCGCTACCGCCGTCACCTGCCGCTCCCGCCGCCTACACCGCGTCACCGACACCGCGGGTCCCGAATCAGCGCCTCTCGCGAAACAACTCGTCGGCCATCGGCGCGTCGACAGCCGCGATCCGCATGTCCGCCCGCTGGGGGCCGGCACCGGCACCGCCGACGTGCCGGACCGACACGCACACCCCGGTCTGCACGTCGAGTCGGACCACCGACTCGGCCGGCGGCGGCCACGGGCCGGGGCCCGGTTCGCCGTCGCCGCAGAGCAGCGAGCAGCATGAGCACCGCGGCTCGTACTCCCCCGTCGGCCGCACCGTCGCCTCCCACGCGGGTCTGCCGTAATGCTCCACCGCGTTCACCTCACGTATCTCGACGCCCGCCGACATTTCCACGGGATCGAGCAGTGCGACCCAGAAGTAATCGTCGTGGAACGGCTCGTCGTAGTCGATGCCGATTCCGTCGGGTCGCTCGAGGACCAAACCGTCTGCGCCGTACACGGGTTCGACGTCCGTCGGCCAGACTCGCGAGACGCGCTCGCCGCCACCATCGGAGTATCGCACCGCCGGCGACGCCGGCGCGGTGACGCCGACGGTGGTGTACAACACCGCACCCGACCCGTCCTCCACCCGCAGCCGATCCGGTCGCCGGATCCACGCGTGCTCGACCTCGCCCGACCGGTCCAGCTCGAACTCGAGCGTGGACCAGCGCCACGGCGAGGAGCGCGCGAGCGCGCGGAACGACTCTGCCAGGGGTTTCAGACCATCGGACACGGTCACAGTGTGGCCCTCGATACCCTTCCGGTCGAACGGGTTTCGTTCAGTACCCGCCCGGCAGCGCCGTGAGCATGTCCCGGGTCACGGCGACCGCGTTGTCGGAGCTGCCGCCCCGCACCACCAGCGTCGCGAACGCGAGATCGCCCCGGTAGCCGACGAACCAGGCGTGCGAGCCGCCGTCGACCTCGGCCTCCCCCGTCTTGCCGTACACCTCACCCTGGTCGGCGATCCGCTCGGCGGTGCCGCTGGTGACCACCTCACGCATCATCCCGCGCAGGCCGTCGACCATCGCGGGGCTGATCTCCGGGTGCGCACCGGAGATCGTGGTCTCCTCGCCGACGATCAGCTGCGGCACCGGCGTCGACCCGTGCGCGACAGTGGACGCCGCCAGCGCCATCCCGAAGGTGCTCACCACCACCTTGCCCTGGCCGAAGCCGTCCTCGGTGCGCTGCACCAGGTCCGAGGCCGGCGGCACCGAACCGGAGTCGGTGGGCAGCCCGGCGACGGTGTAGTCGGGGCCGACGCCGAACTTCGCGGCGGCCACCGTCAACGCGTCGGGCGTCATCTCGCTCGCCAGCTTCGCGAAGGTGGTGTTGCAGGACCGCGCGAACGCAGTGCTCATCGACACCGTGCCCAGCGCAAACTCGTTGTAGTTGGGCACCGTTCGCTCGCCGATCTCGATCCGGCCCGGGCAGCCGACCATGCTGCCGGGCTGGGCCAGTCCGTTGTCGATCGCCGCGCCCGCGGTGATGATCTTGAAGGTGGAGCCCGGTGGGTACAGGCCCGTCGACGCCACCGGCCCGTCGCGGTCGGCGGCCTTGTTCTGCGCGACCGCCAGGATCGCGCCGGTCGAGGGCTGCATCACCACCATCATCGCCTGGTCGGGCCGGGCGTCGACGGCGTTCTGCGCGGCCACCTGGACGGGACGGTCCAGGGTCACCGAAAACGACGGCACCGGTTGGGGTTTGCTCTCGGTGAGCACGTCGATGTCGACGCCGTTCTTGTTCACGGTGACGACGCTCCAGCCGGCCTTGCCGTCCACCTCGTCGATCACCCGCTTCTTGACCTGGCCGATCAGGTCGGGCGCGAACGTCCGGTCGGTGGCGACCAGGTCCGCCTCCTCGACCACCGAGACGCCCGGCATCCCGGCCAGCCTCGCCGCGACGGACTCGTAGTCGTCCTGACGCAGGGTCATCACCGGGTAGACCCCCTTGACCGCGGTCGCCGACTCCACCAGCGACTGGGCGGTGAGGGTCTTGTCGAACGGCGCGAGCGTCGCCGCCAGCGCGGCCCCGACCGAGCCCACGTCGCCGGCCTCCCGCGGGTTGAATCCGATCCGCATGGTCGTGCCGGGCACCAGCACGTCCGAGCCCGCCCGCTCGTTGACCCGGGCCCGCGGCGCCGGGGTGGCCCGCAGCGTCATCGTCTGGGTGTCGCCCAGTTTCGGGTGAATGTCGGTCGCGCTCCAACGCACCCCCCACTGCCCGTCCCGGCGGCCCATCTGCAGTTCGCCGGTGTAGGTCCAGACCCGCTCCTTGGGCAGGTGCCACTCGTAGGTGTAGCCGACGGTGGCGGTGTCCCCGTTCACCCGGACGGTCCCGGTCGACGCGGTGAGCGATTCCGCCTGCAGGTTCTCCCATGCCGAGTCGAGGGCCGCCTGCGCGGCATCCGGACGGTCTGAGAGGTCCGCCGCGCGGCCGGTGTCGCGTTCCGCGACGGCGGTGAGGAACTGCTGTGCCACCGGTTCGGGCCCGGCCGGCTTGGGCGTGCAGGCTGCGAGGCCGACGGCAAGGGCCCCCGTCACGACCAGGACGACGGGCGGACGGAGGCGGCGGCGGACGGTTCGGGAGATCATCGGTGCCCATCCTAGGGGTGGGCCGACGGCGACAGGGCAAGGCGCGCATGGCCCGTCACCGGAGGACCCCGCCGCCCGGGCCGGGCGGCGTCAGTCCATCAGGACGGTGGCGAACGTGGCCACCTGGCTGAACCCGACCCGGTCGTAGGTCTGCCGGGCCGCCCGGTTGAAGCTGTTCACGTACAGGCTCGCGATCCGACCCGAGTCGACGACGGCCTGCGAGACCGCCGCGGTGCCCGCGCCGCCGAACCCCTGTCCGCGGAACCGCGGATGCACCCACACGCCCTGGATCTGGCCGACCTGCGCGGACATCGACCCGACCTCGGCCTTGAAGATCACCTTGCCGCCCTCGAACCGGGCCCACGCCCGCCCTGACGCGATCAGCCCGGCGACCCTGCGGCGGTAGCCGCGGCCGCCGTCGCTGGCGCGGGGGTCGATGCCGACCTCCTCGATGAACATCGCGACGGCGGCCACCAGGTAGGCGTCGAGCTCGTCCATCCGCACCAGCCGCACCCGCAGGTCCGGCGCGATCGCCGGCGGCCCCGCCAGCGCGAGCAGTGGCTGCTCGGCGCGAACCTCCCGGGCCGGGCCCCAGTCCGCCTCGAGCATCTCCCACAGCGGCATCGTCAGCTCGGCGCGGCCGACCAGCGAGGAACACATCCGCGGCACCCGGCAGGCGCGGTCGGCGAACGCCCGCAGGTCGCTCGGGTTGCCGCGCAGCGGCACCAGGTTCGCGCCGGAGAAGCACAGCGACTCCGCGGGCCCGCCACGGCTCCACAGCTCCCCGTTGATGGCGCGCGGCTCCACACCGAGGTCCTGCACCCGAGCCGCGACCATGCACGTCGCGATCGGGTCGGCGTCGAGCACCTGCAGCACGTCGGCGCGGTCCCGCGTGCCGAGCTGCCTGGCACCGAGCAGTTTGAGCACCCAGTCACCCCCGGGTCCGTCGGAAAAATCGTGTGGACGTGTGACGCCCACCATACGGTGCTGTCCTAGCTGACGGTCACGACCGGCGTACCCGAGTCGGAACCGTCACCCATTTCCTCGGCGATGCGCATCGCCTCCTCGATCAGCGTCTCCACGATCTTCGCCTCGGGCACCGTCTTGATGACCTTGCCCTTTACGAAGATCTGTCCCTTGCCGTTGCCGGACGCGACGCCGAGGTCCGCCTCGCGGGCCTCACCCGGACCGTTGACGACGCAGCCCATCACGGCGACGCGCAGCGGGATGTCCATGCCCTCGAGCCCGGCCGTCACCTCGTCGGCGAGGGTGTAGACGTCCACCTGCGCCCGCCCGCAGGACGGGCAGGAGACGATCTCGAGCTTGCGCGGCCGCAGGTTCAGCGACTGGAGGATCTGGGTGCCGACCTTGATCTCCTCGGCGGGCGGCGCGGAGAGCGAGACGCGAATGGTGTCGCCGATGCCCTCGGACAGCAGTGCCCCGAAGGCGACCGCGGACTTGATGGTGCCCTGGAACGCCGGACCCGCCTCGGTCACCCCGAGGTGCAGCGGGTAGTCGCACTTGGCGGCCAGCTGGCGGTACGCCTCGACCATGACCACCGGGTCGTTGTGCTTGACGGAGATCTTGATGTCACCGAAGCCGTGCTCCTCGAACAGGCCGGCCTCCCACAGCGCGGACTCGACCAGCGCCTCCGGCGTGGCCTTGCCGTACTTGGCCATCAGCCGCGGGTCCAGCGAGCCGGCGTTGACGCCGATGCGGATCGGGATGCCCGCGTCGCCCGCCGCCTTCGCGACCTCCGCGACCCGGCCGTCGAACTCCTTGATGTTGCCGGGGTTCACCCGCACCGCGGCGCAGCCGGCGTCGATGGCCGCGAAGATGTAGCGCGGCTGGAAGTGGATGTCCGCGATGACCGGGATCTGGCTCTTCTTCGCGATGGTCGCGAGCGCGTCGGCGTCCTCCTGGCGGGGGCACGCGACGCGGACGATGTCGCAGCCCGACGCGGTGAGCTCGGCGATCTGCTGCAGGGTCGCGTTGATGTCGTGGGTCTTGGTGGTGCACATCGACTGCACCGAAACCGGCGACTCGCTGCCGACGCCGACGTTGCCGACCTTGAGCTGGCGGGTCTGGCGGCGGGGCGCGAGCACTGCGGCCGGGCCGGCGGGCATGCCCAGTCCAACGGGGCTAGTCACGGGGTGTGCCTTCTTTCGTCGCTACAGGAAAAGTCTAGTTCTTGTCAGAAGATCTTGATCGGGTTGACGATGTCCGCGGTGAGCGTGAGCAGCATGAATGCGCCGCCGAGGACGATGACCACGTAGGTCAGCGGCATCAGTTTCGCGTAGTCCACCGGCCCGCCTGCGGGCAGCCCACGGCGGAACCGTAATGCGTTGCGGATCTTCTCGTAGATCGCGACCGCCATGTGCCCGCCGTCGAGCGGGAGCAGCGGCACCAGGTTGAAGATGCCGAGGAAGAAGTTCAGCGTCGCCAGCAGCAGGACGAAGGTCTCCCAGTTGCTGGCCTCGGCGGCCTGACCGCCGATCACCGAGGCGCCGACCACGCTCACCGGGGTGTCGAGTCCGCGCTCGCCGCCGGTGACGGCGTGCCAGAGGTCGACGACCTTGCTCGGCATCTGCACCAGGCCCTCCACGCTGCGCGCGAAGATGTCGCCGGTGAAGTCCGCGACGGCCGGGACGGCCGCCACCGCGGAGTACTTCACCAGTGGCGGCGGCGCCTTGATGCCGATGGCGCCGACCTCCTGGGAGATCGGCGGCCGGGGCGCGGCCTCGGTCGACTCCGGGTCGTTGACCCAGCGCTGGGCCTGCTGGACCTGCACCGGGACGCTGACCGTCCGCCCGTCGCGGTCGACGGTGAATTCAGCGGTCCCGGTCAGCGGCTGGGTCGCCAGCACCACGTCCCGGAAGGTGGAGGTGGGTGTCCCGTTCACGGCGATCACGACGTCGCCCGGTTCGATGCCCGCGGCCTGCGCCGGTCCCACCCCGTCGCACTCCGCGAGCGCGAAGTCGGGTCCGGGGCCCTGGCTGGGAGAGACACAGGTGACGCCGTCCACGACGGCCCGCGTCTCGGGGTTCGGCAGGCCCCAGCCCATCGCCAGCACGAAGACCAGCACGGTGCCGAACACGAAGTTCATCGCGATGCCGCCGGACATGACGACCAGCCGCTTCCACGTCTTCTGCTTGTACATCGCCCGGTCGACCTCGTCGGGGGCGAGCTCGTCGTGCATGGTCATGCCCGCGATGTCGCAGAACCCGCCGGCCGGGATGGCCTTGAGCCCGTACTCGGTCTCCCCGCGCCGGAAGGAGAAGATCTTCGGCCCGAAGCCGATGTAGTAGCGACGCACCTTCATCCCCAGCGCGCGGGCGGTCCACATGTGGCCGGCCTCGTGCAGCGCGATGGAGACGGTGATGCCGAGTGCGAACAGCACCACTCCCAGTACGAACACCATCTGTGGTCTAGCCCTCCTGCTCGACGAGCTCGTGTGCCCGCGCCCGCGCCCAGCCGTCCGCGGCGAGCACGTCGTCCACGGTAGCCGGTGCGGCGCTCCACCCGTCGCCACCTGCGAGAACGCGTTCGACCGTGCGCACGATCGCCGGGAACCGCAGCGCGCCGTCCAGGAAGTACTGGGCCGCGACCTCGTTGGCGGCGTTGTACACCGCGGTCAGGCAGCCCCCGGCCTTGCCCGCGGCGCGGGCCAGGTCGACGGCCGGGAAGACCGTGGCGTCCAGGGGTTCGAACGTCCAGGTCGCCGCGGTGGAGAAGTCGCAGGCCGCGGCCGCGCCGGGCACCCGGTCCGGCCAGCCCAGGGCGAGGGCGATCGGCAGCTTCATGTCCGGCGGGCTGGCCTGGGCCAGGGTGGAGCCGTCGGTGAAGGTCGCCATCGAGTGCACGATCGACTGCGGGTGCACGGTGACGTCGATGCGGTCGTAGTCGATGCCGAACAGCAGGTGGGTCTCGATCAGCTCGAGCCCCTTGTTGACCAGGGTGGCGGAGTTCAGCGTGTTCATCGGGCCCATCGACCAGGTCGGGTGCGCCCCGGCCTGCTCGGGGGTGACGGCCTCGAGCGCGTCGGCGGTCCAACCGCGGAACGGTCCGCCGGAGGCGGTGAGCACCAGCCGGTCCACCTCGTCGGCGCGACCGCCTCGCAGGCACTGCGCGAGCGCCGAGTGCTCGGAGTCCACCGGCACGATCTGCCCGGGCGCCGCGGCGGCCGTCACCAACGGACCGCCCGCGACCAACGACTCCTTGTTCGCCAGCGCGAGCCGGGCACCCGAGGCGAGGGCGGCCAGGGTCGGCGCGAGGCCGAGGGAGCCGACCAGCGCGTTGAGCACCACGTCGGCCGGCGTCTCGCGGACCAGTTCGGTGACCGCGTCGGGGCCGCTGAGCACCCCGGGCAGGTCGAGCCGCGCGGCAGCGGCCGGGTCGGCGACGGCCACCCGGGTGACGCCGGTGGCGCGGATCTGCGCGGCCAGCAGGTCGATGTTGCCGCCGCCCGCGGCGAGACCGACCACCTCGAACTTGTCGGGGTTGGCGGCGATCACCTCGAGAGCCTGGGTGCCGATGGAGCCGGTGCTGCCCAGCAGCAGGACGCGAGTCGGTTGGTTGTCAGCCACGCGTCCATTGTTCCTGACGGAGCCTGAGAGAATTACACAGGTGCGCACAGGATTCCCCACCCACGTCGGCGGGGAGCGCTCCGGTGCGACCTCTCCCCCCCGCCGCCTCCCCTACGATGACCCGCATGGACGAGACCCTGCCGCCGTGCCCCCAGTGCTCCTGCGAGTACACCTACGAGATGGGTGCCCTGCTGGTCTGCCCGGAGTGTGCGCACGAGTGGGCGCCGGCCGCCGCCGACGCCGCGGAGGACGCCGGTGACGGGGTGGTCCGCGACGCGGTGGGCAACGTCCTCGCCGACGGCGACACGGTCACCGTGGTCAAGACCCTCAAGGTCAAGGGCAGCCCGACCGGCATCAAGGCGGGCACCAAGGTGCGCAACATCCGCCTGGTGAACGGCGTCGGCGATCACGACATCGACTGCAAGGTCGACGGCATCGGTCCGATGCAGCTCAAGTCCAGTGTGGTCAAGAAGGTCTGACCCAGCTAGGTACGACGCCCGGTCGTATGCCACGATATGCACACACGCACACCCGTACGATCAGGAGGATCGACCGTGGCCGCCACCGAGCTGGACCCCAGCGTCAACGAGCCCCTCGTCGCCGCACACGTCGACACCGCAGAAGTTCCGTCCGCAGCCTGGGGCTGGAGCGGCGAGGCGCCGCGGCTGTTCCGTTTCCTCGGCTGGTTCTTCGCCGCGTTCCTGCTCCTGTACACAATCGGCAACCACGAGGGCAAGGTCGAGGACCTCTGGCTCGTCGGCATTTCCGCCTTCATGGTGTTCCTGCTGGTCCGTGACATCCTGCAGCGCCGCAAGCCGCGGTAGCGACCAAGACACAAACGACTGCGGCCGCGCGGTTCCCCTCGGGGAACTGCGCGGCCGCAGTCGTTGCATTCGGTGCCGCGGGAGGCGGCGTCAGTTCTCGGCGGCGAGCTGCCCGCAGGCGGCGGCGATCTCCTGGCCGCGGGTGTCGCGGACGGTGCAGGAGACGCCCTGCGCGATGACCCGGCGCACGAACTCACGCTCGACGTCCTTGGGGCTGGCGTCCCACTTGCTGCCCGGCGTCGGGTTCAACGGGATCAGGTTCACGTGCACCCGCGAGCCCAGCGCCTTGTGCAGCTTCTTGCCGAGCAGGTCGGCCCGCCACGGCTGGTCGTTGATGTCGCGGATCAGCGCGTACTCGATGGACACCCGGCGGCCGGTCTGGTCGGCGTAGTACTTCGCCGCGTCGAGCACCTCGGCGACGGTCCACCGGTTGTTCACCGGGACCAGGGTGTCGCGCAGCTCGTCGTCCGGGGTGTGCAGCGACACCGCGAGCGTCACCGACAGGCCCTCGTCGGCCAGCTTGCGGATCGCCGGCGCCAGCCCCACGGTGGAGACGGTGACCGAGCGCTGCGAGAGCCCGAGGCCCTCGGGCGCGGGCGAGGTGATCCGGCGCACCGCCGCCACCACCCGCTTGTAGTTGGCCAGCGGCTCGCCCATGCCCATGAAGACCACGTTGGACAGGCGTCCCTCGCCGCCGGCGACCTCGCCGTCCCGCATCGCGGCGGCCGCCGCACGCACCTGGTCGACGATCTCCGCGGTGGACAGGTTCCGGGTCAGGCCGGCCTGACCGGTCGCGCAGAACGGGCAGGCCATGCCGCAACCGGCCTGGCTGGAGATGCACAGCGTCGCCCGGTCCGGGTAGCGCATCAGGACGCTCTCGAGGAGCGTGCCGTCGTTCGCCTTCCACAGCGTCTTGCGGGTGGTCCCCTCGTCGCAGGCGACGTGCTTGACCGGGGTGAGCAGCGTCGGGAACAGCGCCGACCCGACCTTCTCCCGCACGGCGGCGGGCAGGTCGGTCATCTTCTCCGCGTCCGCCTCCAGCCGGGCGTAGTACTGGCGGGCCAGCTGGTCGGCGCGGAATGCGGGCAGTCCGAGTTCCTTGACGGCCTCGCGGCGACCCTCCGCGTCGAGGTCGGCGAGATGCGTGGGCGGCATGCCTCGGCGCGGGGCATTGAACACGAGCGGGACTGGAACAGACATAGTGCCTCCCAGTGTCCCATCCCCCGGCCGCGACATGCGAATTCCAGGTGAGATGAGCGTGCAATCACACATCCGGTGCGTGATGATGTGGCCATGGCACAGACCGAAGGACCCGACCCGGACCCTCGCCTCGGCCCGACCGACGACACACCCGGGCCGGCCCCCGAGCCGGCATCGGAACCGGCCCCGCCGGTGACGCCCGAACAGGCCGCACTCGACCGACACACCAGCCTGGGACACACCAAGGCCGCCGCGACCTGGACCGGCCTGGTCATCGGCGCGCTGGTGCTGGTGCTGCTGCTGGTGTTCATCCTGCAAAACCTCGACCAGGTGACGCTCAACGTGTTCGTGTGGGAGTTCTCGCTGCCGCTCGGGGTCAGCCTGCTGCTCGCCGCCATCGCGGGCGCGCTGATCATGGCCCTCGCCGGCGGGGTGCGCATCGCGCAGATCCGCCGCGTCGCCAAGAAGTCCCGTACCGCGGCGCGCTGACCGTTGGCATCCACCTCCGACGCCGCGAGGCGGGAACAGTCGGTCCTGCGGGTCTGCCTGGCGGCGTCCGCCGGCCTCGCCGCCCTCGCCGTCTGCTGGGGGCTGGTCTCCGGCTCGCAGGTCATCCTCCTCGACGGCGCCTACGCCCTGATCGGGATGGGCCTGACGTGGCTCTCGCTGGTGACGTCCCGGGTGGCGGCCTCGGGTCCGACGGCCCGGTACCCGTTCGGCCGGGAGTCGCTCACGCCGGTGGTCGTGGTGGTCCAGTGCCTCGCCCTGTTCGGCACCCTCGCCTACGCGGCGGCCGAGTCGGTCCGGGTGATCCTCGACGGCGGCGGCGAGGTCGCCGGCGGCTCCCTGCTCGGCTACGGCCTGGTCACCGCCGTGCTGTCGGCGACCGCGTACCTCTACGTCCGCGCCGCGGCCCGCGGGTCCGACCTGCTCGGCGCGGAGGCCCGCGGCTGGCTGTCCGGGACGGTGTTCAGCGCGGTGATCGCCGTCGGCGGCGTCGTGGTGATGGTCCTGCAGCGCACGGCCTGGTCCGACGCGGACCGCTACGTCGACTCGTTGCTGGTGTTGGTCACCTGCGCGCTGCTGCTGCCCCAGCCGGTCACGATGCTGCGGTCGGCGATGGTCGAGATCCTCGAGGGCGCACCGACGGACGCCGTGCAGGAACCCGTGCACCGCGCGATCGCCGAGGTCCGCGCGACGTTCGACCTGCCCGAGCCGGAGACCTCGATCAGCAAGGTCGGCCGCAAGATGTACGTCGAGGTGGTCTTCCTCGACCCGCCCGGCCTGTGGGAGATCACGGACGAGGACGCGGTCCGCCGCGCCCTGATCGGGCGGCTGAAGGAACTGCCGTACGAGCTGTGGGTGAACGTGGAGCTGACCACCGACCCCGAACTGGTGTGACCGGGCTCAGGCGACGCCCTTGATCCGGTAGACGAGCACCCCGGCGAGCACCGACAGCGCCCCGGAGAGCAGGTACAGGCCGGTGTAGCCGCCGAGGGAGTTCACCATGACCGCCGCGACCACCGGCGAGAGCACGTTCGGCAGCGCGATCGCCAGGTTGATGATGCCGATGTCCTTGCCGTTGCTCTCGGCCGCCGGCAGCACCTCCGTCACCAGGGCGAAGTCGACCGAGGTGAACACCCCGGTGCCGAGCCCGAGGATCACCGCCGCCAGCACCGTCACCGGGAAGCTCGGGACGAAGGCCATCAGCAGCGTCGCGACCGAGATGAAGAGGGCCGACGCCGACACGAAGACCCGGCGCCGCCCGACGCGGTCGGAGATGACACCGGCCAGCACCACCGTGACGAAGACCGACAGCGCGTAGACGACGGTGAGGACCAGCACCCCGTCGCTGACCCGGAGCCCGCCACCGGTCGCCGCGTCGTCGCGGGTCAGGCCCACCTCGTCCTGCAGGTAGTAGAAGAGGTAGAACAGCGCCGTCGCGGTGCTCAGGGTGGCGAGGAACCGGGTCAGCCAGGCCCAGCCGAAGTCCGGGTACCGGCGCACGTCCACCCAGTAGCAGGCGAGCAACTCGGCGAACCGGAACGGCGGCCGGTCGACCGGGGCGAGCGGGGTCTCCCAGCGCGAGAAGACGAACGGCAGCATCGCCAGGACACAGGCGGCCGCGCACAGCAGGTACCCCACCGTGATCCCCAGCGGACCCGCCCACACCGCGGTCGCGACGGTGCCGAGAGCGGTGCCGGCGACGACGGCGAGGGTGTAGGCGAATCCGTACCAGCCGGAGACCACGCCGCGCTGGGCGACCGGCACGTGGTCCGGCACCGAGGCCGACAGCGGCGAGATGACCGCGTTGATCGCGGTCTGCATCGCCACCCAGCTGAGCAGCACCGCCGGCAGCGACTGCGCGAACCCGGTGGCCACCAGCCCGGCCGCCACCACCACCATGCCCCCGGCCATCCACGGGGTGCGCCGACCCCAGCGGGAGGCCGTGCGATCGGACAGCGCGCCCCACAGCGGCGTCGACAGCAGCGCGAAGATGCCCGCGACGAAGCCGATGACGGCGAGGTTGGTCTCCTTGCTGGTGGCCGAGAAGAACCACGGCGCACCGTCTGTCAGCCGCTCCACCTGCGGCGACATCAGCACCTGCGTCGGACCCGACCACGCGATGTTGATGCCCACGTACGCGAGGGTGAACATCGTGATCCACCCGCGTGACGCCCGCGTGGTCGGTGCCGCGACGCGCTGCGGCGCGGTGGGCGCGACGGACTCGGGCGGCGAAACGGGCATCGGGATCCCTTCGGGCGACGGTGTGCCCGCGTCATCCGGACGGGGAACGAACCAGCACCATCTCACGAGACTGCAGCGGCCACATGCCTTTCCGGTCGCGGACCGGGTGCCCGGTCCAGACGTCGACGCTGTCGGCGGCGAGCGGGCACAACACCTTGCCCTCGGGCAGCACCAGCGCGTCGTCGCGGACCTGGAGCGAGACCTCGCGTCGGCCCCGGTTGAGCACCCCGTACGCCACGCCGCCGCTCAGCTCGCGGCGCCACACCTCGACGCGCCCGAACCGTGCGACCCGCTCCCCCTGCCTGCCGAGCGCGTCCTGGGAGATCGCCAGCACCCCGGCATGGGTGAGCAGCCGGCGCGTCTGCTCCGTCATGGTGCGCAGGTCGTTTCCCGCGAACAGCGGCGCCGCCAACAGCGCCCACAGCATGAGGTGGCTGCGGGACTCCACCTCACCGAGCTCGGGGTTGCCCACCTCGAGCATGTCGGGGTCGTTCCAGCCGCCGGGGCCCGCGTGCCGGGCCAGGCCGTGCTGACGGTCGACGAGCCGGAGCACCGAGCGCCAGCTCGGACCGATGTCCCCGGTGGTGCGCCACAGGTGCCCGTACTCTCCCGCCCACTCCCACGGCCGGGTCTGGCCGTACTCGGAGATGCTGTAGACGATCGGCCTGCCGGTGTCCGCGAGGGCCGCGGCCATCCGCTCGAAGGCCCCCCGGTGGTCGAGTCCGGTGCCGCCCCGACCGGCCCGGCACCAGTCGTACTTGAGGTAGTCGACGCCCCATCCCGCGAGGGTGTCCGCGTCCAGCTGCTCGTACCCGAAGGATCCGATGTCGCGCGCCGGGTAGCGGTCGTAGATCATCGCGCACGTCTTGCGCCCGGGCGCCAGGTAGAGGCCGAACCTCAGTCCGCGGGCGTGGATCTGCTCGCCGAGGGCGGCCATCCCGCTCGGGAACCGTCGGGGGTGCGAGCGCAGCCGGCCGTCGTCGCCGCGGGCGAAGGCCTGCCAGCAGTCGTCGACCACCAGGTACCGGTACCCGGCGTCGCGCATCCCGCTCTCGACCATGGCGTCCGCGGTCGCCAGGACGACCTCCTCGGTCAGGTCGTAGCAACGGAAACGGTTCCAGCTGTTCCAGCCCATCGGCGGGGTGGGCGCGAGGGCCGGGTCCTTGCCCGGCGCCGTCCGCCCTGCGGTGTTGCCTGCACTCACGCGAGACCCCTTGGCACTATGACACTTTCGACGGACCCGTCAGAGTTCAGGGCGAACAGTAACGACGAGGAAAGGCCTCCGCAGCCAATGGACTCAGATTGCCAACGGGCAATTCGGTTTCGGGACTTCGACGCTCAGAGCACAAGGCCGGCCGCCGCGCGCCGGGTGTGGATCCGGTAGCCGACCTCGAGCGCCAGCCCGGGCGTCTGCGCGAAGGCCCGCTCCGCGGTGCGTTCGGTGAACTCGATGCCCAGCACCGACCGCATCGCCTCCCGGCTGTCGAACTCCCAGCGGGTCCGCACCCGCACCAGCCCGAAGCCCTGCGCGGCGAAGAACGCCTCCACCTTCGCCGGGTCGTAGTGCGGCAGGTCCGCGCGCATCCACTCGCCGTAACCGCCGACCGTGGCGTCGAGGTCCACCACGGCGAGGACGCCGCCGGGCCGCAGCACCCGCATCGACTCGACGATCCCGGCGCCGCAGCCGGGGCCGAAGAAGTACGCGGTTCGCGCGTGCACCACGTCGACGCTGTCGTCGGGCAACGGGATGCGTTCGGCGGACCCGGCGAGCACCGTGACGGGCGGCTCGGCGGCGCGGACCCGGCGCAGTGCCAGGTCCACCAGCGGGCGGTGCGGCTCGACCCCGGTCACCGACCGGGCGTCGCGCGCGAACTGCGGCAGGTGGAAACCGGCGCCGCAGCCGAGGTCCAGGACGTCGCGTCCGGACCAGTCCGCGACGTCCCGCAGCGCCGCGAAGATCGCGCCGTCCGCGTCCTGTGCCCGGTTCTCCACCTCGTAGATCTCCGGCCAGTGCCAGATGTTGGGGCTGGGGATCGGGCCGGAGCCGGCGCGCGCGGGTCTCATGGCGTCAGAGCAGGGCGGTGAGCACCAGCCACGTCACGAACGCGGACGGCAGCAGCGAGTCCAGCCGGTCCATGATGCCGCCGTGCCCGGGCAGCAGCGTGCCCATGTCCTTGATCCCGAGCTCTCGCTTGACCTGCGACTCGATCAGGTCGCCGAGCGTCGCGACCACCACCAGGAGCGCGCCCAGCAGGGCGCCGGTCAACGGGCTGGCGTCCAGGATGAGGGTGACGGTGAGGATCGAGCCGACCACGGCGAACACCAGCGAGCCGGCGAAGCCCTCCCAGGACTTCTTGGGGCTGATCGCGGGGACCATCGGGTGCCTGCCGAACAGCACGCCGGCCGCGTAGCCGCCGACGTCGGAGCACACCACCCCGATCATCAGCACGAAGATGCGGCCGGGTCCGTCGTCCTGCAGCACCATCAGCGTCGCGAACGACGCCAGCAGCGGGATCCAGGCCGCGACGAACACGGTGATCGACACGTCCCGCAGGAAGTTCTGCGGGGCGGCCTTGAGACCCTGGTCGAACAGCCGCCACACCATGCACACCAGCACGGTGCCCGCGAATCCCGCGAGCACGCCGGCGGCGCCGTAGGGCCAGCCGAGCCAGATGATGGCCTGCCCACCGAGGATCAGCGGGATCCGCGGCACCAGGATGCCGCCCTCACGCAGCCGCTTGGCGACCTCCCAGGTCGCGACGGCCATCGCGGCGCCCACGATGACGAACCAGGCCCGGGGAACGAAGAGCAGGGTGGCGATCAGCAGGGCACCGAGCCCCACCCCGACCCCGATGGCGGCCGGCAGGTTCCGGCCGGCCTTCGAGGGCGGGGCGGTGGCCGCGCCCGCCGAGCCGCCGGGCGCTGAGCCTTCGGTGGACAATGTGCCTAGACCTCCATCAATTCGGCTTCCTTGTGCTTGACCAGCTCGTCGATGCTCGCCACGTACTTGGCGGTCGTCTTGTCGAGCTCCTTCTCGGCGCGGGCGACCTCGTCCTCGCCGGCCTCGCCGTCCTTCTGGATGCGACCCAGCTCCTCCATCGCCTTGCGGCGGATGTTGCGGATGGCAACCTTCGAGTCCTCGCCCTTGCCCTTGGACTGCTTGACCAGCTCGCGGCGCCGCTCCTCGGTGAGCTGCGGGACCGAGATGCGGATGATGCTGCCGTCGTTGGACGGGTTCACCCCGAGGTCCGAGTTGCGGATCGCGTTCTCGATCGCGTTCAGCTGCGAGGCCTCGTACGGCTTGATGATGACCATCCGGGCCTCGGGCACGTTGATGCTCGCGAGCTGGGTGATCGGGGTGATCGAGCCGTAGTAGTCGATCACGATGCGGTTGAACATGCCGGGGTTGGCGCGGCCGGTGCGGATGCCACCGAGGTCGTCCTTGGCCACCGCGACGGCCTTGTCCATCTTCTCCTCGGCATCGAAGAGCGCTTCATCAATCACGGTGTTCCTCCAGGCTCGGCGGGTACGGCGGTGGCATTCACGATGTCACCGAAATTCACGATTTGACCAGTGTTCCGATCTTCTCACCGGCGACCGCGCGGGCGATGTTGCCCTCGGTCAGCAGGTTGAAGACCATGATCGGCATCTGGTTGTCCATGCACAGGCTGAATGCGGTGGCGTCCGCGACCTTGAGGCCCTGCTCGATGACCTCGCGGTGGCTGATCTCGGTGTACATGGTGGCGGCCGGGTCGACCCGGGGGTCCGCGGTGTAGACGCCGTCGACACCCTTCGCCATCAGCACCACCTCGGCGCCGATCTCGAGCGCCCGCTGCGCGGCGGTGGTGTCGGTGGAGAAGTAGGGCATGCCCATGCCGGCGCCGAAGATCACGACGCGGCCCTTCTCCAGGTGCCGACGCGCCCGCAACGGCAGGTACGGCTCCGCGACCTGTCCCATGGTGATGGCCGTCTGCACGCGGGTGTCGACGCCGGCCTTCTCCAGGAAGTCCTGCAGCGCAAGGCAGTTCATCACGGTGCCGAGCATGCCCATGTAGTCGGAGCGGGCCCGGTCCATGCCGCGCTGCTGCAGTTCCGCGCCGCGGAAGAAGTTGCCGCCACCGATGACGACGGCGACCTGGACGCCGGTCGCGACGACCTCGGCGATCTGCTTGGCGATCGTCTGCACGACGTCCGGGTCCAGACCCACCCCACCACCACCGAACATCTCGCCGCCGAGCTTGAGCAGGACGCGCGAGAAGCCCTCGCGTCCGGTCGCGGATTCGGTTGGTGCGGGTTCGGTCATGGCTCTCCTCGGTCTCTGTGCCGCGTGGATGGTGCGGCCAGCATGAATCGGCCACCCGCCACCGAATCGGTCGCGGATTGCCTGTCCATCCTGCCTCATCGGCTCCCGACCAGCACTGCCGGGTCGGGTCGGCGTGGCGTACGCGACAGGGCCCCGTCTCCGAAATCGGAGACGGGGCCCTGTCGTTCGTCTGTTGCGCCGAACTAGCTGGCGCCGACCTCGAACCGCGCGAAGCGGGTGATGGTCACGCCGGCCTCGTCGAGAAGCGCCTTGACGGTCTTCTTCGAGTCGGTGACCGAGGACTGCTCGGTCAGGACGACGTCCTTGTAGTAGCCGTTGACGCGACCCTCGACGATCTTGGGGAGTGCAGCCTCGGGCTTGCCCTCCTCCTTGGCCGTCTGCTCGGCGATGCGACGCTCGGCCTCGACGACGTCCGCGGGGACCTCGTCGCGGGTGACGTACTTGGCCTTGAGCGCGGCAACCTGCATCGCGGCGGCGCGAGCGGCGGCCTCGGCGGCCTCGCCCTCACCGGTGTACTCGACCAGCACGCCCACGGCGGGGGGCAGGTCGGAGCTGCGCTTGTGCAGGTAGATCGCGACCGGGCCGTCGAAGGAGACGACACGACGCAGCTCGAGCTTCTCGCCGATCTTGGCGGACAGGGCCGCGACGGCCTCGTCCACGGTGCCACCGTCGACAGCGACGGCCTTGAGGGCGTCGAGGTCGGCCGGCTTGGCGGCGGCGGCCGCGGTGACGACCTTCTCCGCCAGCTCCTGGTACTCGGCGTTCTTGGCGACGAAGTCGGTCTCGCAGTTGAGCTCGAGCATCACGCCGTCCTTGGCGACGACGAGGCCCTCGGCGGTGGTGCGCTCGGCGCGCTTGCCCACGTCCTTGGCGCCCTTGATACGGAGCAGCTCGACGGCCTTGTCGAAGTCGCCGTCGGTCTCGGCGAGCGCGTTCTTGCAGTCCATCATTCCGGAGCCGGTGAGCTCGCGGAGCCGCTTCACGTCAGCGGCGGTGTAGTTCGCCATCGGGGCGAGCCTCCTTGAGTGAGTTTCGATGCCTGGGGTGGTGCAGAGGGCGAAACGGCCCTGACCCAGTCTTTTCGAGATGACGGGTCAGGGCCGGATCAACTAGGCCTGCTTTTCGGCGTCCGCGATCTCCGCGGGGGCCTCGGCGAGCTTCTCCTCGGCCTCGGCGACAGCCTCACGCGGGGACTCGGGGCCACCCTCGGTGATGACATCGGCGGCGGGAGCCGCGGAGGAGAGCAGTTCCTGCTCCCACTCGGCGAGCGGCTCGCCTGCGCCGGCCTCGGGCTTGGCGTCGTCGCCCGCGTTGCGTCCGGCGCGCGCCTGGACACCCTCGGCCACCGCGGAAGCGACAACCTTGGTGAGCAGCGCGGCGGAGCGGATCGCGTCGTCGTTACCCGGGATCGGGTAGTCGACCAGGTCGGGATCGCAGTTGGTGTCCAGGATCGCGATGACCGGGATGTTCAGCTTGCGAGCCTCGGAGACCGCGAGGTGCTCCTTGTTGGTGTCGACGACCCAGATGGCCGACGGAACCTTGGCCATGTCCCGGATGCCGCCGAGGGTGCGGTCAAGCTTGGTCATCTCACGCGTGAGCATGAGGATTTCCTTCTTGGTGCGACCCTCGAAGCCACCGCTCTGCTCCATGGCCTCGAGATCCTTGAGGCGCAGCAGACGCTTGTGGACGGTGGTGAAGTTGGTGAGCATGCCACCGAGCCAGCGCTGGTTCACGTACGGCATGCCGACGCGGGTCGCCTCTGCGGCGATGGACTCCTGCGCCTGCTTCTTGGTGCCGACGAAGAGGACGGTGCCGCCGTGGGCAACGGTCTCCTTGACGAACTCGTACGCCTTGTCGATGTACGTGAGGGTCTGCTGCAGGTCGATGATGTAGATGCCGTTGCGGTCCGTCAAGATGAAACGCTTCATCTTCGGGTTCCAGCGACGGGTCTGGTGCCCGAAGTGGGTACCACTGTCGAGCATCTGCTTCATGGTTACGACAGCCATGGCTGTGTACCTCTTTCATTCGGTTGACGCAGGCGGTCGGGTGACCCCTGCCCTGGCGCCCGTAGAACCCTCGGACCTGCACGGGTGCAGGACCAGCCGAGGGCCGATGTTCTTGCGCGGACGCGCGAAGTCGGACTGCGCGAACACAGACCGCGTGGCAAGTGTACGGCTTGGGTCGCGCAGGTCATAACCAGGCGGTCGCGGGCCTGTGGAGGAACCTCCGCCGGTCCACAGGAGGCGGGAACGGGCTTCCGCGGGAGGGCGCGAGGGCCGAGCGTGGAGGGATGCGCCTGCTCCCCGTCGTCGGACTCGCCGCCCTGCTCCTGCTCGCCGCGCCTCCCCCGGCTCCCGCGGCCGCGGCGTTCGGCTGGCCGCTGGACCCCCGACCGCCGCTCGGCCGGGGTTTCGACCCGCCCGCGCACGACTGGCTGCCCGGGCACCGGGGCGTCGACCTGGTCGGCGAACCGGGCCGGCCGGTGCTCGCCGCGGGCGACGGGACGGTGGTCTTCGCCGGGACGGTCGCGGGCAAGCCGGTGGTGTCGGTGGACCACGCCGGCGGCCTGCGCACCACGTACGAGCCGGTGCGGGCCGCGGTCGCCGTGGGCCGACGGGTCACCCGCGGCACCGTGCTGGGCACCCTCGTGGCCGGCCACCCCGGGTGCGACGGCTGCCTGCACTGGGGGCTGCGCCGGGACCGGACCTACCTCGACCCGCTCGGACTGCTCCGCGCGACGCCGGTGCGCCTCAAGCCGCTGCGGTAGCGGCTCCGCCGGTCAGGCGCGGGGGTGGGCCTGGTCGTGCACGGCCCGCAGGCGCGCCACCGAGACGTGCGTGTACAGCTGGGTGGTGGCCAGGCTGGTGTGCCCGAGCAGCTCCTGCACCACCCTCAGGTCGGCGCCGCCCTCGAGCAGGTGCGTGGCGGCCGAGTGCCGCAGCCCGTGGGGGGCGAGGCTCGGCGCCCCGGGAACGGCCTCGAGCACCTCGTGCACCACCGACCGGGCCTGGCGCTGGTCGAGCCGTCGACCTCGTTTGCCGAGCAGTAGCGCCGGGCCCGACTCGGCCCGCACCAGGTGCGGCCGGCCGGCCCGCAGCCAGGCGTCGAGTGCGTCGGCGGCCGGCCCGCCGAAGGGCACCGACCGTTCCTTGTTGCCCTTGCCCAGCACCCGCAGCACCCGGCGGTCCCGGTCGACGTCGTCGAGGTCCAGGCCGCACAGCTCCCCCACCCGGATTCCGGTGGCGTACAGCATCTCCACCACCAGCCGGTCGCGCACCGCGACGGGATCCATCTGCGCCGCACCGGATTCCGCTGCCCGCATCGCATCCTCGGCCTGCTCCTGCCGCAGCACCGCGGGCAACGTCCGGTGCGACTTGGGTGAGGCCAGCCGGGTACCGGGGTCACGGGTGATGCGTCGGGTGCGGGCCAGCCATGCGGTGAAGGTGCGCGCGGCGGCGGTGCGCCGGGCCAGGGTGCTGCGGGCGACGCCGGCGGCCGCCTGGGCGGACAGCCAGGACCGCAGCACACGCAGGTCCAGGTCCTCGATCCCGTCCTCCGGCGCGGTCGCGACGAAGTGCGCGAGCAGCGAACGGGCGTCGGACAGGTAGGCGCGCACGGTGTGCTCGGAGCGGTCCCGCTCGAGCCGCAGATGCTCGGAGTAGGCGTCGAGGTGTGCCGCCAGCCGGGGCGGCAGCTGCTCTGCGGGGTGGTCGCGTGCCTCGGAAGCCATGCCCGAAGATTCTCTCCCGCACGGGAATAAATCAAGCGTCCGCGCCGCTGGCTCATTCATGTGACCCGAGCCATTTCGATACCCATGCTGCTGGCCCTCGCCCTGCTCTCCGCGATCGCACCCCTCGCCACCGACATGTACCTGCCCGGCCTGCCCGCGCTCGGCGAGGACCTCGGGGCACCGACGGAGACGGTCCAGCTCACCCTCGCGACGTTCATGGCGGGTCTCGGCATCGGACAGCTGGTCGTCGGGCCGCTCTCGGACGGCTGGGGCCGACGCCGGCTGCTCCTCGGCGGCACCGTGGCGTTCGCGATCAGCGGCGTCCTGTGCGCACTGGCCCCCACCGCGGAGGTGCTGATCGGGGCCCGACTGTTGCAGGGCCTGAGCGGCGGCGCGGCAATCGTGTTGGCGCGCGCGGTGATTGCCGATCGCGCCAAGGGCGACGCGGCCGCGAAGCTCTTCAGCGTCATGATGATCATCGGCGGCGTCGCGCCGGTGGTGGCGCCGCTGCTCGGCGGCGCGTTGCTCGGCCCGATCGGCTGGCGCGGCATCTTCTGGGTGCTGACCGGCGCCGGCGTGGCGATGGTGGTCGGCGTACTGACCCTGATTCCCGAGACGCTCCCGGCGGAGAAACGGCACGGCGGCGGGCTGGCCGCGCACGCGCACAACATGCGGTACGTGGTCGGCAACCGGCGCTACCTCGGCTACGCGCTCACCTTCGTGTTCGGGTTCGGCGCCCTGTTCTCGTACATCTCGGCGTCGCCGTTCGTGGTCCAGGACGTGCTCGGCATGTCTCCGGGCCAGTTCTCCGTGATCTTCGGCGTGAACTCGGTCGGCATCGTCGGCGGCAGCATCGTCAACACCCGGCTCATCGGGCGCTTCCACGCCCGGCAGCTGCTGGCCTTCGGCGTCACGCTGCTGCTCACCGCCGGCGTCGCGCTGCTGCTCGAGGTCACGCTCGGCGGCACCCACACCGCGGTGGTGCTGCCGCTGCTGTTCCTGGTCACCACCAGCATCGGGTTCATCATGGGCAACGCCACCGCACTGAGCCAGGCCCAGGTCACCAAGGCCGCGGGCACCGGATCGGCCGTGATGGGCGCCGGCCAGTTCGGCCTGGCCGCGCTGATCTCACCGCTGGTCGGCGGCTCGGCCGTGCAGATGGCGAGCAGCATCGTCGTCTGCGGCGCGGTCGCGACGACGGCGCTGCTGACCCTCGGCCGACCCGAGCCCCGACCCGAGCCGTCGGCCTCCGAGGCGGCGTCCGCGCTCGCCTGAGACTCCCTGCCCCGGGAAGTTCCTAGCCCTCGGTCTTCGCGAGGTCGGACTTCCAGACCCGGAAGCCCTCCTCGGTGCGGCCGCGCCGCCAGTATCCCGAGATCGACGCCCACTCCGCGCTCACCCCGCGCTCCTTGCGGATGTAGCCACGCAGGCCGTGCATGACGGCGTTCGCCTCGCCGTGCACGAACACGTGGGGCTGGCCGGGCAGCCACGGCGCCTGCCGGACGGCGGCGACCAGCGGCGCGTTGTCCCCGGCGCGGTCGTCGCCCACCTCGTCGGCGGCCGCGCCGCGGTGCACCCAGGTGACCTCGACATCCGCGACGGAGGGCAGGTCGAGTTCGCCGTCGGGACCGTCCACCTCGACGAACACCTTGGCGACCGCCGATGCGGGCAGCGCCTCGAGCGCCGCGCCGATCGCGGGTATCGCGGACTCGTCGCCGGCCATCAGGTGCCAGTCCGCGTCCGCCCGCGGGGCGTACGCACCGCCCGGACCGCGCAGCCGCAGGCTCTGACCCGGCTGCGCCGCCCGCGCCCACGGCCCGGCCACCCCCTCGTCGCCGTGGACGACGAAATCGATTGCGATCTCCCGCTTCTCGTCGTCCACACGGCGGACGGTGTAGGTACGCAGCACGGGCTCTGTGTCGGTGCCGAAGACCAGCTTCACGTAGGCGTCGGTGTAGCCGTTCGCCACGAAGTCGTCGAAGCCGGGGTCGCCGAGGTACACCCGCACCAGGTGCGAGGTGAGCCGTTCGGTGCGCAGTACGGTGAGGGTGACGAGCGGTCGGGTCATGCCGATACCTCCAACGGTTAGGGCTACCTAACTATAGCGGAGGTGGGATATCCGACGCGGAATCCGCGCGCGGCTGCAATACTGCACACCGCCGTGCCGACGGAGCGGAACGCTGCGCCCGTCGCCCAATCCCGTTCACACCATTCGGAGGATCATGAAAATCGCTCGTCGTGCCTGCACGTTCGCCGCAACCGTAGCGGTGGTCGGTGTCGCGATCGTCGGATGCTCTTCGGACTCCGAGCCGGCCGCCAACGCCTCTACCGGCGGCACCACGACGTGCGCGGACGCGACCGCCGCCAACGCGACCGCGGCGGATCTCGTCGACGTGCTGCGACCGGTGCAGGTCGAGGACGCCGACGACGAGTACCGGAGCCTGCTGGCGCAGTTCGAAGAGGGCCGGGCGGACCAGATCGCCCGCCTGGAGGCGAGCGAGGTCTTCCGCGCCGTGCCCGCCGGCGGCGACGCCGAGTTCGTGAAAGCGGTGTGCTCGCAGTCCCGTTGGGACGACGTGGTCGACGCCGACGGCAAGGCCGTCTCGAGCCCGCGGTCCCAGCGCGCCGCGATCGCGGCCACCGGCCACACCTACTGCGACGCCTTCGCCCAGCTCCAGCCCTCCGCCGCCTCCACCGGCGCCTGGACGGACTGGTCCGGCTACGTCGACATGATGACGCAGGGCGGCATGGAGGGCACCGACGAGGCGCCCCCCCCCCCCCCGTCGTCGGTCATCGCGGCCCCGTGCTCACAAGGGCGACGCGATCACAAGCTCGAGGCGACCTGACCGAGCTCACGCTTGAGGATCTTGCCGGTGGCGGTCATCGGCAGGACCGTGACGAACTCGACGAGGCGCGGGTACTTGTACGCCGCCATCTGCTCCTTGGTCCACTCGATCAGCTCGGCCTCGGCGGTCTGCGAACCCGGCTCGAGGATCACGAACGCCTTGATCTCCTCGCCGTGCCGTTCGTCGGGAACCCCGACGACGGCGGCCAGGGAGACCGCCTCGTGGGCCATCAGGACCTCCTCGATCTCGCGGGGGTACACGTTGAACCCGCCCCGCACGATCATGTCCTTGGCCCGGTCGACGATGTAGTAGAAGCCGTCCTCGTCCACCTTGGCCAGGTCGCCGGTGCGGAACCAGCCGTTGTCCGTCACCTCGCTGGTGGCCTCGGGGCGGTTGTAGTACCCCTTCATGACGTTGTGCCCGCGCAGGGCCAGCTCGCCGACCTCGTCGGTGCCGGTGACGGTGTTCCAGTCCCGGTCCACGAGGCGGGCCTCGATGCCCCAGACCGGGACGCCGATCGATCCCGGCCGCGGGTCGCGCTCCGGGTCGCTGAACAGTGCCAGCGGCGAGGTCTCCGACAGGCCGTAGCCCTCCAGGATCTGCACGCCGAAGCGCTCCTTGAACCGCGTGAGGATCTCCACCGGCAGCGCGGCGCCACCGGAGATGGCGCGTCGCATGTTCCGCGCGATCCGCTCGACGTCGACCCCCTCCTCGAGGGCGCCGAGCAGGCTCCAGTACATGGTCGGGACGCCGGCGAAGATCGTGATCGACTCCCGCTCCATCAGCTCGAGCGCCGCGGCGGGCTCGAACCGCGGCAGCATCACCAGCGTCGAGCCGACCGCGAGGCCGGCGTTCATGCTCACCGTCTGACCGAAGGAGTGGAACAGCGGCAGCGTGAGCAGGCTGGTGTCGTGCCGCATCGGCGAACTGTCGAACAACCGGTTCGCCGCCATGGCGTTGAGCACCATGTTGGAGTGGGTGAGCTCGGCGCCCTTCGGCTTTCCGGTGGTGCCGCTGGTGTACAGAATCACCGCCGTGTCGGCGGGTTCACGCACCGCGGTCTCGAACTGGACGGGCTGGTCCGCGAGAACCTGACCGGCGCTCTCGACCCCCTCGATCGCCGAGGGCGCGGCCGGGTCCGCGGTGAGCACGAACATCTCGCGGCACTCGGGGGCCTGGGCGAAGCCGGCGTGTCCGTACTCCCCGATCGGAAGGTCGGCCGAACCCTCGAAGCAGAAGTAGGCCTTGGCATCGGAATCGGTGAGGTGGTAAGCGATCTCGCGTCCCTTCAACAGCACGTTGAGAGGAACGACCACGGCACCCGCCTTGAGGATCCCGTAGTAGACGATCGAGAAGTGCGGCAGGTTCGGGCAGGAGAGCGCGACCTTGTCGCCCGGCTCGATGCCACGGGAGACGAGCAGGTTCGCCACCTGGTTGGCGCGGTTGTTCAGCTCCTCGTACGACAGGCGTTACGCGGCGGCGCCCCTGCGATCCGTCCGTGCCGCGTGCACGGACCCGGCCGCTACGCCAGAGGCGCGTCGGTGGCGTCCCGGACCTGTTGCTCGGTGACGCCGGGTGCGCATTCGCGCAGCACCAGCCCGGTGTCGGTGACGTCGATGACCGCGAGATTGGTGACGATCCGCTGCACCACGCCCTCACCCGTGAGCGGCAGCGTGCATTCCTGCACGATCTTGGAGGCACCGGACTTGTCGGTGTGCTCCATCAGCACGATCACCCGGCCGGCGCCGTGGACGAGGTCCATCGCGCCGCCCATGCCCTTGACCATCTTGCCGGGCACCATCCAGTTCGCCAGGTCGCCGGTCGCCGAAACCTGCATGCCGCCGAGGACTGCGGTGCCGATGTGGCCGCCGCGGATCATCCCGAAGCTGGTCGCCGAGTCGAAGAACGAGGCGCCCGGGTTGACCGTCACCGTCTCCTTGCCCGCGTTGATCAGGTCGGCGTCGACGGCGTCCTCGGTCGGGTAGGGCCCGGTCCCGAGGATCCCGTTCTCGCTGTGCAGGGTGACCGTCACGCCCGCGGGCAGATGGTTCGGGATCATCGTCGGCAACCCGATGCCCAGGTTCACGTACTCGCCGTCGGACAGCTCCTGCGCGGCCCGGCCCGCCATCTGCTCGCGGGTCCAGCCGACGGTCTCAATCATGGTCGTCATCTCAGTTCCCCGTCCCGGCCGCGGCAGAGACCGTTCGCTTCTCGATCTTCTTGTCCTGCGGTCCGGTGTGCACGACCCGGTCGACGAAGATGCCCGGCAGGTGCACCTGCGCGGGGTCGATCTCGCCCGGCTCGACGAGCCGCTCGACCTGCGCGATGCAGACCCGACCGGCCATCGCCGCGAGCGGGTTGAAGTTCATCGCCGCCTTGTCGAACACCAGGTTGCCCTCGGTGTCCCCGATCAGCGCATGCACCAGTGCGAAGTCGGCGGTGATCGACTCCTCGAGCACGTAGCGCCTGCCGCGGAACTCGCGGACCTCCTTCGGCGGCGACGCGAGCGCGACGGACCCGTCGGCGTGGTAACGCCACGGCAGCCCGCCCAGGGCGATCGGGGTGCCGACGCCCGCCGGGGTGAAGAACGCCGGGATACCGGCGCCGCCGGCACGCAACTTCTCGGCGAGCGTGCCCTGCGGGGTCAGCTCCACCTCGAGTTCACCGGTCAGGTACTGGCGGGCGAACTCGCGGTTCTCCCCCACGTACGAGGCGGTGACCCGGCGGATCCGCTTGCCTTCCAGCAGGATTCCCAGACCGTGTCCGTCGGTTCCGCAGTTGTTGGAGAAGACCTCGAGGTTCTCCGCACCGCCGGACGCGATCGCGGCGATCAGCCGGTCCGGAATCCCGCACAACCCGAATCCGCCGACCGCGAGGGACGACCCCGACTCGACGTCGACCACGGCATCGGCCGTGGACGCGACCACCTTGTTCGTCACCCGAGGACCGCCGTCTCCCGGATCAGGTCCTGGACCAGTTCCTCGGCCTGCGGCCAGTACCCGAAGCCGGATGCCGGGTTCAGGTGGCCGACGTTGCCGGCGTCGACACGCTTGCTGCCCCATGCCTCGGCGAACCCGACGACCCGGTCGTAGCCCGCCAACGGGTCGTTGGTGCTCGCGACGACGGTGCTGGGGAACGGCAACGGCTGCAGCGGGGTGGGGTTCCATCCGTTGTTCTCGAGGTCCTCGGACGACGGGTAGCCCGCCGGCAGCGGCGATGCGAAGTCCGGCGGAGCGACCAGCAACGCGCCCTGGACGGGGCGGTCGTGCTGCGCGGCCCAGTGCACGGTGATCATGACGCCGGCGCTGTGCGCGACGAGCACGACGGGCCCGGAGACCTCCGACAGGACGTGGTCCAGCGCGGCCACCCGGGCCGACAGGCTGAGCTTGTCGTGCTCGAGCGGCGGCACGGTGACCTCCTTGTCGAGCTTCTCGGCAAGGAGGGTCTGCCAGTGATCGGCGACGTGGTCACGCAGACCGGGGACGATCACGACGGTCGGGGATTCGCTGTTGTTCATTACCTACTCCGGTTGTCGGTTGTGGATCAGGTGAGATGGCCTCGCGCGCAACGCCGCGAACCGCGGGACGGACTCGTCCGCCGGCCGGGATACGGCGGTGGGGGCATGGACTCGTCGGTCCATGCCCCCTCGCCGCGTGGCGACGTCCCGGTCAGCTCATGACTCGATCAGGAGTGCTGGGTGAAGCCCTTCTGGCCGGGCTTGCGGTTCGGTGCGTAACCGAGCTTCGCCAGGGTCTCGTCGGCGTCGGCGTAGGTCTCGCCGATGCGGTAGATGTCCCGGGCCTCCTTGGCGGTGGCCACCTCACGACCGAGCTCGTTGGCGACGCGCACCAGCTGGCGGACCTGCTCGGCGGAGGTGATCTTGACCTCGCCGTTCGGGGCCCACAGGTTGTCCTCGTTGCCGCAGCGCGGGTGCAGGCCCATCGCGATGGCCATCGTGTTCACCGGCAGCACGCTGCGCATCAGCGT
>NZ_JBFUHZ010000039.1:0-28938 GCF_056402135.1 Rhodococcus sp. P4_C10 | reverse complement strand
GCGGCGGGCTCGGCCGGGTCCGCGCCGCCGAGCGTGTAGACGCCGACGCCGACACCGACCGCCACCACCACGGCGGCCGCGGCGATCATCGCCCACGTCCGGCCGCCGCGACCCGACCCGCCCGCGGGCGCCTCCGCCACCGGGTCGACCGGGTCGGGGGACACCGCCGAGAACTGTTGCGTGGGTGGTGCGTACGACGGTGGTGCATAGGGCTGTGGTGAATACGACTGCGGCGTGGCCGGCGGTGCGTACGACTGCGGCTGTGCCGGCGGTGCGTACGACTGCGGGGCCGGCGCGGGTGCCGCCGGTGCGGCGCCGGGCGGCGGCCCGCCGAGGCCGCGGACGATCGGCGCGGCGGCCGCGATCGCGCCCTGCGCCACCACGGTTTTCGGGTCGTCGAGGGTGGCGATCGGGCCGAGCTCGGCGAGCCGCTCGTGCACGATCGGGATACGTGAGGAGCCGCCGGTCAGGTACAGCGCCTCGAGCTGGCTCGGGTCGGTGACCCGGGCGTCGGCCAGCGTCGCCCGGGTCAGCTGGGCCGCCTTCTCCAGCGCGGGGGAGATCAGCTCCTCGAACTCCTCGCGGGTGATCTGGAACCGTTCGCTGCCGCGCCCGTCGCCGCCGGTGACGGTGATCGTCGCCGACGGGGCCTCCGACAGCAGCTCCTTCGCGCGGCGGATGGAGTCGTCGAGGGCGTACCGGACGTCCATGGGTGCCTCACGGCGCAGGTAGTCGAGCAGGTCCGGGTCGCGGGACTCGAGCTGTTGGTCCACCCAGCGGCGGACGAAGGCGTCGAAGTTCTTGCCGCCGAGCCCGTTGTCTCCACGGGCGGCGACCACGTCGAAGGTGCCGGCGTCGTTGGCCTCGAGGACGGCGATGTCGAGTGTGCCGCCGCCGAAGTCGAACACCGCGATCTTGGTGCCCGGGGCGAGGGTGTTCGCGCGGGAGTAGTAGTGCGCGGCGGCACGCGGCTCGGACACCGTGCGGATCTGCGAGGCGTCCAGCCCGAGCCGGGAGGCGGCGTCGAGGAGCACCTGGATCTCCCGCGGTGACCACGCCTCCGGATGGGTGAGCACCAGCTCCGACGGCGCGGATCCGCCGTGCGCACCGACCGCGCGCGCCATCACCGACTCGAGCACCGCCGCGACCGGTACCGAGGCCGGCAGGTCGTAGCCGTTGACGTTCACCACGCCCTGCGCGACGACCCGTTTCGGCGACGGCATGAACGCGGCCGGGTTCGACTCGGCCCGGTCGGCGGCCACGTCACCGACCGCGATGCGGTCCGGGGACTCGACGAACACCGACGACGACATCGTCGTGCGGTTGTGGCTCAGCTGCAGCGCCTCCACCGACCCGGACACCGGGCCGGTGTGTGCGGCCGCGGTGTTCGAGGTGCCGAAGTCGATGCCGAGCACCCACTCTCGTGCGGACATCAGCGTCGTTCCCTTCTCGTCCCGGTCATCCCGGGGAGGCCGCACCGGCTCATCGGTTCGGTCCTTCCTGCTTCCGTCGCGAACTACGGACGTTCGCGTCGTCGAGTGTTGGATGACGGGGGAGGGCGGAAGGTTCCCGGAACCCGCCGACGAGTCTCACGCCGTCACCCGATGGCGGGGTCAGGGCGCGTCGACGGTCCGCACGGTGACCTGGCCCGGCGTGAACCCGGCCGCGACGGCGGCGTCGCGGAGACCACCGACCTGACCGTGGGTCCAGTCAGCCGGATGCGTGAGCACCAGGGTGTCGGGGCCGGTCATCACGCCGTGCAGCTGGGCCTGGGCGACGGCGGCGGCCGAGGCGGCGGCGGGCACGATCACCTCCGGGGGGAGCGGGGCGTCCACCGCCCGGCCGGCGGAATCGCCGAGCGAAAGGCGCTGCGCGAGCCCCGTTCCGGTGTCGACCAGGCCCGCGGACACCGCCCCGTCCGTGAAGTCGATCGTCAAAACGATGGCACCGCTCACCACGCCCCCTCGGCCTAGTCGTGGCCCCCGTCGTCGGAAGACCAGGCGGCATCATTGCACGGCCCGGTGCGAGGCGTCGGGTCGCCACCCGGACAACCGGCCGACGGTCATGGTGGCGCACATCACAATTGGGAGGCCCGGTGGCGGCGCGTCGGGTCGTCGGCCGGGCCGGGGGCGACGGGCCTGCACCCGCGTCGGCGCGGCCGTCGGGCTAGGGTCTGACGCTGTTGACGGTGGTGTGGGTGTGGAAGGGGAGACGTGGACGGGTCCGGAGAGCAGGATCGCGCCCCGGTGGCGTCCCCACGTCAGCGAGCCGACGCCCTGCTGGCCTCGATCACCGGAAAGATCCTGCGCCCGTTCGGCCACGACGAACTCAGCGACCTCGCCGAGCAGCGGGCCTCCGGCGCCGACCAGCTCCGGTCCGTGGTGGTCGTCGGTGAGGTGGGGCGCGGCAAGAGTTCCCTGATCAACGCCCTCGTCGGCAGGCGGGACGCCACCCCCGTCGGGGTGGACGTGACCACGTCGACGACGATCGCGGTCGGCCAGGCATCCGACGAGTACCCCGACGGCACCGCGCAGCTGCTGTTCCCGGATCGCGGCGAACGGATCCCGCACGGCGAGCTCGCCGACTGGGTGTCCTGCGAGGGCCGCCGTGTCACCGACCCCCGGGTGGACGAGCTGCCGACCCGGGCGATCGTCCCGGTGGCGGGCAGCCGGCTCGGGGACGTGACGGTGATCGACACCCCCGGCGTCGGTGGTCTCGACCCGACCTACGCGGCGCTGGCGACGGCGTCGGCGGCCCAGGCGTGCGTGCTGGTGATCGTGTGCGACGCCAGTTCTCCGATCACCGCCCCGGAGATGGCATTTGTCCGCGAGACCGGCGCCGCGGTCGAGGCGCTGATCGTGGTGGTCACCAAGACCGACAAGAACGTGCGCCGCTGGAAACCGATCGCCGAGGAGAACCGGGCACTGCTGCGCGAACACCTCGGCCGCGACGTACCGGTGCTCGCGGTGTCGAGCCTGCGGGCGGTGCTCGCCGCCGAGTTGCCGCCCGGACCCGACCGGGACCGCGCCGAGCAGCGCTCCGGCGTCACCGCGCTGCGCACCATGATCCATGCGAAACTGGCGGCGGCCGAGGACCTCCCGGCGGCGAACGGGCTGCGGACCGTCGTCGGCGGGCTGCGCGCCCTCGACGCGGACATGGCCACGCAGATCGACGCCCTCACCCGCGGCGAACAGGTGATCCCCGGGCTCACCGAACAGCTCGCGGAGCTGCAGGACCTCAAGGACCACTCCCAGCAGTGGGAGCAGTACCTGCAGCGGGACCTGACCCTGATCCGGCAGGACGCCACCGACGAACTCGACCGCCGCCTGGACGCGATCCGGGAGAAGTGGACCACCCGGATCAACAAGAACGGGATGGCGGTGCTGCGGAAGAACCCGCAGCACTTCACCGCGGAGATGGAACGCGACTTCCAGTCCGCGATGGCCGCGTCGATCACCCTGTTCCTGGACCGGTTGCACGCCACGATCGTGGCGCCCCGGTTCGACTCCGAGTTGGTGTGGAACGAGATTCACCACCAGGTCACCGCGACCCTGGCCAACCGGTCCCTCGACACCCACCAGGTCGCCGGGAAGCGGCAGGGCCTGCTGGACCCGTCGATGCTCACGATGGGCGTGATGGGGTCGTCGATGCTCGGCGGGCTGATCGGGGTGAGCACCGTCGTCGGAGTCGGGGCCGTCGTGGGGGTGGCATGGGTCGGGTTCAACCTCGGGTTCCGGGCGATGCGGGCCGGCAAGACGAACCTGCTGTCCTGGATGCGGGAGACGACCGCCACCACGAAGACCACCACCGCCCGGATGCTCGAATCCGCGCTCGCCCTGGCGCGCCCGGAGATCGTCATCCGCTACCGCGACCACCTCAAGACCTCGATCGAGCACCTGCAGAAGCAGATCAAGGAGGCCGAGGACCTCGCCCGCACCGACAAGGCGACGCGGGAGAAGAAGCTCGGCCGCCTGGAAGGAAACCGGAAGGTCGTCGTGAACAACATCGCCCGCGCCGAGGCGTTGATCGCGGAACTGACGGGCGGTGCCCGGTGACCACCCCGCCCCTCGACCCGGTGCGGGCGAGCCTCGACCGGGCACTGCACGCCCTCGCCGCGCTCGGCCCGGAACCGGCCGCGCACGCCAACCGGATCGGCGCGATCCTGTGGTCGCCGCCGCGGATCGTGATCGTCGGCCGCCTCAAGGCCGGAAAGTCCACCCTGGTCAACGCTCTCGTCGGGGCCGCGGTCGCAGAGACCGCCGCGCTCGAGGCCACCAGCGTCGTCTCCGTCTACCAGGACGGTGCGCCGGCGCGCGTCGAGGCGGTGCTCCGCGACGGCAGCCGCCGCCCCGTCGACGCCGCCCGCGGGCAGGTCACCGCGCTGCCGGTGCCCGCCGACGAGATCGCCTACCTGCACCGGTGGCTGCCGTCGGCGGCGATCCGTGACCACACCCTCGTCGACACCCCGGGCCTGGCCACCCTCACCGCCGAGAACGAGGCCCGCACGCGCCGCGTGCTGATCGACGGGTTCGACCAGACCCGCACCGCGTCGGTCGACGCCGACGCCGCGGTGTTCCTGTTCGACTCGACCCCGCGCGCCGACGAGGTCGACTTCCTGCGTCAGCTCGGCTTCACCCCGCTGACCACGCTCGGGGTGCTCTCGCGGGCCGACGGATTCGGGGAGGGCGCGCTCGGCGCCCGCGACCCGCTCGCGCACGCCGCCGAACACGCCACCGTGCTCGCAGACCGGTTGCGCGGCACCGTGATGACGGTGCTGCCGATCGCCGGGTTGCTCGCCGAGACCTCGCACACCGGCGCGCTCACCGAGACCGACGCCCGGGCCCTGGCCGCGCTCGGGTCGATCGCGCCGCTGGACCTGATCGACCTGCTCGACTCCGACGACCCGGCCTGCGCCGAGCCGCAGGTCCGTGGCCGGCTGCTCGACCTGCTCGGCGAGTACGGCATGGTCCACGGACGCTCGGTCGCCGCCGGCGGGGCGGCCGCGCTCAACGACTGGCTCGTGGAGAAGTCCGGTGTGCCGCAGCTGCGCCGGGTCCTCGCGCACCACCTGGGCGCGTTCGCCGCCGTGCGACGGGCCGGCCGGATCGTGCGCGAACTCGACCAACTCGCCTACACCCACCCCGCCCGCGACCAGATCCGCGCCATCGTCGACGGCCTGCGCTCGGACCCCGCCCTGCACCAGGTGGTGCTGTTCCAGCATCTCGAGGCGATGCTCGAGGCCGACCCCATGTCGCCGGTGACGGACGAGTTGCGGCGGCTGATCGAGAACCCGACCGCGGCAGGCGGACTCGGGCTCCCCGCGGGTTCCGCCGCCGACCAGGTCCGCGCCGAGGCGCAGCGCAAGCTCTCCTGGGCGCACGGGCAGAAGTTGTCGACGGCGACCGCCGCGGAGGACGCGGCGCTGGTCGTGCTGATCCACACCTACGGCCTGCTCGCCCGCTGAGCGTGTGAGCCGCGCCACGATCGGCGCGGCCGGGAACCTTGCCCGCGGTGCGGGGCATCCAACTCCCGACACAGTCCCGAAAGCTCAGATGCGGGACCGACGAAAGGACCACCGACGTGCCCAGGACGAATTGGATGCCACAGGCCGCGGCCGTGCTGTGCGCGGGTCTGCTGCTCGCCGGATGCGGCAGTGCAAGCAGCGAGCCGAAGGCCGGATCCGGCGGTGACGCCGCCCCCGCGGTCGACGCCGCGGCCCTGGACACCGGCAGCTACCCGACCAGCCCCGCCGCCGAGTTCGGCAAGGCCACCCCCGAGAACATCGTCGAGGTGGAGGGTCAGCGGCTGGCCGAGTTCACCGTCGCCCCCTTCGAGATCGACCCCGAACTGACCGCCGGGAAGATGCCGACGATGGTGATGCGCAGCGGCAAGAACCTCGGCGTCGTCGTCGGCAGCGCCGCCGGCGACATCGCCGCCAACCGCAACATGCTCTACGGCTACGTCTCCACCGCGGCCACCAACACCCCGAATGTCACCGACCCGTCCCGGTCGGTGGTCAACGCGGTGCTGCGATTCGGCAGCCCGGACGACGCGGCCGCCGCCGCCCGCGAGATCCACACGCAGCTCACCACCGTCGACGACGGTACCGGCACCGAGACCGCCGAGAAGGTCGACGTGCTGCCCAACACGCTGGTCTCCACCCAGGAGGGCACGTCTAACGCGGGCGCGACCACCTCCGTCAACGCGCTCACTCCGCACGGCGACTACCTGCTCTACTCCTGGGCGCAGGCGCCCGCCGGCCAGAAGGACTGGACCGCAAAGGCGATCGCGAAGGCGGTGAGCCTGCAGGGTCCGCTGATCGACAAGTTCCCGGCCCAGCCGACCAAGGCGCAGAACGGCGGCGTCTCGGCCGAGTTCCCGATGGTCGACCAGGACAGGATCCTGATCTACGCGATCCCCGAGGCCGACGCCCAGGCGAAGCTCGGCGACGACATGGCCGCCTACGGCCCTCGCGGCATGGCGCACCGGTCGACCAACCCGCCGCTGACCCACCGCGTCCTCACCGAGACCGGGTCCGAGCACAACGCGGTGGCCAAGACCACCGTCTACCGGGCCGCGGACGACGCCGGCGCCCGCACCATCGCCGACGAGTTCGCGGGCGACCTTGCCGCCCAGGGCTTCAGCGAAGCGCCGTCCCCGCAAGGCCTGCCCGACGCGAAGTGCGTCACCAAGGACACCGTCCGCGGCACCGAGATCTACTGCATGGTGGTCAACGGCCGCTACGTCGGGGAGGCCGCCGGCCTCGACGACAAGAAGGACGTCGACCGGCAGATCGCCGCGCAGTACCTGATCCTCGAGCAGGCCGACCAGAACGCCTGACCGCTCGGAATCGCGCCCGGGSCCTTCTCGTGGAAGGCCCGGCGCCGGAGGCGGTTTCGTCGGCGGTGGGGTACGAACGCGATTGGAGGGTGATGTCGAGTACCGGGCTCGTGACCTATGACGGTCTCCCCGCATCGGCGGGCGGTGCGCACCGCCTGCGTACCAGGAGTCCCGAGGCGGCCTTCGGGCAGGCGCAGCACTTCGTCGACGCGTGCGCGCGCACGATTTCGACACCCGAAGTGACGCTCCAGCTGTGGTCCGGCGGCCCGGCGGACCTCGCCGAGCCGCTCGCGGCGTTCGCAACGAAGCGTCTGGGAGGCCCTCGGCGCAGAGAGCAGACCCACACGGAATGGCGGGTCGGGGCGGACGCCGTGGACGACGTGCTCGGCGCGCTCGGTGAGGCCGGGGCGCAGGCCGTGACCCGCCACGGCCACCCGCTCGCCGCACTGGTGTGGAACGCGGAGGTGTTGCTGATCGACCCCGGCACCCGGGCTACGTACAGCGGAGTCGGCGCCGACGCCTTCGGGCGGTTCGCGGTCGACGGCTACGGCCGCCTGCTCGGTGTGTCGGGTGTGCACGCGAGCATCGGCACGACCGCGTCGTCGCTCTCGCTCTGGCTCAGCCTCCCCGGTGACGATCGACTCGCCGCCGCCGCGGCGCACGTCCAGGAGCACCTTCCCTTCCGCCTCTCCGCGAAGCACTGGCGCCGGTGGCGGCCCACGCGCGACGGAATGGCATACCGGGCGACCAGGATCCCGTCGCCACTCGACTAGCGGGCGCTCGACCAGCGGCAGACGGTGTGGGGGAGCCCCGACTGCCGCCATTTAGCGCAAGAATGATCTAATAAGTCCCGCAATCGAAAGGGGCCATGATGCTTGCATTTCTGAACTCGACGGCGTTCACCGCGTTCGGCGCGCCGACCAGTTGGGCGGAGGCGATCGGCTTCGTCACCGGCGCCGTGTGCGTGTGGCTGGTGGGCCGGCAGTCGGCGTGGAACTGGCCGATCGGCATCGCCAACAACCTGGTCTGGATCCTGCTGTTCGGCACGGCCGGGCTGTACGCCGACTCCGGGCTGCAGGTCGTCTACATCGCCCTCGCCGTGTGGGGCTGGTCGAACTGGGTCCGCGGCACGGTGGGCGAGGTGCTGCCGGTCACCGGAACGAGCGCCGCCGAGTGGACCCGGCTCGCCGCCGCCGGCGTCGTCGGCACCGCCGCGCTGACCGTCCTGCTCGAGACCGCGACGTCCTCGACCGTGCCCTTCTGGGACGCCGTCACCACCGTCCTGTCGCTGCTCGCCACGTGGGGGCAGGCGACGAAACGGTGGGAGTCGTGGCTGCTGTGGATTGCCGCCGACCTGATCTACATTCCCCTCTACGCGCACAAGGGGCTGACCCTGACCGCGCTGCTCTACGCCGGCTTCCTGCTGCTGTGCGTCCGCGGCCTGCTCGCCTGGCGGCGCTCGCGGGTCACCGCCGCACCCGGACTCGCGGTGGCGGCGTGAGGTATCGGCACGCCCTCGTCATCGGCAAGTTCTACCCGCCGCACGCCGGGCACCACCACCTCGTCCGGTCGGCGGCCGCCGTCGCCGACCGCGTCACCGTCGTCGTGATGGCCTCGGCCGCGGAGTCGATCCCGTTGCGGGAGCGGGTGTCCTGGATGAGCGCGTCGCACGCCGCGGACACCGCGGTGACGGTGACCGGGATCGGGTGCGACGCACCGATGGACCTCGGGTCGGAGCCGGTGTGGGCGGCGCAGGTGGCGTGCATGCGGGCCGCGGTCCGCGCCGTCACCGCCGTCCCCGTCGACGCGGTGGTCTCCAGCGAGAAGTACGGCGACGAACTCGCGCACCGACTGCGGGCCACGCACGTCTGCCTCGACCCCGGACGCGTCGCGCACCCCGTCTCCGGGACCGCGTGCCGCGCCGACCTCGCCGGCCGCTGGGACGACCTCGACGCACCCGCCCGCGCCGGGCTGACGACGCGGATCGTGGTCGTCGGCGCGGAGTCGACGGGCACCACCACCGTCGGCCGCGCCGTCGCCGACCACTACCGCGGCCGCGGCGGGGTGTGGGCGAGGACGCGGTGGGTGCCGGAGTACGGGCGGGCGGCCACCGTCGACAAGCTCGCCCGGCTCCGTGCCCGTGACCCCGGCGCGTCGATGGACGAGATCGTCTGGACCGGAGACGACTTCGCGCGCATCGCCGCCGAGCAGACCCGGCTCGAGGACGACGCCGCCCGCGTCGGCTCCCCGGTCCTGATCTGCGACACCGACGCGTTCGCGACGACCGTGTGGGAGCGTCGCTACCTCGGCGCGTTCGCCGGGCACGCGGTCGCGGCGGACCGGCCCGCGCTGTACCTGCTGACCGACCACGAGCGAGTCCCGTTCGTGCAGGACGGGATTCGCGACGGGGAACACCTGCGCGCCGACATGACCGGCTGGTTCGAGGACGCGCTCACCGCATCGGGCCGCTCGTGGGTGCTGCTCACCGGATCCGTCGAGGAGCGCGTGGCGCTGGCGGTGCGGGTGGTCGACCAGGCGCTGGCGCGGGGTGCGAGGTTCGGCGACCCGCTGTGAGGTCAGGCCAACAGTTTGCGGATGCGGCCTGCGCGCGGTCGGTGATGCCGGTGACGATCCGCGACCGCAGGTGCGGCTGCGGCCCGTCGTCTGCGACCGTCACGGACGGATGCCTCGCGTGTTACCCGTGCGGGGTACCAGCAGGGTCAACTACGCGCCGCCGAGCGCTATTCCGGCCTCCGACAACGCGGGGCGAAGCTCGTCCAGGCTGACCGTCTCGTGCAGCCACGTCGGCGCCGCGATCGGGTTTCGCAGCGCCCGCTGAACCGCCAGCGCCGCGACCGCCGCCGTCGCCCCCGACTGCCCGCGGCCGGTCGCCCACCACGACCGGCCGTCGCCGCCGCGCGCGGCGATCACCCAGCCGTCGCCGCCGGGCATGCCGCCGGCAGGCACCAGCGGCGCCACCCTCGGCGCCCAGGTCAGCGCGGCCAGGCCGAGCGTCGCGAGCCGGGAGTCCAGCCGCAGGTAGCTGCGGACCGCCACGCCGAGCTGCGTGGTCAGCCGGTGCTGGTCGGCGAAGTCCGTGCGCAGCGCCGGGAACCGCGGGTAGCCGGCCTCGGCGGGGAGGTCGAACCGCGTCGGCCGGGTGTAGTTGCGCACCCGCGAGCCGTCCGGATCGTCGAACCGCTTGCCCAGCAGCCCGTACGTCCAGGCCGTCGCCGCGGGCCCGTGCGCCTCGCCGGCCCCGAGACCGATCAGCACCTCCACCGGGCCGCCCGCGCGCGCCGCCTCGGTCGCGAGCAGGCCGCTCAGTCCCGGCGCGATCCCGACGCCCAGCAGCACCGGCCCGTCCACCTGCTCCAGTGCCCGCGCGTACTCGGAGGTCGCGGTGATGTCGACAAACGGGATTCCGCGCCCGGCGACCGCCGCCGCGACCGCGGGCTCCTCGGCCCCGGAGCAGTTCACCACCGCGGACACCCCGTCCAGCCCCGACACCAGGGAGTGGGGATCGGCCAGGTCGACCACCCGGTCCGCCCGTGACGGGTCCCGGCCCGCGGCCAGCGCGTCGATGCCCGCCGCGCGCAGCCGCTCGACCGCGTGGCCGCCGACCGCGCCGTATCCGCCCAGAACCAGTACCGAGGTCATGTCGATCTCCATTCGCTTCACTAGAGTAGTGCTCTAGTGCGTCACTCTAGATCTACACTTCAGTTCGTGGCAACACCGAACGAGGACGACAAGACACCGGCGCGGCGGAAGATCCTCACCGCGGCGCGCACCCTGTTCACGACTACCGGCTACGCGTCGACCACCATCAAGACGATCGCCGCGGAGGCGGGCGTCGCGGTGCAGACGGTCTACTTTGTGTTCGGCAACAAGCGCAGCGTGCTCGCCGCGCTGCTCGACGTCTCGATCGCGGGCGACGACGAGCCGATCGCGACGCTGGACCGTCCGTGGGTCGCCGAGGCCGTCGCCGAGCCGGACCCGATGGGGCAGCTGCGGATCCAGGTCCACGGCGCGCGGCTGATCCTGGACCGGGTGGGCCCGGTGCTGCTGGCGGTCCGCGCGGCGGCGGGCGCGGATTCGGAGGTCGCGCAGCTGTGGGCGACCACCTGCGAGCACCACGAGGCGGTGCTGCGGCACCTGGCGACCGCGCTCGCCGGCAAGGTCGACGGACTCGACGTCGATCGCTGCGTCGACGTCGGATTGGCGCTACAGAGCCCCGAGACGCACGCCCTGCTCATCGACGAGCGGGGCTGGAGTGCAACGGACTACGACGACTGGGTGGTCGAGGCGCTGGCGTCCGCCGCGGGCATCGCGAACTGAGCGCTACCCGAACAGCTCCCGGATGTCCTCGGCCGACAGCGTCGCGTTGAATGCCCCGCCCTCGTCCACCACGGACGCGAACAGTGCCGACTTGCGTGCCTGCAGCGCCAGCACCTTGTCCTCGATGGTGTCCTTCGCGATCAGCCGGTAGACCATGACGTGGCGGGTCTGCCCGATCCGGTGGGTGCGGTCCACGGCCTGCGCCTCGCTGGCCGGGTTCCACCACGGGTCGAGCAGGAAGCAGTAGTCGGCCTCGGTCAGGTTCAGCCCGAAGCCGCCGGCCTTGAGGCTGATCAGGAACACCGGCGCCCGGCCGGTCTTGAACTCGTCGAGCACCTGTCCGCGGTTGCGGGTGCTGCCGTCGAGGTACGTGTAGCCGATGCCCTCGTCGTCCAGGCGCGTGCGGACCCGGTCCAGGAAGCCGGTGAACTGGCTGAACACCAGCGCCCGGTGCCCGCCCGCGATCACGTCCTCGAGCTGCTCGATCAGCGCGTCGATCTTCGCGGACCCGACCGCGGCGTGCTTGTCGTCGATCAGGGCCGGGTCCAGGCTGAGCCGGCGCAGCAGGGTCAGCGACTGCAGGATGGTGAACCGGTTCGCGTCGACGTCCTCCACCAGCCCGAGGATCTTCTGCCGTTCGCGCTGCAGCTGGGTGTCGTAGAGCAGCCGGTGCTGCGGCGAGAGCTCCACCTCGAGCACCTGCTCCTGCTTCTCCGGCAGGTCCGAGGCCACCTGTTCCTTGGTGCGCCGCAGCATGAACGGCCGGATCCGCTTGCGCAGCTGCCCGAGAAGGTCTGCGTCGCCGCCGGTCTCGATCGGCTTGCGGTAGTACTCCTGGAACTTGGTGGGGTTCGGGAACAGACCCGGCGCGGTGATCGAGAGCAGCGACCACAGCTCCATCAGGTTGTTCTCCATTGGGGTGCCGGAGATCGCGACCTTCGTCGGCGCCTCGATCCGCCGCATCCACTGGTACGCCTTCGACCGGTGGTTCTTGACGAACTGCGCCTCGTCGAGCAGCAGCATCGACCACCGGTGCGCCGCGTACTCCTCGCCGTCGAGCCTCGCGAGGGTGTAGGAGGTGACCACCACGTCCGCGCCCTCGGCCGACTCCGGCAGCGCCGCACCGCTTTTCGACGCGGTCTCGGTCACCGCGACGACCTTCAGGTGCGGGGCGAAGCGCGCCGCCTCGGACGCCCAGTTCGGTACCACCGACGTCGGCGCCACGATCAGCACCGGCGCGAGCGCGGGGTCGAGTGACTTCGCGTGGCAGATCAACGCCAGCGACTGCACCGTCTTGCCCAGGCCCATGTCGTCGGCGAGGATGCCGCCGAGCCCGTTGCTCCACAGGAACGCCAGCCACCGGAAGCCGTCGAGCTGGTAGGGCCGCAGCGTCGCCCGCAGCGACGCCGGCGCCTCGAGGGTGGACGTGGCGGTCAGTTCCAGCAGCCCCTGCACCTGGTCGCGCCAGCGCTTCGCCTGCCGCTCGACCACCCCGAGCGCGGCCAGCTCTTCCCACATCCCCACCTGGAAACGGCTCAGCCGCAACCGTTCCGGGTCCTGGTCGTGCAGGTCGCGGGCCTCGGTGATCAGCTCCCGGAGCCGCCGCAGCTCCGGGCGCTCGAGCGAGAGGTACGCGCCGTCGGGCAGCAGCAGGTGGCTCTCGCCGGCGTTCAGCGCCGCGAACAGGTCCCGGAACGGCACCGGCCGGTCCTCGACGCGGACCGTGATGTCGAGGTCGAACCAGTCGCCGTCGTCGGTGGCCTCGGTGCCGACGCCGATCTGCAGGGTCTCGCCGGCGTCGCGGTAGTCGGCGGCGTCGCCCTGGACGCGGACCTCGACGTCGTCACGGGCACGCAGGAGCGGCAGCAGTTCGGTGCTCATCCGCGCGGTGTCCAGGCCGTGCAGGCCCGCCGAGACCAGCGCGCCCCCGCCGGTGCGCAGCCCGTACTCCTCGAGCGGCAGGTCCAGCCCGGCGACCACCGCCCGCTCGCCGTCGACGTCGCGGAACGACTCGAGCGTCCGGGGGTAGAGCTCGACGGTCTGTTCGGCCTCGCCGACGGTGTAACGGAACTCCCAGTGCAGCTGCGCCCGGTGCCCCGACAGGTAGGAGACGGTCAGCAGCAGGTGTGGGCCGTCGACGGTCGGCGGGGTGAACGCGTCGTCCACCGACCGGACCGTCGCGGCGCGCGTGAGCCGCGGGTAGTAGGCGGACGCGAACCGGTCCGCGTCCGCCGCCGGCACCGTGACGGAGGTGTTGCCGATCACCAGGTCCTGCATCGCCGGCGGCGCGGTGCCGGTCAGCGGGGCGATCCGGAACGGCCACTCCGAGGGCGAGGACGGGTGCGGGTCGCCGGGGCGCAGGTACAGCACGCCGTGCGCGTTCGTGCCGAAGAACCCGAGCACGACGACGGGGATCTCGGCGTCGTCGGTGACGACGGTGGGGGTGACCTCGAGGTCGCCGCGGGTCTCGTCGATGTCCACGCACAGCTGCGCGGCGCCCGGGCGGGGCAGCGGGCCGAGACCCTTGCGCTGGTAGAGCAGCTCGACGCCGGCGCCGGCGGCCTCGTCGAGCAGCGCCCACAGCCGCGGGCTGTCGATGACGGTGAGGTCGAGGTCCTTGTCGCCGTACCCGTGGGTGCGCCGGCCGCGCAGCGCCGTCTGGTGCAGGGTGTGCAGCTCGACGAGGACGTCGCGGTGCCGGGGGTCGACCTCACGCATGTGCGGCAGGCCCGGCCAGGTCATGTTCGCGTTGACCCAACCCGCCTTGCCGGGCCGGGCCAGCCGCGCGGACAGGCGCCAGTACTGGGACCGCGGGGCGGGGGTGAGCGCGAGCTGCACGGCCAGCGGCACCGTGGCCGCCGGGCCGGCGTCGTCGCCGAGGGCCGCGCCGAGCAGCTCCTCCCAGGTCGGCGGCGCGGGTGCGGTCACCGGCTCGGACTGGTCCAGCAGCGCCACCGTCAGGGCGACGGCGTGCTTGCAGTTCATCCGGACCGGGCAGCTGCACCGGCCCATCGCGAACTCGAGCCGGTCGGCGCGCGGGGCGAAGTCGACCTCGGTGCGGTACAGGTCGGTGCCGTCGACCAGGCCGACGGCCCGGTGCTGGTCCGGCATCCAGTCCAGCTCGATGACCGAGCCCCGCCCGGCGTAGCGGACGCCGCGGTCGTAGGTGGTCTGGCCGACGATGCGCACCAGGGTGGAGAGGGTGTGTTCGCGGTCGGCGGGGGAGAGCATGGGGTCGACGGTAGTCGGTGCGGCGGGACGGACCGGCCGGCGCTTCGAGGGTGCGTGAACTTCAGTCGGCTGCCCGGACCGTCGAGCGGGTGCCGCTCCCCGCGGTTTCGAGGGGAGCGGCGGCCCGTCAGGCGGCGAGCAGGTCCTGGTATTCGGCGTTCTTGCCGACGAACTTCTCCACGTACGAGCACGACGTCGCGATCTTGAAGCCCTCCGCGCGGGTGGCGTCGAGGGCGGCCGTGACGAGCTGGCCGGCGAGGCCCTGCCCGCCGAACTCGGGGCTCACCACGGTGTGGTCGAAGTCGCGTACGCCGTCGGTCTGGGTGTAGTCGGCGTGGCCGGCGAGGACGTCGTCGACGTAGATCTCGAACGTGCGCTGCCCCGGCTTGTGCTCGATGCGGTTGGTCACGGTCACGGTTCCCTTCGTCGGTGGGTGTCTGCCTCGACGCTACCCAGCGGCGCGGCGGCGGGGATTCCGGGTCGGCGGCCGGGCCGGTCGCGCTGACCGCTTTGCGACGGCCGGGCGCTCAGGACGCCTCGAACCGGGCCTCGACGTCGGCGCGAATGACGTGACGTTCGGGTTCGAGGGCGACCACGTGAATGGTGGTGCAGCCCAGGCTCATCGTGTAGCCGCGGGCCTTCGCGAGGGCGTCCTGCACGGCGAGGTCGCGGACCTGGGCGAGCCGCTCGGCACGGGCCTTCTTCGTCATCGTCCACCGCAGTCGTCCGACGTCGACGCCCTCGAGGTCCGCGGCGTCGTCGACGAACACGGCGACCGCCCGGCGGTCGCGGAACGTCGCGGTGAGGGTGGCGCGATACCACTACTGACGTGCCGCAGCCCGGCTCAGTTCGGTTCGTCGAAGAGCGTCTGCTCGGCGTTGGGGTCGGCGAACAGCCCCATCTGCCGAGCCGGGTTGCTCGGGGGCTTTGCCGCGGGCCCGGACGGGTCGTCGCCCTCGCCGGGCGCGGGCTCGTCCGCCGCGGAGCCGACACCCGGGCGCGGGTAGTTGAGGGTGCCGCCGAACCGCTGCGCGAAATCGTCGTCGAGGGTCCGGACGAACGCGTACAGGTCGCCGAGCGTGTCGATCAGGTGCTGCGGCACGTACGGGTTCGCGGGCACCGCGGTGCGCACCGCGACCCGGTCCCCGGCGAGGGTGAACTTGAGCCGCGGCCACTCGCGGTTGAGGTCGGCCACCAGCTCGCTGGCCCGGGTCCGGTCGCTGAGGTGCTGCACCAGCGGCACCCACAGCTGCACCTCCTCGCCCTCGAACCAGGGGCTGACGGTCCCGATGGCCTTGCTGGTCACGAGCATGAAGTCGCCGTCGCGCTCGAGGTCGTACGGGTCGTCGAAGATGTGCGAGAGGGTCCGGCGGACCAGGTCGCGCAGGTGCTCCTCGTCCCGCGGGACGACGGCCTCCTTGATGTCCAGCGCGTCCGCGTCGTCCGCCGCGGGCGGGGTGGCGTCGAAGCCCTGCCCCTCGATGGTGCCCAGCGCCTCGGTGTGCAGGAACGACGGGTGCGGCACACTCCACGTCTCCCGGAACACGGTCACCGCCATCGCCGCCAGCTGATCGGCCCAGTTGGCGGGCTTGTCGACGTAGAACGCCGGCGACCCCGCGTCGGGCTCGCTGTCGGGTTGGCGGGTCGGGCGGTGCCAGCCGAGCTCGACCAGACGCGCCTCGTCCGACTCGGTCAGCCGGTGCCGCGGGTCGAGGTACGAGTTGGACGGGACCTCGCATCGGACCTGGTCGCCGCCCCACGCCAGGAACTGCACGCAGGGGACAAAGCCCTCGACGGTGGACTCTTCGCCCAGTTCGAGGGCCAGCAGGTCGTCGTCGTGCATGGTCGCGATGACGTCGGCCAGGCGTGCCTGGAAGTCGCTCCATGCCTGCTCGACGCTGTCGTCGAAGTTGCCCATGATCCTCCTGCCCTGTTTCGTGAGTGCTTCGGTGTTGCCTCCCAGGGTAGTGCGAGCAGCCGAGGCCGTTCGGGAGGCCATGCGACGAGTCGACCAACATCACATGGCGCCGCGGAACCGCCGGGCGGGCGGCTGCGTCCAATTAGGGTGAACCGGTGCCGACCGGTCTGGGGGGAGCGTTGTGCAGCTGAAACGGGTGGTCCTGGCCATCGTGGCGGGGGCGTGCGGTGCGGCGGTGATGGCCGGGTGTGGATCCGAGACGGTCGCCGGGGAGGCCGTGGTGGCGAGGCCGACGAGCGGATTGTCGGAGCCCGTGTTCAGTCCGTGTGACGACATTCCGGACGAGGTGTTGCGGGGTGTCGGGTTGGATCCGGCGACGGAGTCGCGGGACATTCTCGGGGTCAATCAGCCCGGGTGGAACATTTGCAAATGGATCGGCAGCGGGTATAGCCAAACCGTATTCGCCACCACGTACTCGATGGCAGACGTGCGCGCGAACCCTCGCTACACCGACTTCCAGCAGCAGGAAGTTGGCGACCGTGAGGCGTACTCGTTTCGGGAAGTCGCTGATGCGAGCCGCGAGAGGTGCGACGTCGCAATCGAAACCTCGGATGGCGCTGTGCTGATGCGCGCCAGCATTAGCGTCGCGAATCCGACTGAAGAGAACCCGTGTGACATCGCGTTGCGGGCTGCGAGGGCGTACGAGCCCGTGGTTCCGCGGTAATTTGTTCGACCGATGGGGGCAGAAGTGATTGACGATGCGGTGATAGGCAGCCCGACTTCGCAGTGGCAGGTACTTGGCGCGCAAGTTGATGCTGGCGATCTCTATCTAGCGCCCGGGGTTGCGGGCTGTTGTGCCGCGCAGTGCGCAGAGTTCGTTTCAGTCCTGACTCAGCTGCGGGATGAGGCGGTGAACCTGTCGAATGTCGAGGGGTTCGGGACCGCGCTACCAACCGGTGTAACTCTTGCCGCGAAGTTCTCGAAAAAGGCCCTAGGCGGCGATTATTCGATGGTGCAGGCCCTCACCGACCACATCACTGTCGTCGAGCAGATGCGTCAACTCTTCGAGAAGATCGGCGCCGCCTACGAGGCCGCGGACCGGTCCGCCGCCGACGGAATCGACAGCGCGGGCACCGGGAACCAAGGGAACTGACCGCCCGCGCTCACTCCGCGAGCACAGCCCCCGGATTCAGGATCCCCTGCGGGTCCAGCGCCGTCTTGATCCGCCGGTTCAGCTCCATCACGTCGTCGCCCAGCTGGTGGGGCAGCCAGTCCCGCTTGAGCCGGCCGACGCCGTGCTCGCCGGTGATGGTGCCGCCCAACGCGATCGCGAGGTCCATCACCCGGCCGAACGCACGCTGCGCGCGGTCCGTCTCGTCGGGGTCGGACGGGTCGAACACGATCAGCGGGTGGGTGTTGCCGTCGCCGGCGTGCGCGACCACGCAGATCAGCACGTCGCAGTCCTGCGCGATCTCCTCGACGCCGGTGATCATCTGCGGCAGCGCCTGCATCGGCACCCCGACGTCCTCGAGCAGCAGGCTGCCGAGGGCCTGCACCGCCGGGAACACCGACCGCCGCGCCGCGGTGAAGGCCTGCCCCTCCTCGGGGTCGTCGGTGGCGAACACCTCGGTGGCGCCGTGCTTTTCGCAGGCCGCGACCATCGCCGCGATCTCCTCCGCCGCCACTGCGCCGGGCGCGTCGGACTGCGCCAGCAGCAGCGCCCGGGCGCCCCGGTCCAGGCCCATCCGCACCGAGTCCTCGACGGCGTTGATGCTGGCGTGGTCCATGAACTCGAGCATCGCGGGCCGCAGGTTCCGGGTGATCGCGAGGACCGCGTCGGCGGCGTCCTGCACCGACCCGAACGACGCGACCACCGTCGACGCCGGCGGCTGCGCCGGGATCAGCCGCAGCGTGATCTCGGTGATGACGCCGAGGGTGCCCTCGCTCCCCACGAACAGCTTGGTGAGCGAGAGCCCCGCGACGTCCTTGAGGCGCGGCCCGCCGAGGCGCACCGCGGTGCCGTCGGCGAGCACCACCTGCAGGCCCAGCACGTAGTCGGTGGTGACGCCGTACTTCACGCAGCACAGCCCGCCCGCGTTGGTCGCCGCGTTGCCGCCGATCGAGCAGATCTCGAACGACGACGGGTCCGGCGGGTACCAGAGCCCGTGCTCGGCGGCGGCCGCCTTGACCTCCGCGTTCATCAACCCGGGCTGGGTCACCGCGATGCGGGTCACCGGGTCGACGGTGATCTCTCGCATCCGTTCGGTGCTGAGCACGATGCCGCCGTCCACGGCGGACGAGCCGCCCGACAGCCCCGACCCGGCGCCGCGCGGCACCACCGGCACCGAGTGCTTCGAGGCCCAGCGCATCGCGGCCTGCACGTCCTCGGTGCAGGTCGCGCGGACCACGGCCAGCGGGGTGCCGGCGTTCGGGTCGGCCGCCCAGTCCTGCCGGTAGCCGGCCGTCACGTCCGGATCGGTGACCAGCGCGCCGGCGGGCAGTTCGGCGGCCAGCTCGGCGAGGGTGTCGGGGGTGGTGGCGGTCATGACCCCATCATCGCTCAACCCTGGCCGCCCGTCCGCTGCCCGACCAGCAACCCGACGAGCTGCTCGATCAGGTCGTAGGGGATCGGCTTGCCGAGCGGGAACTTCGCGGTGCCCGGGCCCGACCGGTACGGCGCGAGCCGGCCCTCGAACTCCTCGTCCCCGGACGGCAGCGGGTACACGCTCACGTGCCGCTTCCAGCCCGCGAAGTACACCAGGTGCCTGCCGCCGAGGGTTATCGCCGGGATCTTGTAGCTGATCGTCTCGCCGGCGCCGGGCGCCACCCGGTGGATGGTGCGGCGGATCTCCTGCAGGACGGCGCGCACCTCGTCGGGGAACGACGCGATGTACTCGTCGACGGTCACGAATTCGTCGGCCACAGTTGTCCTTTCGGAACTCGACGCGGCTAGCCGCCGGCCACCACGGTGGTCACCTCGAGCTGGAACACCCCCGGGCCGGAGTTCGCGCAACCGGTGGTGGGGTACGGCAGGAACAGCGACGCGTAGGCGTTGGGCGGGAAGACCCGCAGGCCCGCCACCGGCGTCGGCGCGCACATCTCCGCCGGGTAGTTCTCCACCTGCACCGCGCGCACCTGCGCCGACGCCGTCGCTCCCGGCGCCAGCTCGACCTCCGCGCCCTCCTCGCCGGACCGGGCGGCCGCCGCGCCGACCTCGGTGCCCGACTCCCCGGTCACGTACGAGACGCCGGGGAAGCCCTTCAGCACGCAGGTGCGTCCGCCGGTGTTGGTGAACACCAGCGGCACGATCGTGGACCCGGCGGCGCCCTGCGCCTGCCCCGGGGTGAGCATCAGCTCGGTGGCCGCGCAGGTGTTCGGGTTGTCCACCAGGGTGGTCGCCGCGGCCGGGGACTCCGGGGCGGAGAGGTCCTGCGCCGTAGTGGTGGGGGCCGCGGCGGACGTCGGTGCGGCGGAGGCGGTGCTCGCGGCGGGTTCGGTGTCGTTCGAACTGCAGCCGGCCAGCGTCAGCGCGGCGGCGGCGGTGAGCAACGCGGCGGTCCGGAAGCGGTTCATGAGGCCACCTTTCGTGAATCGGACTTCGTCGACTTGGACGCTACTCGACATCACCGGTGTCCCTCGTGCAGGCAGGCCTCGAACATCGCCCGCACCTCCCCGACGTGACCGTCCAGGCCCTCCGCCGTCCAGCCGTCGGTGGGGACCGCTTCCAGTACGGTGACGTACACGGTCCCGGAGTGCGCGACAAGGGAATTGCGCCACATCCGGTCGCCGGCGTTGTGGATCACCACCGGCACGATCGGCACCTTCGCCTGCATCGCCAGGTGGAAGCCGCCCTTCTTGAACCGGCCGAGCCGCGGGGTGGGCGAGCGGGTGCCCTCCGGCGCGATCACGATGGAGATGCCGCTGCGGAGCTTGTCCACCGCGGGCTGCAGCGCCGCCTTGGCCTTCGTGGTGTCCGAGCGGTCGATGTACGCGACGTCCAGCAGCGCGCCGACGGGGATGAACCGCGGGTCGTGCGCGGCCTCCTTCTTCGCCACCCCCGTCACGTCGCGCTTGATCACGGTGCCCAGCACCAGCATGTCCAGCGAGCTCTGGTGGTTGAACATGAACACCGCCGGCCGGTGGTCCCAGGCGTGTTCCTCGCCGTCGATCTTCACGGTGATCCCCAGCAGCGCCAGGGACAGGTCCGGGCCGACCGTGCCGACCAGGTTCGCGCCCAGTTGCCGGTTCCCGGTGAGCAATCCGGCCGACGCGCCGACCGCCGCGGTCGCCGCCAACGCCCCCATCGCGGTGGCGGTGCGGACGGTGGCCACGGGAGTGGCGCCGCGCTGCGGCTTGGGCAGCGTCACCGACGGCCAGCGCTTGCGGCGGGCCACCCCGGCCAGGCCGCGGTCCGGGTTCAGCGCGACCGGCCGGCCCACCGACTCGAGCATCGGCACGTCCTCGACGCCGTTGGAGTAGGCGAACGCGTCCGCGAGGTCCGCGCCCGCCTTCGCCGCGTAGTCGGCCAGCGCGCTCGCCTTGGCCGACCCCCACAGCGGCGGCGACGCCAGTTCGCCGGTCAGCATCCCGTCTACGACCTCGGGTTCGGTGCACAGCACGTCTTCGATGTCGAGGTCGTCGGCCACGAACCGGGCCTGGTACGGGGTGGCGGAGGTGGCCATCAGCACGGTGTGCCCGGCCCGCCGGTGCGCGGCGAGCAGGTCCCGGACGTCCGGGTAGATCATCCCCGCGATCTCCTGCCGGAACAGCCGCTGCCCCCACTCGAGCAACTCGTCGTCCATCCGGCCGGCCAGCGACTGCACGCCGATCTTCATCAGCGCGCCGACGTCGGCGCCGCGGAACTGGGTGTCGATCGCGGCGCCGGTGGTGCGCAGCAGCTCGCCGACACTGATGTCGAAGCGCCGCAACCGATCCCGGTACACCACGCTGGCCGAGTAGCCGCTGATCAGGGTGCCGTCCAGGTCGAACGCGGCCAGCGTGCCCGGGCCGGGCGGCGCGGCGGCGACCGCGCGGCGGAGGTCCTCGACGCCGGTCACTGGCCCGGCTCCTCGGAGCGCGCCGCCCGCAGGTCGCCGGGTGTCGGCTCGGTCAGCAGGCCGAGCCGCGCGTACGCGAGCGCGCGGATGTGCCGCAGCCGCGCCACCAGGACCCGGATCTCCCCGGCGAACGCCTCCCGGCGGGCCTTGACGCCGTCGTCGGCGGCCTCCACCAGGTCCCGGTTGCGCGCCAGGTTCAGCGCGGTCGCGAACAGCTCGCCGGACACCGACTCGCTGCTGGCGATCTGCTGGCGCAGACGCCGCTGCTGCGCGACGTCGAGGCAGTGCGTGGTGAATGCCTTCTCGTCGAACGCCTTCGACGGCGGCGCCAGCACCAGTTGGTCGGCGACCACCTGGTAGGCCTCGAGGAACGGCAGCAGCACCCGGTGCGCCAGGTACGGCCGAATCGAGGCAAGCATGGTCTCGGTGCGCGCCGGATCGGTCATGACGGACTCCCACTCGGGGTCGATCAGGCCCAGCTCGGTGCGCATCTCCTGCTCGAAGGTGTCCCGATCACTGAAGAAGAACTCGAACTTCAGCAGGTCCCGGATCCGCTTGGCCTCCGCCCAGCCGTCGGCGATCGGGTCGTCGTAGTGCTCGTCGACCGCCCTTTGCAGCACCAGCTCGGCGATCGCCCGGGCCACCAGGAAGTGAATGGTGTTGTTGCGGTAGAACGCCGCCACCAGGTGCTGGTCCCTGCCCAGGTAGTAGACCCGCTCGTCGCCCTTGTCGAAGCGGCGCAGCACCCCCGAGTCGACGTGGGTGAGCAGGGCCTTGCGGATCACCCTTGGGTCATTGAGGTCCACGTCCCCGGCGGTCGGCAGGCCGCGCGCGGTGATGTAGTCCACCATCGGACCGAGGATGAAGCCGAGCTCGGGGACGGTCAGTGCCCGGTCCTCGATGCCGAGGAAGGCGAGCATCACCAGCGACGACGCCGTCACCGGTGTCACCTCGTTGATCCGGTGGCACACCTCGAACGCCGCCTTCTGGATGGCCAGGCGCTGGTCCGGCTCCTGCCGGAGAGCCTCGGCGAGGGAGAGCGGCCGGCCGATCGTCACGTGCGTGACGCCGTGGCGCTGGCCCTGCGCGCGGACGTAGCCAACCATCCAGCGCAGGCCCTCCGGCTTCTTCTCCGCCCCGTGCGCCTCCGCGGCCATCGCGCCGACCTCGTAGAGCTGGTCGTAGCTCAGTGCCACCGGCACCAGGTACACGTCGGACGCGCCGCTGACCCGGAACGCCTTGGTCAGGTACGTCAGCAGGCCGAAGCGCGGCGGCCGCAGCTTCCCGGTCCGGCCGCGTCCGCCCTCGATGTACCACTCGAGGTTGAACCGCTTGGTGAGCAGATACCGCATGTACTCGCGCAGCGACCACTTGTAGACCTCGTCGGTGCCGAACTTGCGGCGGATGAACACGGTGCCGCTGCGCTTGCTGATCGGGCCGATCGGCCAGAAGCCGACGTTGAGCCCGCCCATCACGTGGTTGAGCGGCAGCCCGTTGGCGAGCAGCGCCGGCCGCAGCACCAGCGGGTCCAGGTAGGAACGGTGACTCGGCAGGAACACCAGCGAGTGCTCCTTGTTCAGCGCCCGCAGTTCCTCGAAGCGGCTGGTGTCCACGTCGATCCGGTAGGCGCGGGAGAAGTACCGGCCGAGCCGGTCCCACACCGCGATCGCCTGCCGGCTCTGGGTGGCGACCATCTCGTCGAGGTCGGCCCGGGCACGCTTGTCCACCTCGGCGACCGTCAGGCCCAGCTGCTCGGCGAGATCCAGTGTCCCGGTGTAGAACCGGCGGGTGTCGGTGATCTCGTCGACGACGAAGCGGGAGACCTTGTACTGGCTGCCGAGCAGCCTCAGCTCCGCGCGTTCGAGTGCCAGCGCGGCCTGGCGGCGGATGTACTCGGGCAGCGATCCGCCGCCGCTCTCGGTGAGCCGGCGTTCGAGGTCGCTCAGGGGCGCGGGTGCGCCCTCGATGACCCGGACCCGGGCCGGGTCGGTGCGCAGCGTCCGGCGCTGCGCACCGCGGCCGGGATGCAGCGGGTCCCGCGGCGCCAGCGCCTCACGCAGCCGGACCGCGGGGTTGGGCTTGCGGTCCGCGTCCGGGATCCACACCACCCGCAGCGGGGTGAGCAGCGGGTCGTCGGTGCGCTTGGCGAGGTCGGTCAGGTTCCGGTCGGTGATCGCGACGGTCGCCACCGGCATCCCGGCCGCCGTCGACTTGCCGGCGATCCAGGTGCGCAGCACGCCGGCCTCGGCCTCGGTCATGGTCTCGGTCAGGTAGACCCGCTGCCGGGTCGGGGTGTCGGTCATCGCTCACACGCCTTCCGTCGCGGCCCCGAGGGCCACCATCTCGTCGAGACTGTCCTGCAGGCATCGCATGAACAGGGCGGGCTTGGTGATCGCGGCGGTGTCCAGGTTGACCCCGATGCAGCAGACCCCGACGTGCGAGACGAGGGTGGCCATCGCCGCGCAGCCGGGCGCGGGACCGAACGGGAACATCCGCTCGATCTTCGCGCCGGCCAGGTACACCGGGACCGGGACGCCGGCGACGTTGCTCGCCTGCAGGTCGAGGCCGGTGGCCTGCGAGAGGTACCAGTTGGCCAGCACGTAGGTGGGCAGCCGGGACAGGACGGGCGCGGCCAGGTCGAGGGCGTCGAGCGCCGGCTCCTCGCGCAGCCCCAGCACGATCTTGCGTACCTGCCGGACCCGCGCGGCCGGGTCCGGCTCGCCGACCGGGCCGTTGAAACGGACCGCGGCGAACCTGTTGCCGCCCGACGGGTCCGAGTCGGTGCGCATGCTGATCGGCATGCCCATCGGGATGCTCTCGACCGGCCGGCCGAGCTCCTCGTGGTAGCGGCGGAACCCGCCGAGCAGGGTCGCGACGTAGGCGTCGTTGAGGGAACCGCCCGCAGCGTGCCCCGCGGCCTTGAGCTCGGGCACCCCCACCTCGAGCACCCCGAACCACCGTCCGAGGCCGCGGGTGCGCAGCAGCGGCGAACCCTCCTTGGCCGGTGGCGTCACGATCCGACGCAGCGAGTTCGCGTAGCCCAGGACCTCGGCCGCCGTGTCGATCGGCCGGACGATCGCCGACGTCGCGATGTCGGTGGCGCCCCGGACGAGGCGGGCCAGCCGGCCGGGGGTCCGCTTCAGTTCGTTGAGCGCCTCCTCGTTGAACGCGTCGACGGTGGACAGGTGCTCGGGCGGCGCGGGCTGGCGGTCCGGCTTGTCCGGGGTGTGGTCGGGGCGACGGCTGTGCAGCAGCGTCATCATCTGGATGCCGCCGAGGCCGTCGGTGATGGAGTGGTGGGTCTTGACCACGTACACCGCGCGGCCGTCGTCGAGACCCTCGATGAGCAGGGCGTTCCACGGCGGCCGGGCCTTGTCGAACGGCTCGGTGGCCAGGTGCCGGCACATCCGCAGCGCGTGGTCGAAGTCGGCGGGGGCGGGCAGCCGGACCCGGCGCAGGTGGTAGCCGAGGTCGAACTCCGGGTCCACCGACCACACCGGGTTGCCCAGGTGCAGCGCCGGTTCGACGGCGCGCATCCGGATCCGCGGCACGATGTGCGAGGCCCATTCATGCGCCTCCACCAGCCGGTCCCAGTCCGGGGCGTGGTCGAGGACCTCGACGGCGACGATCGGTGAGCGCAGCTGGGGCTGCGCCTCTTCCATCCGCCACATGCCGGTCTCGAAGTCGGACATCGTGCGGTCCGCGCCCCACGCGATCGCGGAGAGGTCGACGTCCACCGCGCTGGGAGGAATCAGTGGATCGCCGTCGCCCATGTTCGCGCTCCCTCGGTCGTGTCCCACCCGTGGTCGTGGATCCCAGTGTGGACCCGACGCGGCCGGTGCGCACCGCTTTGCCGGTCGTGGGCGGTGGGTGTCGGGGCGGGTCGGCGGCGAGGCGTGCGGCCGGCCGGTGCGCCGGCGGCGGCGGGATCCAACACGCCGAACTCTGTACGAACGACTGAATCCGCACCGAATCGGCGAGTCGTACGTTTTCGGGCGAGTCGTACCTTCTGCTCTCGATCGACTGCATGCATCTTCGGGCGGCCCCGAGGACCGGCGACCGAGGGCAAGTGCCCGAATGTCCCGAGGCCGGCCGACACCGCGGGTCGGTGGTCGGCGTCCCCACCGCCCGGGCTAAGGTGTGACGCAAGTCTCACTAGCCGGGACGGGTACGTGCTTATCGCTCGACAAAGGACGATCGTTACACCTGCCGACGGAAAAACTTCGGCGAAAGTCGTCACACAAGCAACAATCGCCACATCGGTAACTCTGTTACCAGAACGTGTTAGCTAGCCCCAGCGCGATGGGCAAATCGGGGTTAAGTTGTCCTCATCGCTCCAGGGCGTCGAAGTGTTACAGCATTGGCGAACCGCCATCCGACGAAGGGACCAACACGATGCGAGATCTGGGATCCCCCACGAATGACCTGGTCAATGCAGTGCTGTCCTACGAGTTCGACGGTGGCGAGGTTGACGTCCACGCGATCGACCGCGTCCGGGACGGCGAGAACGCCGAGTGGATGAACGCGCTGTCGGAGAGCGGGATGTTCTCGGACGAGGCCCTGGTCTCGATCCTCGCGGCCTGGCAGCGGGACCCGGAGCTCCTGGTCGACGCGCTGCTCGGTGGCGCCGACGAGGTGTCGCGGCGCCGGCTCAAGGCAGCCCGCCGCAAGTCCCTGTTCCCGGCCCGCGTGGCCGACTTCGCCTGACCCAGACGCCCTGACCCAGACCCCCTGACTCAGCCGCCCGACTGCCTCAACCCTCACCGATGACGATCACCTCGTCGTCGGTGAGGGTTTTGTATGTGGTGCCCTCGCGCCGGTACCGCTCGGCGACCGCCTCGACCAGGGCCGCCTCGTCGTCGCCGTACCCCGGTGAGCGGAAGTGCGGCACGATCGAGTGGTCGATCAGGCCGAGCCCGTCCCACCGCACCGGCACCCCGCACGTAGGCTCGACCTCCGCCGGGTCGTCCAGCGTCTCGAGGCCGCGCAGGCTCGGCGACATCACGCACGCGCCGGCGCTGTACCCGGCGTAGACCAGCGCATCGGCCCGCAGCAGTTCCGTGAGCACCGTGTCGGCGCCGCTGCGCGCGAACTGCGCGCGCAGGACGAAGGTGTTTCCGCCGCGCACCCACACCATGGGGAACCCGGCCAGCCGCTCCCGCAGCGACCCGGGGTCGCCCACGTGCTCGCGCAGGTCCAGTTCCTCCGGCGTGAACCCCAGCCGCCGCAGCGGCACCAGGTCGCTGACCACCGCGGAGTCGCGGGCGCTGCCCCAGGCGTCCGCGGCGTTCGCGATGACCGCGACCCGGCCGGGCGTCCCGACCAGCCGCAACAGCCGGCCCGGGTCCGCGCCGAAGCGGTACGAGGACAGGAACAGCCGCATCAGATGGTGAAGGCGAGGTGGGTGGCCACCCGCCGGCCGAGCTCCTCGTCTCCGGCGAGACCGATCTCGCCGAGGTGTGCCGCCGGGTCCACCCGGCCGCCGCACAGCCGGGTGAACAGCCGAGAGTCCATGCTCACCGTTGCGGTCGGCGGGCCGGCGAGCTCCGGTACCACCGCGGCGCGGCCGTCGACCGCGACGTGAATCTCGCGGGCCAGCGGACCCGACAGTGCGAAGGTGACCGACGAGCCGTCCGGCGCCTGGCCCTTCTTGCCGACGGCGAAGCCGAGCCCGCCCAGCAGTTCGGCCAGCGCGTACTCCGCGCGGGGACCACCCTCGTCGCCGGGCCGGCCGATTGCGTCGCGGATGTCGTGCTCGTGGAACCAGCAGTCGAAGAGCCGGGTCCGCATGAACCGTCCGTAACTCTCCGGGCCCACCGGCGTGATCGCCGGGGCGTCGAAGTCGTCCTGGGTCATCGCGGCGAGCGACTCGGCGCGCCGGCCGGTGACCTCCCTGTAGGTCTCGAGTACCGAGGCGGGGGAGTGCCTGCGCAGCCCCAGCACCCAGCGTTCGTTGAAGGAACCGATCGGATTGTGCACGTGCGGCAGCTCCGGCACGGCGTCCTCCGCCAGCGGGGGATCGATGCCGCTGAGCATCGACTCGATGCCGATCAGGTGCGAGACCACGTCCTGCACGGTCCAGCCCGGCAGCGGCGAGGGCGTCGACCACTCGTCGTCGGCGAGGTCGTCGAGCAGGCCGGCGATGACGTCCCACTGTTCGACGAGCGCGGTGGTCAGCGGTTCGCGGGCGAGCAGTGTCAGCTTCTTTGTCTCACTCACGGACTTCACTCTATGGGGCGCGTCCCCGGGGCCGCGTCCGAACGCGAATCGAGACCGTATCCGCAACGAACGCAGCCCTTTTCGGGTCCGTCGGGTACGAACGCGCTGCAGTCGGGGCAGACCCGGTCGAGCCAGCAGGCAGGGTCCCCGCCGAGGTCATCGTCTCTCACGTGGCCGTACCTCTCGCCGGTGTCGTCCCGCTCACCGGGCAGTGCCTCTCACTCAGCAGGTGATTCCTATTACTCGGTGGTGCCGCTCACCTACTCGGTAGTGCCGCTCATACCGACTGGGAGAGGAACTCGGCCAGCACGACGGCGTGGCTGTGTTCGAGGTCGCGGACGGCGGTGAGCAACACCAGCGGCCGACCGGCCGCCAGTTCCTTCACCCGGCCGATTGCCGCCTGTCCGGAGTCCGACTCGAGCTCCGCGAGGTAGCGGGCCCGGAACTCCCGGAAGTGCGCGACTTCGTGGCTGTACCAGGCGCGCAGCTCGCTCGACGGCGCCAGGTCCTTGGCCCAGTCGTCGTAGTGGAAGGCGTCCTTCCGGATGCCGCGCGGCCACAACCGGTCGACGAAGATCCGGGCGCCGGGCTCGGGCTCCGGGTGGTCGTAGAGGCGCTCGACCGTGACGGTCAACGGGGTGTGACTGGTCATCGGCACCTCCGGCTCGAGCTGTGTCGTCCAGGTTACGTGCCGTGACGCGTGCGTTACGGCACGTATCGCCCAAGTTACTCGACGTGACGCACGCGTTACGGTCTGTATCACCCAGGTTACTAGACGTGACTGGGATCACATTCGACAGTACATTTGCCCAGTACGGCACTGTTCGGATTCGATTCAGTGCCCAGTGGGCAGGATTTGGTTTCCCAAAACGGTCAAACCTCTGGCTAGCATGAGGCACTTCGTGCGAGCTGGGTCATCTTCCGCTTGTCGCACGCGGGGCCCCACCCGTAGCAGCCCCGACACCGTCTACCTCAGGAAGTCACAGTCAGTTGGACACAATGCAGAGCACTACGCCGCGCCCTACGGTCGGCGTCGTTCGGGAAACGAACGACGGTGAACGACGGGTCGCGCTGGTCCCCAAGATGGTCGCCTCGTTGATCGGCAAGGGCGTCGACGTCATCGTCGAGTCCGGTGCCGGGCTCGCCGCCCTGATGCCCGACGAGCTCTACAAGGAGGCCGGCGCCACCATCGGCGACGCCTGGTCCGCCGACGTGGTCCTCAAGGTCGCCGCCCCCAACACCGAGGAGACCGCGCGGCTGCGGCCGGGTCAGAAGCTGATCGGGTTCCTCGCCCCGCGCACCAACGAGTCCGGCATCGCCGCGCTCGCCGCCGCC